>JAIPHN010000019.1 GCA_021735185.1 Candidatus Bipolaricaulota bacterium
GCGGTGCGGAAAGAAGCACCTTTTCCGCTCCTGCAGTCAGGTGTTTCTCCGCATTCTCGTAGTGGCGGAAGACTCCGGTGGATTCCAGGGCAACGTCCACTCCCAGATCATCCCAGGGAAGATCCGTCGGATCCTCCACCGAGAGAAGCGGGTAGTCCTGTCCGTCTACGGTAAGCCCGTCATCGTCGTAGGTTACTTCTCCTTCGTAGCCGCCGTATACCGAGTCGTAGTTGAGCAGGTAAGCTGCCTGTCTCGGGCTCTGTTGAATGTCGTTTAGCGCTGCTATCTCGATTTCCGGGTTCTCCCGAGCGATCCGAAAATACGCTCTACCAATTCTGCCAAATCCGTTTATGCCGACCTTTACCATGTAAATCCCTCCTGGGTTTTAGGTAATTTCAAAAACTTATAACCTAAATCGTGCGATTCTCTCTTAAGATCAACTTCTAACTCAGATTGCAAGGAGATATCCCTACTCTTTGAGAAACTTATTGATCTCCACCCATTGGGTGGTATCTAAAGTGGTAAATCAAGTCACTCTCCCAAAACTTTCAACCAGCACCCAGATGAGCTCCGGAACCTGACTCAAGGTTTTTGACTTCCCTCCGGTAAGGCTGCCTGGCCCGTTTAATGGTAGCTTATATTTCCAAGTTACATTTCTCATCTGGGTGCTGTACCAACTCTTGCTTTTAAAATAAGTATTATAAGCAACTTTAAACTTTCAGCTAACCTGATAAAACCGCTAAATTTAGGTATAGGTGATTTTCCTGGCGTGAAGTCAATTAACATGATCTTTTGAGTTCTGTTCTATTTCTCGTTCTAATTACGGATAAAGATTAAATGGAATCCTATTTGTGTTTGTGATTATGATCACATAATTATAATTCAACCGGTGATTTTTTCAAGTGGTTTTCCAAATATCCAGTTCGGGATCGGTAGGCCGGTTTCGTTATGGAGGCTACGTATCAGTTGGCCGGTTTTGAGCCTTTATTCTCCTTTTTCCCTTTCGTGTTTAAGCTCGAGTGGATGAAGGGCGAAGTAAAACAAACTGCTGCCCACCGCGTAAAGTATCGAAGTTAATAGAAATGGAAGGCTGTAGGAAACGTTCGATAGGATCCAACCAGCCAGAGGACCGGCAGCTGTCCGCCCCAGCCGAGAAGCCACCTGGCGCAGACCGTTTATCTTCGAGCGCTCTCCCGGCCGGGCTATATTCATCAGTAAATTATTGCGTAAAGGGCTGGCCAGCCGCATCAGGCTGCTCCGGATCATCAGTGCTCCGGCCATTATCGGTACGTTACCGGCGTAGCCAACGACCAGCAGGAACGGAATGGAAATTATCCTGCTTAGGGCTACCCCCTTTGCTTTGCCCCACCTTTTTGAAAGGTTTGGAGCGTACAGGACCACAAGTCCTGTTAGTAAAGATTGTACGGTGAATATCCACCCGATGGTTTCCGTGCTAGCCCCGTAATGCTCGAAGATGACGTTCAAAAAGGGGAATATCATTCCTGCCCCGGTTCCGATCAGGAGTGACGGGATTAAAATCTTCCTCGGTAAGTCCTGTTTTAAGAAATCCATATTATAAGAACTCGCCGGGGTTTCGATCTCCGACTCGGACCTGGGACTGGATTCTATCAACAGTAAAGGTATTAACGCTGCCGCCATTGCAAAAGCCTGGATGAATATCGTCATCTTGTAGGAAAGAGGGGTCTCGCCACCAAGTTGAAATAATCGCCCGAGTAAACCGGGCATGTAACCTCCCAGCAGGGCGCCAGGAATCAATGCCAGACGCCTAACTGAGCTGAAAGTACTGAACAGGTGCGTTCGCTCTTTGGTGCTGCTTTCCTGAGTTAGCAGCGCAGGACCGACGATAAAGAAGACCGACCAGGCCACGCGGTTGAGTGATGCACCGATTATTATCGGTATCCGAAATGGAATCCCCTGAAGGGCGATCCCTCCAGCTCCCAGAATTGTTGCGCCTATTAGAGATTTCTTTGGCCCGAAACGGTCCCCGAAATGCCCGCCGGGCAGAGCGACGGCAAGTCCCGTGAAAGTTCCTACTCCAATCACCAGGCCGATAAAGCTTTCGTTAAAACCCAGGGAGAGAAAGTAAAGATTTCTTGCCACTCTTCTAATTCCTCCGGAAAGACCGAGGAAAACGGTGGCCAAAAGAAAAAATTTAGCTGAAGGTCTGAACTGACGTAGTTTTTTTAGATAGTCCCGCATCGAAATAGCCCCCTCCGATCATGCCACGGGGACGATGATAAGAAAAAGGTTCACTTGAGCCAACCTGAAAGCCGGGGGCATTCAATTAAAAAGCCACCCCTTTCGGGGTGGCCCTTAGCTTTTTTAGATAGCTTGAAAGATAGTCGCTATAGCTTTTTAATCCAGGTATTTGTTTCCGTCGACCTCGATATTTCCATAGAAGTTATAGTGAATGAAGGGCTGTTCTTTTCCGTTGGGCAGAACCAGTTTTGTCGGTAAGGGTACTGTTTCCGGGTGACCTTGCATCACCTTTGTCGGTGGCATGATAAAGTGTATTTCGAGCTTGTCCCGATTTGCTATACCAAAGCCCAGCTCGTTATCCTCGTTTCTCATTTTCGGGGTGAGCATTACGTGGATTAATCTCTTTTCGTCAAGCTTTTCACCGTTTCTGTAGAAGTCACCGAAGCCCCACAGGGTGACGTAACTGAAGGTGGCCGGCATAAACGGTTCACCTATTCCAGTTGAGCCGTGCATCCAGACGTTTGAAGCAGCTCCGCCGAAGAACTGGTGATGAGGACCGACCGGGATCAGTTTCTTTAATTCCACTCTGTAAGTATTCTCTCCTGACGGATCCTCAAAAGTGGCCTCCAATTCGGCTTTGTCCTTTGACTGCTTGCTGTCGAACGGTGTTCTGTCCCATATTGTCAACGAAAGTTCACCCTCCGAAGGAGCGACTTTATTTGAAAAAGGTCCCGGTTGTTTTGTCGTCGTGAATTTTTCACCGTCTTCACTTACTTTCCGCTGGTCCAGGGGCAATGCCTCCAGGGCTTTCGGATTTTCCGGGGTCCCAAATACCTCCGGATTCAGCTTCCTGACTCCGGGATACATCCATAACCCCTCACCGCTGGCGGTGACTGTGGTTTTGCTTTCGGCCATATCGTCTTCCATTTCGGCCAAACCAACCGACCCGATACCAAGCACGAGTCCAAAGGCGAACAAAACTACTGTCAGTGTTCTAAGTGCTTTCATTCGTTTCATGATTACCTCCTCGTAATCAGAGTATTTTCTAACTCTACTTTGAGCTTTTCGAACCTTATTCTTCTTCGATATTAACCATACCTGACCGGTTAAAGTAATTATGTAAGCTTGCTTACGTTAGAGGAGATAAAATGAGAAAATGTAAAAAATAACTCTTTTTTTGTATCCGGGGAGAGAAGGACTAATTTTTTTGGTGATACTCTTTAATTTCTGGAGGCTCTGGTTTTTAAGCCATTTACGTCCTTGATTAAGATACTCCCTCTACCTTTCTCTATCAGGCCCTCGGATTCAAATTTGTTGAGATTGGCCGTAGTTGTCTCCCGGGTGGAGCCGATTAACTGCGCGATCTCCTCGTGGGTAAAGGAAGGTTTTATCTCGACTCCTTTTGAGTTCTTTTCACCATAGTCGGATGCGAGTTTCCGAAGAGTCCCGGCTAACCTTGTGGGAACGTCCTTGAACAGCAAATCAGCCAGACTGTTCTGAATCTCGCGCCGGTGCTGGCCGATTTTTTTGGCGACTTTCAGGGAGAGTTCGGGGGTCTGATCGGCGAAGTGGAGAAAATCTCGCTTCGATACCGTACAGAGGACGACGTCCGCCAGGGCCTCGGCCTTGAGGCTCCGATCTTCTTCACCAACTACGGACATTTCGCCAAACGGTTCCCCCTTGGCGAGGATAGATACTGTAAACTCTTTACCTTCCGGACCCAGATAAGAGAGTTTGACCTTGCCTTCTTTGAGAAAGTGAACCGACTCGCTCGGTTCTCCGGGGAGATAAATTAGCTCACCTTTCTTGTATTCACGATCCTTGATCCAGGAGCTAAGTTCTTTGAGCTGAGATTCTTTTAGCTGGGATAAAAGGTCGAATTGTTTGAGCTGCCAGAGTAGATCACAGGTATTTTTCATGGATATCCTCATTACAATAAAAGGTTTCCACTATTATAAAGTTTTTTTGCTCTGGTGTTAAGTCTGTTCCCACGGGCTTATACATTCCTTCCAGCACCAGTCCATTACATATTCCTTCGGATACAACTCCCTCTCGGTAGTTGCGTAGCTCCTGCCGTAAAGTCAGATTAAACTAATGTACGATAGGTTCCGGAAGTTTTACGCCGGAGTATCCTTATAATTCGGGTAGCTTCAAAATTAATTACCGCAGTTGGTTAATCGACGTTAGCAAACAAGTTGTTTAACGATTCCGCGAGAGTTGGGTGAGCAAAGACACCTTCCTTTAGTGTTTTGTAGGATAGGTTACCCAGCATAGCTATCTGAATTGCCGAAGCGATCTCGCCCCCTTCGATACCCAGTATTGCCGCTCCGAGAATTTCCTCCGTTTCCTCGTTTATTATTACCTTCATAACTCCGCGAGTCTCGTCCACTTCCAGGGCTCTTGCGACCTTACTCATCGGCATCTTTGCGATTTTTATTTCGTAGCCCTCTTCCCTTGCCTCTTTTTCGGTCAGGCCGACCCGACCCAATTGTGGGTCGATAAACACGGTGTAGGGTACAAGTCGATCCCGGGTTGTCCCGGAGCCGTCCCCGAATAGGTTATCTCGAAGAACTCGAAAGTCGTCGTAAGAAATGTGTGTGAAGGCGGGCCCACCTGTAACGTCACCCAGGGCATAGACACCTTCCTGATCGGTTTCCAGCTTTTCGTTGACCATAACGTAACCCCGATCCGTGGTCCTAACTCCCGTAGTCTCCAGGTTTAACTCGTCGGTATTTGGTGCCCGACCGGCCGCTACCAGGAGGTGGCTTCCCTCCCGTCTTACGTTTTCCCCGTCGCCGGAAGCCATAACTTGTACTTTTCCATTTCTCATTTCTTCCACTCTTTCAACTTCACTGTTTAGTTCTACGTTTATTCCGTCCTCCTCCAGAATATCCTCTACTTCAGCAGCAATATCCCTGTCCTCGTGTGGAAGTAACTGTGAACTCCTCTGGAATATCGTAACTTCACTTCCGAATCTTCGAAAGGTCTGACCGAATTCCACTCCTATATACCCCCCGCCGATGATCAAAAGCTTTTCGGGCACCTCGCCGAGTTCCATAATCGAGGTCGAATCCAGATAGTTTACCTCTTCTAGTCCTTTTATTGGCGGTGCGGAAGGTCTGGCTCCAGTATTGATGAAGATCCTATCCGCCTGAACTCTACTCGTTTCGCCGTCTTCTCTCTTTATATTTAAACTATGAGGTCCGACAAAAGAGCCGGTACCACGGATTAGAACGAGTCTCGGTTCGTCCTTTATCCGCTTCAGATTTCCCTCTCTGAAGCTCTCGACTATATCTCGCTTTCTCTTTCTGACCTCGGATAGCTCTACCTGAACATCTCCCGTGTTAACACCATAATCGTTTGCTCGACCGGCAATGTGGGCAACCCGGGCGCTGGCAACCATCGTCTTTGTCGGGGTACATCCCTCGTTGACACAGGTTCCTCCGACGTGCTTTTTCTCGATCAGGGCCGTATCCAGACCCTGCTGTGCCAGGTAATGGGATAATGGCGTGCCCCCCTGTCCGGAACCGATAACTATCGCATCGTATTTCGATTGTCCGTCATTTGAAACCATGTTTTACCTCCTGGGTAAAAAGTAACACTTGTTCTTTTAAGTAAAAATATCAATCCGCAGCCGTTTCCGAGTTTGAAAGTTCATTAATTTCTCTCCCGAGGGCTTGACCAAGGAAGAGTCCGCTATTGATCAGTCCGATATGACTGAAGGCCTGGGGAAAATTCCCCAGCTGTTTGCCCGTGGAAGGATCGACCTCTTCGGCCAGTAGCCCCACCGGGTTAGCGTAGTCAGTGATGTTTTTCAGGTATTCTCTTGCTTCTTCGGTTCGTCCCGCCGCGGTTAGAGCCCTTACCAGCCAAAAAGAACATAGGAGGAAAGCTCCTTCTTCACCTTCCAGACCGTCGTCGCCGTCGTAACGGTAAACAAGTCCGTCCCGGGAAGTCAGTCGTTCGATGGTTGTCTCGAGCGTATTTTCTACTTTTCGATCGTCTGGCGGGAGAAACCCGACGAGGGGAACCAGCAGGCTTGTTGCATCTAACGACCTGCTACCGAAGGATTGAACGAATGATTCGGCTTCCTCATCGTAACCCTGTTCAAGTATCGCTTTCCTGATTTTACTTCGCTCCTTTCTCCACGTTCCGAAGGGGCCTTCGAATTCCCAGCCCTCCCCAATTTTGATCGCCCGGTCCAGCGCTACCCAGCACATTAGCTTTGAATATAGGAAGTGACGGTCTTCTCCCCGTACCTCCCATATTCCGGCGTCTTTTTCTCGCCATACTTCTGTAACGTGGTTTGCTGCTTTGAGAATGAACTCCCAATCCCCGGCCCTGATTTCTTCGCCGTAAGTTGGACAGGTTTCGTAAAAAGCGTTGATCAGTTCTCCGTAGATATCGAGCTGTTTTTGATCCGAGGCCGCATTACCGACCCTTACCGGAGAGGAATTTCTATACCCGGATAAATGTTCGAGTTCTTCTTCTTTTAGGTCCGTTTTTCCGTGCAGGCTATACATTATCTGGAGTTCGGATGGGTCTTGATGGACCTTGCTCAACTTTCTCAGCCAGCCAAAGTAGTTACTGGCTTCCTCCTCGTGGCCGAGATTGTAAAGAGACTGGATCGTCATAGAAGCATCCCGAATCCAGGCGAAGCGGTAATCCCAGTTGCGGACACCGCCAATTTCTTCGGGCAGGGACGTGGTCGGGGCGGCGGCAATTGCTCCGGTTTCCGGGTGAGTCAGTAACTTGAGCACGAGTCCTGACCTTACGATGAGTTCGTGCCAGGGACCGCGAAATACACAGGAATCTTCTTCGCAGTCATGAGCCCAGTCCCTCCAGTAATCCTTCGTTCTAGCTAGTGTTGATTGGTAGTCGAATTCATTCTCCCGATTATTGCCGTATTCAAGTGAAAACCAGTACTCCTCACCTTTCTTCACTTCAAAGCTTCCTTTTCCGGAACCTTTATTCAGGCTAACTTTGATCGGACTCTCCAGAGTTAGTTCCGTTCCCTCCGCACTGGCCTCGATAGCTCCGCGCGTTTCCGTCATTCTTGGTTCCGTCCTGGCGTAGTCGAATCGGGGTCTAAAATCGACTCCGATTTCCGTGGCTCCTTCTTTCCCCGCTACCTTCCTTAATATCGCTTTTTCTCCTGTTGGTTCGTCCGGATATATCGGCATGTAATCGGTGACGGAGACGGTTCCAAGGGTAGACTGAAAAGTGGTTTTGAGGACGTTGGTTTGCGAAATGTAGTTCTGGTGAGAGTCGAACGGTCGGGTGGGAGCAATGGAAAACCCCCCGCCTTTGTTCGAATCCAAAATCCGGGCAAAGACACTGGGAGACTCCATGTGAGGGACCGGGAACCAGTCGATCGATCCGTTTTTTCCTACCAGGGCTATCGTTTCGAGATTTCCAATAATTGCGTAATCCCCGATATCGAGGTAAGAATCGTCAACCATTTTAGCCTCCTGCTGACCATGGGGTTGAAAAGTCCGGGTAAAGAGTCAAACCCCCATCGGCGAATTCCACCGCTAAAGCCTTTCCTATACCGGAACTTCCTCCGGTGACCAGAACGTTTCTTCCCTTAATGCCATTCATAATTTACCTTCCGATCTAGGTCGAAAAAGACGGATGACTATTTTCTTTTATCCAGCAATTAAGCTATCTCGAACTAGCTAACCAGTCTTTTCTCTCGGGTTGATCCGTTACGGGTTCAAAGGCTCGCGCGGAATTACCTGCGTAAGGTCTGGCTGAGGATTTGGATTCTATTTTCACCGTTTTTCCGGACATTTTGTTCTCCTGTAGTTAGTTTAGAACCAAATTAGGTACCAGCAATATCCTTGAACCCTGTTACTCATATCTTAACGGGTTTTGATTATAGTTTAAGTAAGCTTCCTTACGTTACTATAAATTTCATCTTTCTGATCGAGGGAACTCCAGGCCCAGTCTCAGGGCGAATTAGCTGGTTAGCTTAACGTGAGGTACCAAGCAGTCAATCGTTCCGGACATTTGATGTCGGCACAAATACATTACCAGTTCAGAATTGGCTGCCAGGTGCTGGATCTTCTTCTGTAAACAAAAAACTGTTTTAAGAGAGGTTTCTACTTTGGGGTGGGGTGATTTATTTAATCGCTTCAGGGCCTACCGAATTTTCCTTGAAACGGAGAATCAGAATTTATATAATGCCAAATAAGTAACCTATCAAACAGGTATCATATCAAACAGGTCTGATATTAGGTGGATAAAAAGGTGATGTGCTCATGGCCATAAGTACTTCTCGCTCCTTCGGCAAGAGGAACAAAACTATTACGCAGCAGATCATAGAGGAAATAACTTCCTCTATAAGAGAAGGTGAAATCAGTCCCGGAGAAAAGTTGCCCTCTGAGAAAGAGCTCCGGGAGAGGTTTGCCGTAGGTCGGTCTTCAATCCGTGAAGCTCTCCATGCTCTTGTTGCCCTCGGTATTCTTGAATCCCATGCGGGGAAAGGCTATTACGTCAGGGACAGTTATGAACTTCCTATTGATAATTCCGTCTTATTTGATCTGGTCGTCGAGGAAGAGGATTTCTTCGATATGGTCGAGCTCAGAGAAATTCTTGAGAAGAAAATTGGAGTTATGGCGATTCAGCGGGCTACAGGAGAGGATATAAAGAGAGTTAAACTCGCCGTGAAGGAAATGGAAGAGGCGCAGGATCGAGGCGAGGAGTTAATTAATTATACAACTCAGGTTCACGTGGAGCTTGCCAGGGCAACCCACAACTCGATGGCGGTCAGGGTAATGGAACTGCTTTTACCGTTGATAGTTTCTAAGGCCAAGGAGGCGCATATCCCTCCGGAAAAGGATTGTCGGGAACACAAGAGATTGGCCAGAGCCTTTGTCGTTGGAGATACTAGCAAGATGAAAAAAGAAGTAAGCTCTCATCTCGATTACTTGCGAGAAAGGTTTACCGAAGTACATGGAGAAGGAACTCAAGGAGGGAGCTAAAAAACCAATGGTGATAATGAATGATTAAACTGGAGAACGTTTCGAAAATTTATCCTGATGGAACTGAAGCCGTCAGGGACATCAGTCTGCAAATTCAGGAGGGGGAGCTCTGCGTCCTCCTTGGACCTTCGGGCTGTGGAAAGACGACAACCATGAAGATGATAAATCGGTTAATTCCAATAACCGAGGGGAAAATATATATTGACGGAACGGATAACCAGGAACTGGACGAAAACGAACTCCGTCGGGACATCGGTTACGCCATCCAGGAGATCGGATTATTCCCCCACATGACAGTAGCGGAAAACATTGCTACAGTACCGCACTTAAAGGGCTGGACAAAAAAAGAAGCTCGGAACAGGGCTGACGAACTGCTGGAACTTATGGGGATGGATCCGGCCGAACATATGGATAAATACCCCGTGGAGCTATCGGGCGGTCAGCGTCAGCGTGTAGGTGTGGCGAGATCCCTGGGTGCCAATCCTCCGATCATGTTGATGGATGAACCCTTTGGGGCAATCGATCCGATTACAAGAGACAGTCTCCAGGATGAATTTCTCAAGATCCAGGCAGAGATTCAGAAAACCATTGTCTTTGTTACCCATGATATAAATGAAGCAATCAAAATGGGGACGAAGATAGCGTTATTAAAAGACGGAGAGCTAATTCAGTATTCCCCACCGGCAGAATTACTGGCCCAACCGAAAAACCAGTTTGTTCGGGACTTCGTCGGCGCGGATAGAACCCTGAAAAGCATGAGGCTTATGCGGGCCAGGGATGCAATGAAATCATCACCGAAAACGGTAAGCGTCGACAGTGATATAGGCGAAGTGCGGGAAGAGATGGAAAGCAGTGACGTGGACTATCTCATCGTGACGGACGATTCCGGGCGGTTTCAGGGCTGGATCCGGGCAGCTGACCTCGATGGAGAATCCGTGGACTCTATGGAAGAAGTGCTAAGCAGGGACGTGGGCTCTGTAGGCAGGGAGACGGCTCTGTCCGATGCCCTGTCAGTTATGCTTGAGGAAGATGTTGCAAACATACCTGTCCTTGGAAACGACAACGTGCTGGAAGGGATCTTGACTTTCAACGACCTTCAGCAAGTAATCGGAGAAACATACACCGAAGAAGGAGGTGGTAGGCAGGTTACCGGTTAAGTTTTCTGGTATAGCTCAAGTTTTCGCATAATTGATTTAACTTAATTCCTCAGTAAAAGGAGGGTAAGTAAAAGTGAAAAAAACATTTGCCTTTTTGTTGATATTCTCGTTGGTTCTTTCTTCCTTTGCTTTTCTGGGTGCGGCCCAGTCGAAAGGAACGATAACTGTCGGCACCAAGGACTTTACTGAACAGTGGATAGTCGGTTGGATGGTCAAGCTTATGCTTGAAGATAACGGGTTCAAAGTGCAGCTGAAGAAGAACCTCCCGAGCCCGACGCTCAGAGCCGGGGTCGAATCCGGAGATATCGATATAATGATGTCCTACGATGGTACCGCCTACACGACTTACCTGGGAAGAGCTTATAAGGGCGAAGGCCGGGTTCCCTGGTACGCCTTTCCCTGGACTTTGAAAGTTCTGGACAAGCCGAATGGTTTGACGTGGATTACTGAGAAGGGTCTTTACGTCAACAATACATGGGCCCTCTGTGTAGACGGAGAATGGGCGGACAAACATGACATCAAGACTATTTCGGACCTGGCTAGTTATATAAATAACGAAGAACAGGTAAAATGGGCAGTCGGGAACGAGTTTTACGAAAGACCTGACGGTTTGCCCGCGCTCCAGGAAACATATGGATTCGAAGTCAAACAGAGCAAGTTACAGCTGATGTCGATCGGACTGACGATGCGGCAGGTGGATCAGGGCAAAGCCACTGTAGGGATGATTTACGGAACCGATCCCCACGCAAAAGCAATGGGATTGAAAGTTCTAAAAGACGACAGGGGCTTCTGGCCGCCTTACAATCTCTTTCCGGTGGTCAGGACGGACACCCTGAAAAAGTATCCGGAACTCAAGGGGTTACTGCTGGATATGGCCGGAGCATTTCCGCAACCAAAGATGCTGGGCGGTAGCGTCGAGTACCCCTCAGCCAGAAAAACCATGATGGAGATGAACCACGAGGCCGATCTTTCCGATCCGCCGAAGGACCCCAAGAAAGTCGCAAAGGAGTTCCTGGTAGAGCACGACCTGATAGAGGGTTAGTTATACCGAATTGCCGCTACCCCGGGAATTGGTTTCCGGGGTAGCTTAATTTTGCATGACTGGAAGGTAATACCATGGAAGAAGAAGTATTTAGTTCCACCTGGCAGTACATAAATACTCACTGGGGGCTAATTTCTCAGTGGATCATCGAGCACCTGATAATGGTCGGGATTGCGGCCGGAATCGCGACGGTCCTCGGGGTCAGCATCGGTGTATATATTGCTGGAGAGGGTCGGGAAGAACTGGCCAATGTAATAGTAAACCTTGCTGAGATCATGCTGACCATACCGAGTCTAGCTCTTTACACGATGATGATTCCCCTGCTCGGAGCTATTCCGGGAGTCCAGAGCGTCGGAATGGTTCCGGCTATCATCGCCCTGGTTCTCTATGCTCAGATGCCGATAATAGAGAATACTTATACGGCAATTAAGGAAGTCAGTCCGGAGATTATCGAGGCGGGCAGGGGTATGGGAATGAGTTCCAGGGAGATACTCTACAGGGTAAAATTGCCGCTGGCTTTCCCCGTAATTATGGCCGGACTGCGGAACGCTATAGTTATGAGTGTTGGTATTGCCGCTCTGGCGGTTTTTGTCGGGGGTGGAGGGCTTGGTATCCCAATATTCCGGGGTATCAGGAACCTCAGAGTTGACCTGATCCTGACCGGGGCAATATTTTCGAGCATTCTGGCTATAGTGCTGGACTTCCTCTCCGGGAGGATCGAGCAAAAACTTAACTGGCGATCAAAGGGAGGAGGAAGATGAAGGGAAAACGGATAATGTCGGTGATACTGATTACCATCATGGTAGGGCTGACGATATATTATACCCTTTACGGCTCGCAGGGCTGGTATGATCCGGCTTCAGGGGACGAGTTACTGATTCGGACCTGGGAACATATAAAGCTCGTCGGAATAGCCGAATTCCTGGCCATTACAGTCGGGATAAGTGCGGGTTTGTTGATTACACGACCGGGATTAAAATTCCTTGCCTCGCCGGTGACCGGAATAGCAAACGTGGGGCTTGCCATACCTCCTCTGGCCCTGGTTGCCGGGGTGTCACCGTTTTTCGGGATCGGCTTTCGTCCCGGGATAATAGCTCTGTTCATATATTCACTTCTTCCCGTCCTTCGAAATGCTACAGTTGGAATAGAGGACATCGATCAGAGCATAATTGAGTCAGCCAAGGGAATGGGAATGTCCCGATTGCAAATATTCCGAAAGATAGAGCTACCTCTGGCGCTTCCCGTGATAGTTTCCGGGATTCGTTATTCGACGATTCTCTGCGTCGGCACCGCGGCGATCGCCGCATTGATAAACGCCGGCGGACTGGGGGAGATAATTATGCGGGGGCAATCGGGTAACTTCGGTTCCCTTATGTTGCAGGGTGCATTACTTACTGCCGGGCTTGCAGTTACGCTCGATTGGCTTCTTTCCGAGGCCGAAGAAAAGCTTACCCCGGAAGGTTTGAAATTAGGAAAAGAAATAGAATAAGGGCGATAGAGATAAGCTATGAAAAAAGTTGATAGTGTGCTGGAAGAAATTAGATCGAAGTCTTTTGCCGCAGCGGTTGATGCTCATACGGCCGGAGAACCGATCCGCGTCATTTTGAAAGGTTACGATGAGGACCTCACAGAACAGTCGTCGATGGTCAAGAGACAGCAATGGATAAAGAATAACGACGACGTATTTCGGACCCGGACCATGCGGGAGCCACGCGGTCACGCTGCAATGTTTGGGGCTATCGTAATGAGTCCTGTAGAACCGGAGGCGGACGTCGGGGTTTTGTTCCCCTATCCGGCCGGTTACGCCGACATGTGCGGTCATGGCTCTATCGGCGTTGCCACCGTTTTGCTGGAATTGGATCTGCTGGAAGCCCGGGAGGGTAAAAACGAAATCACACTGGACACCCCAGCAGGACTCGTCAGGACCGTGGCACATTGCGAGGGAGGAGGCGTCGACAGAGTAGATTTATTTGGAACACCTTCTTACTTCGTGGAAACCCTTGAAGTGGAGCTGGATGAGGGAGAGAAAGTCCAAGTAGCTCTGAGCTTCGGGGGAAATTTCTTTGGCATAGTGAGAGCGGAAGAATTGGGGTTAACTGTTGATCCAGGTAATCTGGATGAGCTAAATTCTTACGCCCATGAAATAATGAAAACAATTAACCGTCGGGAGGACGTTACTCTACGACATCCGGAAACCGGTAACCTGCCCCTGGAACGCATTCGGTTCGTCGAGGGTGAAGGCGCGAACAAAAACGTCGTAATCCACGAAGGGTCAGTAATCGATAGGTCCCCCTGTGGAACGGGAACCTGCTCGCAGCTTGCCTGGGAACACGAGAAAGGGGAATTAGAGCCGGGAGAGGATAAGCTTTACCGAAGTATAATAGATACGGAGTTCCGGGGGCAGGTTGCCGAGGAAGGGATGGTCGATGGCCGCCGGACCATAATTCCGAGAGTTACGGGGTCTTCCTATATTACCGGCTTAAACTACTTTCTTGCCTCAGATTCGGATCCCCTCCTCGACGGCTTTTCCATAAATCACGCTTGAGGATGGGTCTTCTTCAATAACCAGTATAAATAGGTGATTTTAGTGTCTAATAGTTACGCTCCTTTGAGAGCAAAAAGTTTTCGTTTGTTAAACCGTTCCGAACTGGAGAAGATAGAAGCCGGCGCTTACGAGATTCTGGAGAGAGTCGGGATGAAGCTGACCGATCCGGAATCAAAAGAGGCTCTGGCTGGAGCCGGAGCGGAAATCGACGGGGACCGGGTCTACCTGCCGGAAGAGCTGGTCAGGGAATCGATTGAATCCGCACCCGGTTCCCTGGAAATTTTCGATCAGGCAGGGGGCCAGGCGCTTTCTCTTGCGGGTCGGAAGAGTTATTTTGGGGCCAGCATAGATGGACCGAATATTCTCGACACCCGAGAGGGAACATACAGGGATTGCCGGGAAGATGATATCGGTCGGATAGTCCGTCTGGCAGATAAGCTGGAAAATATCAGCTTCCTGATGCCGGCCGGTTTTGCCGCGGATCACCCGAGCCGGATGGCGGAGATAGTGGCAACGAAACAGGTTTTGCTGAACACTGATAAGCCGTTCGTCGCAATTACGGAGGGTCTGGACGACCTGAAGGCAGTCCACGAGATGGCGGAGACGAAGGCAGAAGATTCTTTTCGGGAAAAGCCTTTTTTCGTCAACTATGCCGAACCAATTTCTCCGCTCGTTAACCCTGATAGCTCGGTTCGAAAAGTCCGATATTGTGCGAAAGAGGAGATTCCCCTTCTTTATTCGCCTTTCCTGGCCATGGGTGCTACCGCACCACAGGATCCACCGACGGCAGTAGCCCAGGCTGCCGCCGAGTCGCTATTTGGTCTGGTCCTGCAGCAGGGGATTAACCCCGGAGCCCCGTTCGTACTGGGGGGCATGCCCTCCCTGATGGATATGGAAACCGCCAATTTTTCCTACGGAGCCCCGGACCTCCATGTTATGTCGTCCGCAATAACCGAACTCGGTCACCAGCTTGGTCTTCCAGTATTTGGAACCGGGGGAACGGGCGATTCGAGGCTATTCGATTCTCAGGCCGTGCTCGAGGCTCTTTCCTCGAGCTATATGGCGGCGCTTTCCGGGACGAACCTAATTCATGACGTCGGTCTGTTCGGCAGCGCGAAAATCCTTATTCCGGAAATGATCGTAGTAATGGATGAGATAATTGATTTGCTTCGTAATACGATAACGGGACTGAGGGCGGAGGATGAACTGGCCGTCGATTTGCTCAAGGAAGTGGGGCCGGGCGGAGAGTTCGTTTCTCATAGCCATACCATGGAAAATTTCAAGGAGAGCTGGTATCCCCGCTTTGTGGACAGAAACCCTTTCAATAAAGGGGAAGCAGGAGAAATTTCGCCATTTTGCGACCGAATAGAGGCCTATCTCTCAGAATTTATCGAGAAAGACGAGGGAGAATCGGCAGCAGCAAACGAAGAAATTGCGCGTAATTTAGGTCGAATTCAGGATAAATACGCTGCAAGAAAGAAGTAACTTAGCTACTAATATATCTATATCTAAAGGTATTCCAACTATAACCTACAGGAGGTCAGTCTATGTTAGCAGATGAAGCAACCAGAATATTGAACTCAAATCATACAAGTTTCGATACGCCCCAGTTTAGTTTGCTCTCCGACAGTCAGATCCAAGATATCCATAATTCGTCTCTCGAACTGCTCCGCGAGGTCGGGGTAAAGTTTCACCACCAGCAGGGGTTAGAATTGCTGGAAGAAGCCGGTGCCTACGTCGGTGACGATAACCTCGTCCGCTTCCCGCCGGGTATGGTTGAGGAAGCTATATCTTCTACCCCGGGACGAGTGGTCTTGACCGATCGAGGAGGAGACCCGGCGATCAATCTCCAGGGAACGGAAACCTACTTCGGCACGGGTTCGGATACTTTAAAATACCTCGATCCGTTTACCGGCGAAACGAGAAAGTGGGAGACGGAGGATATCTGCGATTCTTACAGGGTAATAGATGCTCTGGACAATATCGATTTTCTGATGAGCGTCGGCATGCCGGAGGACAAGCCGGACGGTATGTCCAACTATCAGTGGCAGTATGCCCATATGTTACAGTATTCATCCAAGCCTTCGGTGGTTGTATGTGACGACCGGGAGGACCTTGAGTCGATAATCGAGATGGCGACGACCATGAGAGAGAGCCGAAAGGATTTGAGTCGACGACCAAATCTGCTGCTTTATTCGGAACCGACCTCTCCGCTCCACCAGAGTGAAACGGCCCTTGATAAATTATTGTTGATGTCCGAGGCGGAGTTACCGGTAGTTCATTCTCCCGCACCGATGATGGGTAGTACGGGACCGATCAACATGGCTGGGGAAATGGCTCTCTGCAACGCGGAGATACTTAGTGCGCTGGTTTTGCATCAGCTCAATAATCCCGGGGCACCTTTTGTCTACGGTGCGGGGCCACATCATTTCGATATGAAGAACATGCAGATTTGCTACGGTTCTCCGGAGTTCCAGCTGACGAAAACGGCGGTTGCCGAAATCGGTCGACACTACGAAATGCCAACCTGGGGTTACGCCGGGTGTTCCGACGCCAAGCTACTGGATGAACAGGCGGCAACGGAGGCAACAATGTCGGTCATGATGGCGAGATTCAGTGGAGCAAATCTGATTCACGACGTTGGTTATCTGGAGTCGGGCCTCGCAACTTCTCTTGAATTGATAGCACTTACGGACGAACTGGTAGATATGACGAAGCACATGATGGGTGGCATTCCGGTAAACGAGCAAACGCTGATGAAAGATCAAATCAAAGAAGAGGGCCCCGGCGGTGATTTTCTCGGGACCGAAGAAACAGTAGAACACTTCCGAGATTACTGGGAACCACGCTTCTTCGATAGGTCTCAGCGGGAGAATTGGGAGAAGGCCGGTTCCCCCACGACAAAAGAGAGGTTGAACGAAAAGGTAAAAGAGATAATCGAAAACTACGAACCGGAAAAGCTGGCGGAGGATAAGGTAGAAGAAATTATGGCCAGGGTCAGTTAGTCAGGCAGCCTGGTTGGATAATTTCAGCTTAAATTGACGATTTGCAGGAACTAACAGGAGGGGAATTTTTCAATGTGTCCGACTGCAACGGATTTCGATTTGATTGAGAAGTTAAACAAGAACGTGGCCAACCTCAAGCCCGAGGGAGCCTACAGGGTCCTGGACAAAGCCAACCGGCTGGAGGTCAGTGGGGAGGATATAGTCCATCTGGAGATAGGCCAGCCGGACTATCCCACTTTTCCCAATATCACCCTGGCCGGGATCAAAGCCTTAGCCGAGGGGAAGACCGACTACAACCCGTCTCAGGGTATCCTCCCGTTAAGAGAGGCGATCGCCGATCACGTAGCGGAGACCAGGGACCTGGAGGTCTCTCCCTCGGAGGTGGCAGTCGGTCCCGGGGCAAAGCCGCTGCTGTTTTTAACGACCATAGCCCTGCTGGAAGAAGGGGAAGAAGTAATCTACCCCGACCCCGGCTTCCCGACTTACGAGTCGATGATCACCGTCGCCGGCGGTAAACCGGTGCCGGTCAACCTGATAGACGAGGACGGCTTCGAACTCGATACCGACCGGCTGGAAGCCTCGATTACACCTCAAACCAAGTTCATCCTGCTGAATTCACCGGGCAACCCGGCCGGCAACCTGATGTCCAGAGACAGCCTCGCGAGGATAGCCGCGCTTGCCCGAGAAGAGGAGTTATTCGTCCTCTCCGATGAGATATACTCCCGGATGATCTACGGGGACCGCGAACACAGAAGCATCCTGAACTATAAGGGGATGAAGGAGCGGACGATCATGGTCGACGGCTTCTCCAAGACTTACTCGATGACCGGCTGGCGGCTGGGCTATGCGGTTCTGCCGGAAGTACTTGCCGAAAAAATCGGTTACCTCTTAACTCACTCGGTCGGCTGTACCGCCACCTTTACCCAGTACGCCGGAATAGAG
>JAIPHN010000020.1 GCA_021735185.1 Candidatus Bipolaricaulota bacterium
TATCCTAGTACAGACTTTCTCGAATACCCCGACTCCTTTGGTGGTCAAGAATACTTTAAATTCATCTCCTGCCTTCACCCCGTCTTCCTCGCCAAGGTCGATAACGACGTACTCGCCCTTTTCTGCTTTATCCTTACCAGAACCTTTGACGTACTTAACCTCACCTTCCAACTTACCTTCCTTCTGTACCAATGGAGCACTGATTGCTCCCTTTACCTTGGGGGTCTGTGGTGTTGGAAAGTTTTCTTCGGTAAACTCTTCAACATTGGGGGCGACGTAGCTCCTTAGTTCGTCGATGGTAATGGTGCCGTCGTTATCCGTATCTGCCTCCCCTCTTAGACCTTGCAGGAGATAGTAGGTAAATACCCCGTGACCGAGCTGCTCTTTCAACTCTTCTGTGTTTGGTTCGTAGGAACGCTGGTCCTCTTTGGAGGCGGCAAACAGTGCCATGCCTTCCAGATCGTCAAAGTCGGAGAAGACGTCATTTTTGGTGGGAAAGTCCTTCTGGCCTTCTAGAGTGTAACCCTTTACCGTCTTAGTCGCACCACCAGCATAGCAGCTGTCCAAGAAGATGGCTACTTGGTCGGAGGGAATATTGCTCACGCTGTTTGCAAATATGTCATCCCGGTAAGCCGTCTCGTAGATTGTATCACTGTCAGTCGGGTCCGTACCATGAGTTACGTAGTATTCATCGTAACCATCTTCTTCGTCTTTCGGTTTAGCGTCTTTGCCCTGAACACCATGGCCCGAGTAGTAGATGACCGCCAGGTCGTCGCTTTCGGTCTCGGTAGCTAACCTTCTTAACTCTTTATCGAACCGGTAGGTAGTGGCCTCTTCGTTTGTTAGCAACGTAACGTTTTCCTCATTGAAACCACCCTCCTCAATCAGGAGGTTATAGAAGGCTCTGGCGTCCTCGGCGGGAAAATTCAAGTTGTTCAAACCGTGGTACTCGTACTCTGTGACGCCGGCGACCAAGGCATGCTTTTCGTCTATTGTGACTTCCTCTTTCTGTTGCTGGGTGACCGTTATCTCTTGATTGGTAGATGAATTATCGCCGTAATCGTCAGTAACTGTTAGCTTTACCTCGTAGGTACCTTCCTCTTTGTAAGTGTAAGTGACTTCGCTTCCGGTCTTATTAGTCTCTCCGTCTCCCGTCAGATCCCACTTGTAGGTTTCTATCTTTCCATCAGGGTCACTGGAGGTGGCTGCATTAAAGGTTATCTGCTGGCCTAGTTTAGGTTGCTCTGGAGAGTAGGTGAATTTTGCAGTAGGTTGCCTGTTTTCAACTTTGACTTGTCTAGTTGTAGAATCAGTTGCGCCGTTATTGTCGGTTACTGTTAACTCAACTTCGTAAGTGCCGGGTTCAGTGTAGGTATGGGTTGGGTTTTTTGAAGAAGAGGTTGAGTCGTCATCAAAGGTCCAGCTGTAGTCATCTATCGTGCCGTCTGGGTCGCTGGAGGCAGAGTTGAACATCACAGCCTGATTCGTCTTGGGATTAGATGGTGAAAATGTATAGGAGGCAGATGGGGGTTTGTTCTGCTCTTCTAACGTTAGCGTTATCTCTTCCTCTTCACCGGGGGATAAGTTGATTGAGATACCATCAGAGTTATACCCTTCCTTTTTTAGTCTAATCGTGTAGCTGCCAGACCTCAGCTTGCTCAATTTATATTTTCCATCCCAACCCGTATTATCCTTGTAATTACCATCCATATATAACTGTGCATCCAAACTCTTTCCTGAATTATCGGTAACTTGTACTTCTAGTTCAGCTCTATATAATGAGACTTGCCTGAAATCATCATTGGGATCGATCCGATCGTAAATGTTGATATCCATATCGTATTTACTAGTAAAGCCATCTTTGCTGCTCTTAACATGTGGTTCCTTTCTTTTCTTCTCTGTCTCTTCATTTGACAAAACTTCCTCTTCGCCATTTCCCCAATCGACCGTCCATTCACCTAAAAGTCCATCGGGGTCAAAAGCACTGAAAGGTTTGCTTTCGTCCTTATTCTTAATAGCTTCTATACTCATAAGGTGAGGAGAGAGATTATACTTTGAGGGGTCTACACCTTTTTGCAGTGAAGTTTTTATAGAGAATAGTTTTCTGTAGTTCAGTAGTGCTGTAACCGACACAATCAACAATTCGGAATTATTCGTCTCTAAAACATCTAAAGCAAAATCATCTCGCAAAACATCTCGAGCATAATCATCTCGGGGACCTTTGCTCACTAACGCCGATGTATTAGAATGCTGGGTTCGGTCTAACTCGCTGGACTCTTCAGCGTTGACCTTTTTAGACGAAATTAAGTTACCATTTAGATCTCGAATTTCTCTTTTTTTGATATCTTCATCAAAGTCATAAGTCACTGTGGAAATCTTTTTTTCTTCTTCGCTTTCCTTACTGGTTAAGCTCTGAAATGTAACGGTTTTCTCTTCGGGCTTGACGATGACTTGACTTAAGACCTTACGGGGAGAGGAGGGAGTTGATCTTATTTGGTAGATAATCTGTTTTATAATCCTATTTTCTCTTCTGAAGAAAAGCACCAACTCTCTATTTCTATTTTTACTAGTGATTTTTAGAGGCTGGCTTCGAGACAGCTCATCTATAGTAGTCCACCTATCAGGTGCCTCTTTAAGGAAAACCCTGCTCAGATACTCTCCTGTTCCCTGTTCACTAGCCAAAGGCATAACAACCACAAAAATGATAATAAATACAAGCCCAAATAATAGAATAAGTACTTTTTTAATGGTCCAACCCTCCTTTAGCGAACCCTTCATTGTATCTTCTACAGCGACTATAACCAGAATGTTTCGGGGGGTCGGAAGTTCGCCCGAAAAGTTGTACCAATAGAAGTTCTTTTTTGTGGATCTAAGGAATTCTACCTATTCCTACCTCTAATTATTTTTTGGTTGCACTTGATTAGTCTTCATCTTCAAGCCTCACTTCAATATAATCAATTGGTATACGGTTTTGCAAGATAGTGTGTCTCCTAAGGGTGCTTCAATAATCTACTCTCTCTTCAACTATCACTCTAAGTTCTTCCAAAGAACTTGCCTCAAAAAAAGTAGCAGCACCAGAAAAGGCTAAATTCCTTTTATCACGCAATCAAAAAAGGCCAGCCGGTACGTTAACCGAGCTGGCCTTTGGAGACTAAACCTTTTTATCGATAGGAAAGGCTCTTATTTAATTGACATATACCCAGATCCAGTTGCCCCAGGAACCGTTAGTATTGCTTATTAGGGCGTGCCAGCCGCGCGTATCAGCGTAGAACCAGAACTTTGTCCAGCCGGAAGGTCTGTAGCCCCAGTTGTAGTTCCTAACCCGCCCACTCCGGTAATAACGTTCTCGTACTCTGAGGTTACCGCCTCTGGGGAGCTTGACGTAAACAGGTAACCACCTGCCTTGATAAACAGAAGCTTGTTGGGTGTATCTACCTTGGTAATAAAAGTAGAGATTGTTTCTTCTAACGGCCCCTAAAGTGTTATAGTCCATATTATCCGGTTTTTCATTTAAAGCCCGATCCTGTTCACCCCGGGGCGGTTTAGATTGCCCTCCCGGGTTTTCCGGAACACTTGGTGGGGAACCCAGTGCCGGTGGGTTGCCCTCTTCTGAATGCTGACCGTTATCCGGCGGTGGGGGTGGATTGTCATTATCGTCAGGAGGTGGTGGCGGGGTTCCTCCGTCATCGGGTGGGGTCGGACCAACGTCACTTCCATGAGGAACACAGAGCTCCATACTGATGAAACCCATGTTATAAGTAATTTTAGAGTAATTGCCAGGACAACGACCGCCCTCTGGTTTTACTGAGTTCGGCGGAGCCCCTTCCGGGAGGTTGTCCGAAGCCATCAGCACTACGGGTAAACTGACCAATGCCGAGATCACGAGTAGACTAACTAAGGTTTTTTTCATTTTAATACACCTCCAGGTGTATTTTTTCGTTTTTTAGTCACCCTTTTTAGGCCGATTACTGGTCCTTTCCTTCTTTGCCTCCATTTTAAATACACTAACAACCGGATAATGTTTCAAAAATTTGCGGGAATCTTAACCAAAATCACGTACCAGCTGAACCATCAACTCATTTATCTCTGGTGATAATTATCCATGTTTCTTCGTACTACTTACCTCGGGCCTAACCCGATAGAAAGTGTCAAACAAAAGACGAGTCATTCACCAATATCAGTCCCTTCTTAGCTAATAGCAGGCTTCCAGCCATAAACTTGTCATTATCAAGACCGCTTGCAGAGAGCTGATTAGGGTAAGCCGTCAAAGAGATAGCTGTTCTTCATTCCGGGAAGAGAGGTCTAAACCAATCAGCTACGGTGGAGCCATCCGGCTTATTCAAAAGATCAACCCACGCTTCATCCTTCATTAGGTCCTTGTTTTTTACTGTAAACTCGTAGTACGAATAAGTGCTTCCCTTAACCAGACTCACCTGGTCATCCATCTTAACCAGGGCAATCACCGAGAGAGGATTTCCCAGAGCCTCCTGAAGCACTGTGCCGGACTGTGAGTCCCGGTGAACGTCAACTGTAAGAGCCATACGGGGAAGCGTTCGGTCCTTTTCTTCTTTTTGTTTTAGGTACCTCGGGTAGGAAGCAATCTCGCGGAGGTCCGTCCCGGCGGCAAAAACCGTTTCCACCTGCTCCTCTGTCAGTTCCATTCCGGAAAGCTCTCTTCCAGCAATCTCTTGCAGCGACAAGAGCAAAGACCTGAAATCCTTCAGCTTACCCAGAAGCCCCTGGGACAATGATTCCAGCTCCATCAGACGATCCGTCAGGTCGGCAATTTTTCCGTATACTTCCGGACGAGGCTCCACGTAGCCTTCTGAAGGCTTGACTATCCCCCGGGCCATGGCGTTACTTCTTTTGGAATACAATACTGTATCGTGTTTCATCTCCGTCCAGGAGCCGAGTGCGGTATTTAGCTGTTTCCTATCCCATTCATTGCCAATGGTGGTCCTCTTGCTGACCACCCGATCCCTCACCAAAACGCTTAAGACTTCAGTCCAATACGCCTTCAAGCTTTTCTCCTGAGCTTTCCGTTGCTCCCTATCCGTCTCTGCGAAATCCTTCTTGAGCTCCTTCAGCTGTTTACCGTAGTTTTCGTAATCAAACTCGCCGTTCTCTTCGAGTATATTTTCTGCAATAGTTGATCCGAGGGTCGCCATCACGTCCAAACCCGACGGGATAACTCTCGGTTGATCCCCGGACCCGACCTCGGGGTAGACCAGGCTTTGAAAAACGTCCGAGCTGAAGTCGTACCTCTTTCCCAGGAAACAAAAACCCTGGGCTAGATCCAAAGAAATCTGTCGCCGGGCTGCCCATAGAGGGAGTGTCGAAGCCGTTTCCCTCCCCAGAGCTTTATCCACGAATTCATCGAGCTTTTTCGGACTTTCTAGCTCCGACACGTTAATACCTTCCCCAAAAACTTCTTCAGCGATCTCGATATAATCCGACAGCTTGAAGTCCTCAGCGGATCCGACAAAATTGGAAAGGCGCAAATTTATATCTTCCCAAAGCTCGGAGACTTCACGGTTATTTTTGAGCAGTTTAACCATCAACAGGGCGCTCGTCGTCTCCTCACGCCCTCTGGCGGCTGCCTCGGAGGATTTTCCCGGTCTTAGCCGAAAATACGTTTGACCGTACCAATTGATGACTTTAAAATAGCGCCTTAACTGGGCGGTCTCATCGTAGTGCCCCCGGGGTAAAAACGTGGTGTAATCAAGCTCGTAATCGAATAACGGAGAGGGCCGGATGCCAGCCTCCGGCCCTTTATCTATCAGTGCGAGCTCCTCCTCGACTACGGATTTTACCTGGGCAGGAACGGTCCAGGAAGGATCCAGGATCTTTTTTGCCACCGAGAAGTACGCCAGGTTAAACCTGGCTCGCTTCCTGATACCGCTCTTCTCGAGATTCCGAGACTGTTCAGCGGTCAACTTGACCATCTTCTCGGTCAACCGTGACAGGTCTTCGGAAAGGACTTCGTACTCCAGGGCCTTCATAAAATAGGTATACAAAAGGTGGGAAGTGTGAAGGACTAGATCAGTAGTGATGAAATTGGGTACTCCATCCGACAGATTTTCCTCGTAGATCTCGTAGATCGACTTTAGATCGGTTTTTCGAAAGAAGAACCGCCGTTCTTTCAGAGCAGCTTTCTCTTCGGCCGAAAGGTCGAACTTTTCGAGATTCCTCGCCTCGGAAAGCTCCACCGTTGGGGAAGGCCTCTCTCTCGAATTATCCGATCGAGCGGGAGCTACTATCAGTATAGTCCCCAGGACGATAAAGAATCCGAGAAAAGCAAGTTTCCTGCCCATTAATTTCGGCCTCCGAACGGGAAAAGTTACTCATAGCCCTTTAGACGCTTACTTGATATTCATTTCGCCACCGATAGGTAGAGTTTGACTCGGTCGCAGCCGCTACACATGGGGGCCTGCTCATTATCCGTATAATCAAGTACGTTTTGCTTGCTAAAGGAAAACAGTTCTTCGACCGCGATTCTCCCGTCCCCATCTTTATCCGCGGAGCCCTTGAGGCCCTCAATCAGGAAGTGGGTAAATACACCCTGCTTTAACTCTTCGTCTTCGATCGCGTTCTGGCTGGGCTGGGAGGCTTCAAGGGCCACTAATCCTTTGCTCGAGCCTCCTTTTGTATTCAAAGAGGCCGATTCACTTAAATCTCCCCCAATAGAATCACCTAGTACTCCGGATGTACCGGATTTTGCTTGCTCCGAAATCGTGAAGGTCCTGACTGCCTTGGAAGACGTACCGGCATGACAGCTATCCGCTATGTAAACCACTTTGCCGGCGGGCAAGCCAGTAAGCCAGTCGTTTAACTCGTCATCAACGACGAATTTCTCGACTTCAGCATAGTCATGGGGCACCAGAACCTCGTCTAAGCCGTCCTCGTCGTCCCCATCCATATCCGTTTGAAATGCCCCATGACCACTGAAATAAAGCGCAGCGGTCTCGCCGGGTTCGACACCTGCCAGCCAGTTCTTAATCCCTTCTCTGATTCCTTTGTAGGTAGCATCTCGGTCCGTCATCAACCTGACCTCGCGGAAATCTTCTTTAAGGACCTCTCTCATCTTCCTGGCGTCTTTAACGGAATACTGAAGACTAGGAAACCTGTAGACCCGACCCATGTTTTTGAACCTGGTGTTACTGTAATCATCTATCCCGATCACCAGCGCTCGGCCGTCAAGTTTACCCTGACTACTCTCATCTTCCGGATCGACTTCCTGGTCGTCTTGATTATCTACCGGCTTTGCAGCCGAAGAACCAACGGAGAAACTACAGCTATCCGCTGCCCACCAGGATTCCTTGGGTATGACCTCCACTCCTTTCTGGACTTGCTGTATTACTTCACCTTTAGAGTCCTGAAGCTTTGGGAAATTCTGGGAATAGAAAGAGAAATCCTCTCGAACTAACTTTTTCTTCTCCTCCGTCACTACTGCCAGCAGCTGATCCAATCCTCTAGGAGGGCTGATTTTCAAGCGAAAAGGGTCCGCGGAAGCAGGAATCTCGTAAATGCTGTCCGCTTCCACGTAATTATCCTGCTGAAACTTATTTGGGAATAGGATTTGCACTTCACCGTTAGGCATAAGGTCAAAAAGTGTGAGGTAACCGCTTTTCCGCGATTTGACCCGTATATTAAGCACTTCCCCCAGCTCGTATCTGGAATTACATCCCTTTTCGGTCCAGATCCTGACACCCCGTTTCTCTACTGCCTCTACGTTGACACCTTTTCCACCCGCATCGCCGGCACGGGCCGCGCTGGCGTGTGTCAGAAGCATCAACACGAAGATCGCGACAGTAGACAATAATCGAAGGTAGTAAAACGGTTCGGTTCTTTTCATGAAAACCTCCTTATAGGTAAGAACTTGCCCGGGCTTTGTAAGTCGCCCGGGCCAAGTCAAAAGTAATCTTTAACTTTCACAGATGGCAATACCCCAAGCACCTAAATGGGATATTACATCCATCTGTTGCCCGGAAGAGGTATAGCGCTTGAGGGAACCCGCGGCCACTTCGCCACCGCTAAAGGACGCATCAGTGGCGTAAACGTTCCGATGCCAGCCTATTTCCAGTTCATTTGGCCGGCTCACGTTATGAGTCAGGACCTCCAGGAATTCCCCGGTCTCCGAGTAACGGAGCAGGTATCTTTCGTCTTCCCCGTAGGTTCCCACGTAGACGTTTCCTTTACGTCCGGTAGCTAGGCCCGTAGGTGTTTTTAGCACTTTAGTTTCCAACTTACCATCCGATCTTTTTACCCGAAAGCTATCTATAAAAGGTTCTATCCGATTGAAGTCAGGTGCCGGTAGCCGGACGACTTTTCCCTGGCCCGGAATAGCCGTGGACAGTGAAACTAACATGTCACCGGCGTACTTGCCTCTTTCGATAAACGAGACGTCGTAAGGGTTTTGATCTGCGGGAAAAGTGCCACTTTCGACGACCTCTACGCCTTTTACATTGGACTGACCCGGCACGATCTTTTCCAATCTTTCGCTCCTCAACCTCCATACGTTTCCTTGATCCGTGGTAAAGAAAAGATCTCCAGAAGAACTAAAGGTCAAGTTCAACGGCGACTCCGAAAGCTCTCGGACCACTTCCAGTTCCGAGCTGGTTTCGTTCAAAGCAACTATCCGGTTGGCACCATTTTCGGCTACGTAGAGCCTTCCTTCGGAGGAACAGGTAATTCCGTACGGGTCATTCAAATTCCGGGCTACGGTCTTCAGTCCAAGCATTTCGAACATCGCCTTCATCACTTTTCCTTCCTCGGGTGAGGTTATATAGACATCAGTGGTCGACGGTTCCTTCTCCTGGACCGTATGGTTTCCACCGGTAGTAGCAACACCGCCGTCGCCATCAGTAACTTTGAGACCCCAGTTAACTCGTGCCGGGTAGTTAAACGTCAAGCCAATTGAGGAGCCTGTATATTGCTTCCCGGCAATAGTCCAGGTAAAGTGTAATGTATCCTGACCGGGGTCCGTCGCTTGGGCGCTGAACCGAACTTTCTCTCCTTCGACGGAAGGTTGTGGCGATATCCCTACCGAAGTGATCGACGGATTCATGTTCTGAACTGTATGACTGCCACTGGACTGGGCAACTCCCCCGTCACCATCGGTGACCTTTAGACGCCAGTTTACTTGCGTATCGTCGTTGAAGGTTATGTCAACCGCCCGGCCAGTGTGATTCGTCCCAGCTATAGTCCAGTCGTAACTCAAAGAGTCCTGACCGGGGTCCCTTGCCTGGGCGCTGAACTTTACTTCCTCCCCTTCGTAAGAAGGTTGGGATTCAACTACCGTGGACTCTATTGTTGGGGCTACGTTCTGCACGGAATGTGTACCATTAGTTCTGGCAACTCCACCGTCGCCGTCGGTAACCTTTAGACTCCAGTTGATCCGAGCTTCATCGTTGAAGGTTAGACCAAGCGATTTACCGGTGTAGTTCGTCCCGGCGATCTTCCATCTATACGAGAGCGTGTCCCCTCCCGGGTCGGAGGCTTTTGCGCTGAAATCGACCTTTTGCCCTTCAGCTGAAAGTGATGGTGAAATACCCACGGAGTCGATAATTGGGGCCAAGTTTTTCACGGTATGCGTTCCGCCGGTGGTTGCCTCTCCGCCGCTACCATTTATCACTCGCAAACTCCAGTTCACTGGACCTTCATCCTGAAAAGTTATGCCTACCGACTGTCCGGTGTACCGACTACCCCCTATAGTCCATTCATAACTCAAAGCCCGTCCCTGGGGATCGGTAGCTTCGGCACTGAAAGTTACACCCTGACGCTCATTTGACGGCTGCGGACTTATCCCAACGGAGTCGATCGTTGGATCCACGGGAACGGGAACCAGTTGTTTACTTACATTACTCATTTCTCCGTCACTAACCTGTACGGTTGTAGTCCAGCCCTGATAACCTTCCTTCTTCAGGGTGACATTGTAGCTACCTGCCTCGAGGTCGTAGATGGTCATTGGAGTAACGCCGCGGTAAGAACCGTTAAGGTAAATTGACGCGTTTTTTGGAGTCGAACTAAGATGTACATGGCCACCGAGCGGCTTTCCGATGTAAAACACGGAGTATCCCGCTCCCCAGTTCTTCTTCTGCTCTACGGTCACGCCCTTTACGTTTTTGGCAAACTCTCCCGCGTCTTTAGCTACTTCCGGGAAAGGTGAATCCTCCGTGGCTTTCTCCATTGGGAATACCCCGGGCTCACTGCTAACGACGGCCCAGAGTATGTCTCTACCTCTGGGGGGACCGATCTTAAACTGGAAGTCATCTCCCGGAGCAGGAATTTTATAAGTCTTATTGGCCTGTATCTTTTGATTGCCCTGGAACCGGTTCGGGAATAACACGTTGACTTTACCGTCCGGCTGTATATCGTATAGAGTCAGGTAACCGGAACGTTCGGACCGTACCTCTATCTGCATAATCTCCCCTATTCCGTACCGGGTCCTGTCAGTCGAGACCGTCACGTTGAACTGGCTCTCAGGGACCACTTCTTCGACAATTACCCCTTTGGCATTTTCCGAACTTGCTTCACCAGTACTCCCCACCGAGACTAACCCCAGAAAAGTCAACAAAAATATCGACACCAACAGAACAATAAACAGGCTGTTCTTACCCTTCGAATTCATAAATACCTCCTTTCGACTTACAATTCAAAACCCGAACCTACTAACTTAAAATCATCCTTTCTCCATTTTTTCATCTGGTTTATTTACAAACTCAACTAGGAAATGTTTCAAAGTCATTCTCTCGGGCACCAGTAAAACGGTAAGATTTAGTTACTCTAAGAAAATCTCACCAGCCGTACCTCAACTGATCGAATGGTCGTGCCTAAGTTCTTGTTCTCGTATGAGATCCGAGGAAACTACTCCAGTTTCATATAGCTTGCAAATTCAGGTGTGACAAGTTCTAGGTCTTGTGGGTGATGATCATCCGGTTCAGGCTCGGGCTCTGGTTCAGGCTCGGGCTCTTCCTCCCTTTTCTTTACTTTTACCGTGAACGATAACTTCTCAAAGTTGTTCTCCCGACCGCTCGTGTCATACGAGGTGACGCTGACCTCGTACTTACCCGGATCGCTGTAAGTATGGTAGATGTCGTTCTTTCCGGCAACTGGTTCTTTTATCTCGGTCTTCTCTCCGTCTCCCCAGTCTACCACCATTTTTTCCAGGGGTCCGTCCGGATCAAATGAGATAAAGTTGAATTTGACCTCCTCGGTCGCGTAGAGGCTTTCCGGGGGGTAAGCCATCAAATGCGGAGACAGGTTGTACTCCGACGGGTTAACCCCACTTTGAACGGAGGTCTTAACAGCATTCAGCTTCCGGTAATTGAATAATTCCGTAGTCGCTACTATTAGAGGTTCAAAGTTCTTGTTTGTTAGAACATCCAGCGCAACTGATTCCATAGAGGCCTTTGTCAAAAAGTTGATAGTGAAGGAGTGCTGTGTTTGATCCAGGTCCTCAGCTTGTTTCAGCTCCCTGGTTTTCTGATACATGGTATCCCCGTTCCAGTCCTTTATCTCCTTTTGCCTCGTCTCATCCTCTAGGTCAAAAGTAATCTCCCCTATCTGGGCGTAGCCCTTGCCCTTTAACTCGACAGTATTCTCTCTCACATCCACTACCGTTTGGCCAATTACCTCTATAACGCCGGGAGAAGTCGGTTTCAGCTGTTGGATTATCTCTTTGATTCCCTCTTCCTCACGCTCGAAGAAAAGAGCCATCTCTCGACCCTTATCGGAATTAGTCATCTTCATCGGGTCGTTTCTCGAGAGCTCCTCGCTAGTTACCCAATCCATACCTTCGCCTTCCTTATAAAACAACCTGCTGATATAGGTCTCTGGGGCCACGGAGAGTTCCTTGGTAAGGCTGGCGATCTCGCCGTGCTCGTCCGTGACCTCGAGAGCAACTTCGTGAGGTCCGGGTTTCTCAAAAGTATGGTAGATCGTTTCTCCACCACTGACGTATCGTCCGTCAATTTTCCATTTGTAACCTACTATACGCCCGTTACGGTCTTTTGAACCACTAGCATCCAGAGATACCGTTTTACCCACGGCAATAACGTCTGACTTAGTAGTGAAAGATGCCTTTGGCGGTACGTTCATCGGCTCGACGCTTATCTCCCTGGTCTGTCTGGCAACCATTTCCCCATCCTCAAATACGATCAAAGCTATCGGTAATTCGCCCGAAGAGGTAAATTCGGTAGTAACCTCCCTACCCGTTTCATCTATCGAGCCATCTCCCCCGAGGTCCCACCTGTAACTAAGGTCGGAACCGTCGACGTTCATCGGGGTAAACCCCTGTAAAGTCACCTCCGAACCTGCTTGTGGTTCCTTCGGGTAATAGCCGAATGGTGCAAGTGAAGGCGAGGAGGTATCCGGCAGGATCTCCAGCTTAAGCTGTAGTTCGACTTCCCTGGACAGGTAGAGGTTGGCTGACGTCCTGCCGAGGTCAACTTTTTTAGCCACGATCATATGTCTTCCCGGCTCGATCTTTTCCACATGCTTAACCCCATCTTCCCCGGTCCTCCCGACGTAGTCTTTATCCAGAAATATTTCCGCCCCCTCGACAGGACCACCCGCCGTATCAACTACTGAAATATTTATCCCCGGTTTGGCCTCTGCCTCTCCGAGGAATTGCGAACCACCCAGCACCAGAAAAAATAGTACGCAGAGAAAAATTACTCTGGTCGCTTTATTCAAACTGGTTCTGCTCATTACTACCTCCTTTTTCTTGTTTTTTGACCTAAAACAACCAAACAACTGCCCTTCTAAACCGGTCAATAAGCCCGGATGCCAAAAGGGCATAATAACAAATCCATTAGGTCATTAATTATCTTCTCCGTCAACCAAGGACTCATCAGGCTTTCTGGTACCTGCCCCACACTCAACTAATCAGTTTCAACTCTCTCTATTTTCACGCCCTCTTTGATTTTCTGATCCGCGTTTACCACTTTGCATAGGGAGAGGTGCGATGCTATCACTTCCTCGATCTCCAGCGATGCTCCTTTCTCATTCAATACTTCCACGCCTTTCGGCGAAGAATATACGCGGAACCCATCACCTACTTCGACCCCGTCCTCCGATCCGAGATCGACCATGACTCTACCGCCTTCACGGGCCCGATCTCCTTCAATTATGTGTTCGACAGTCCCCTCGAGGTTTTCGCGCCCTTTAACCAGAGGTGCCGTTATTCGCCCTTTTACCAGGGGAGTCTGTGGCGTCCCCCCCAACGTCCTTTCCGGCAGATCATGTTCCTCGACGTAGTTTTCAACCTGGGGTACTATATAATTCTTCAATTCGTCGACGGTTATCCTGCCGTCGTTGTTCTCGTCGGCCTCACCGTTCAATCCCTTGAGTAGAAAATGGGTAAACAAGCCGTGCTCAATATCTTCTCCTTCCCCTTCGTAAGAAGTCTGATCCTCCTTGGACGCTGCGAACAGGACGCTGCCATCGGATTCCCCGAAGTTAAAGTCCTGGAACACGCTGCCCGGGGAAGGCGTATCCATATCTTTGACGGAAAAACCTTTAATGGATTTGGTGGCTCCGCCAGAATAACAACTGTCTAGGAAAACTGCTACCTGATTGGAACTCAAAGAACCCACCCTATCAGCAAAATCATCGTCCCTGTAACCGGTGTTAAAAATTGTTTCCTTCGATTTCGGATTAGTATCGTAGGTTATATAATACTCGTCCTGCCCATCCTCGTCCTCATCATAATCGGGACCGGGGGCGCCGTGCCCGCTGTAGTAGATAACCACCAGGTCATCCTCGTCCGTACTCGTGACGAGATTCCGTAACGATTCATCGAATCTGTCCCTCGTCGCGTCTTCGTTCGTGAGGAGGGTTACGTTATCCTCAGGGAACCCTCCTTTTGACTCGTCCACCAGGAAATCACGGAAGGCCCTGGCGTCCCTGGCAGCGTAATTCAGCTCTAACTTTGGGTATCTGTCTTCGTACTTGTATTCACTGATGCCAACCACGAGAGCGTGCTTTTCATCTATCTCGACGTCGCCGAGCTGAATCTCACTTACATTCAGTTCTTTCTCCGCCGAACTGCTCGTCCCTTCGTGACCAGTCACCGTAAGGGAAACCAAATGTCTTCCCGACTCCTCAAACTGGTAGTAAGCTTTCGGATCCCCCACTTCCCTTTCGACGCTACCATCACCGTCGAGATCCCAGCCGTAACTGACGATCCTCCCATCCGGATGAGAGGACCCCGTCGCATCCAGTTCCACTCTCTCACCGGCCCGGGGGTTCTCAGGCCTCACCGTAAACGAGGCCTCCGGTTCGCTACTTTTGACCACGACCTCCTTACTCTCCGATTCGGAAGCCCCAGCCTGGTCCTTTACCATCAGGGTAACTGTAAAAGCCCCGCTTTTCTCGTACTGGTGTTCGGGATTCCGGTTGGCCGAACTCGATCCATCTCCGAATTCCCAGTTCCAGCTGCTGACGTAGCCGTCGGGATCGCTGGCCTGACTCTCGAAACCGACTATATCCCCCGGATTTATCGTCGAAGGAGAGTAGGTAAAGTCAACGCTTGGGGACTGATTTTCCTGCTGCACTTCGACATCTTTCCTCTTCGAGTCTGTATCTCCTTTATCGTCCGTAACCAGCAGTGTCACGCTGTACTTACCTCGACGCCCGTACTTGTTGGTCGCCTTCTCGCCCCAGTCCTTGCTACCGTCTCCGAACTCCCAGCGATAACTGACTATCTTCCCGTCCGGGTCCTGGGCTCTGCTGGCAAACTGTACGGTTTCTCCAACAGAAGGTTTATACGGAGAGTAAACGAAATCCGCTTCCGGTGGTTTGTTTTTTCTGTTCAAGTCGGCCTCTGAGGCTGAAACCTTCTTGTATTCTCCACTACTTAGATAAACTTCCCTTTCCCAGTCCTCGTAACCTTGCTTGCTGATCCTTATTCCGTGCGAGCCCGACTCCAACTCGAGCCTGTGAACTGGAGTCCTTCCCTCGTACTCGCCGTCGATATAGATCGCTCCCCCTGATGGGCTGGATTCAATCGTGATTTTCGGAATTCGTTCACCGTTTGCTGGGGGTAACGCAATCCTGCCCAGCTCAAAGACGACCAATTGCTTGAAACCCAGGTCGATTCCTCTTTTGGAGAAGTTACTTACGTAAGATGGGACGTAACCAGGAGCCTCGACCTTGATCCTTTCTATCTCACCCGGCGAATCCGCCGAGTTGGGCAATACCCAGAAGCTAACCTTCTCCCTCGCGATTTCTTCCCCGGTCGAAGCATCGTAGACGTGACCGTTGATACCTATACTACCGAAGTCCGACTCAACCTCAAAATCCGGCTCGCCACCCGCCCGGATCCGAAGACCAAAAGTGAGAACGAGCAAGACGCAAACTAACAGGGAGGTCAGCAGCTCTGCTACTTTTGACCCCCTTTCCATTTTTAACCCCCTTTTCAAACCTTTATTTCGTTTTTCTTTCTTTAATTTATAATATTTTTTACATAGCTGCAAACATTGGGAGCCACATAGATCCGAAATAAATTATGGTAGACTCCACACATGTTAAATCTTTTATAACTTCACCGGTATCCTGACAATAGTCACGAAACCTTGCTTTTAGGTCAGCAAATCCGAAAAAATAATTAAAAGATACGGTTTCTAGTTAAATTCCTGAAACTTTTTCTAATAGCATGTGTATATAAAAATGAGTAAAGTAAATCTGAATAATACAGAAGAAAAGGAATTGCTTTATCGGTCTCTGAGAGGAGAAAAAGAGGCATGGGGGGAAATAGTGAAAAGGTACAAAGAAGCAGTTTACGGAGTAAACCTGTCCATACTCAAGGATGAGGCTGAAGCTGAAGACGCAACCCAGAAGACGTTTATTAAGGCGTGGCAGAACCTGGAAAAATACGACATGGACATGAAGTTCTCCACATGGTTGTTTACGGTCGGAAGCAATATATCGAAAAATATAGTTAGAAAACAGAATCGCTGGAGCTTCATCGGAAAGATGTCTTTGGTAAGCGGGAACGACGACCCTCAGGACAAAATAGAGAAGGAAAAGAAAAGAAAGGGTATTCGCAAGGCACTATTCGATCTAGAGCCCAAATACAGAGCACCTTTGATAATGCGGTTTTGGGGAGAGTTGAGCTACGACGAAATATCGGAGATACTTAACGTGCCCCAGGGAACCATTAAAACCAGGCTCCACAGAGGAAAGAAGAAGCTTAAAGCTGTGTATCAAGAGGTGGGGTTAAATGAGTGACGAAATTAACGAAGGAAAAGACGAGATTGGTCGCAAAATAGGCGAGGAATGGGATTCAGTCGTAGAATCGGAATCGGATAGATTGGAAAATATGGAGGAAGTCGTAAAGGAGAACATCGACGATCGAGACCATTTTAAACCGGTTGATTGGCTAATTAGGGTAAAGGAAAGTTTTAATCGGTTACTGGATAACTTGACCTCCATGCAGAAGTACGCCATTACTGGTGGAGCAGTAGCCGCAATCGTCATCGGGCTAACGCTCGGCTGGTTCATTTCTCCAACAAAAGAAGGCACAAAAGGCAACGCAGTAATTTTCAAAGTAGCTGCTTCGAATGCACAGGAGGTCGACCTGGCAGGCGACTTTAGTGCCTACAAGCCAATCAACATGAAGGATGATAATGGTGACGGGGTCTGGAAGGTGCGGATCCCACTGAAAGAGGGTAAGTACGAGTACTATTACCTGATCGACGGGAAAAAGGTAACCGAAAATTACCCTCTTGCAGATGAAATTGTTACCGACTGGAAGAATAGAAAAAACGGTATCAGGTTTATAGGAGAGGATAACAGGGACAAACAGGATGATAGCCCAAACCATGGCAAATCCGCTTAGAAGATGAAAACTTTAGTCCCCGTGCAAAAGTCAAGAACCCCGGCCACAGGCCGGGGCATATAAAAATACAATTGGGGAAATAACATCGAATTTGAAAAACGAAAAATTGACCCAGCACCCAATTGAGGGCATGATACTTGGCACAATAATCTTAAATCTTTTAACTATAGGCAAAGCTAATAATAAATTCGTTCGCTAATTAAACCAGATAAGCT
>JAIPHN010000021.1 GCA_021735185.1 Candidatus Bipolaricaulota bacterium
GATAACTGGCTCTCAAAGCCTTCGAGCAATAACCTTCTTCGTTTTGAACTGAACACCCCACCGGTGAGGACTATACCTATTGTTTTCTCTTGAAAATCCAGCCGGTCGATTACCGATTTCGCGGTTCGGCCCAATTTTGTCCCTCCAGCATTAATAATTCTCTGAGACACTTCGTCACCTTTTGCGGCTTCTTCGAAGGCAAGGGGGGCCACTCCGGCTACGGTCTTTACCAGGTCTCTTTTTTCTTTCTCGTAGACTAACGTAACGACCTCTTCCACACTGTCAAGATCAAAAAATTCAATCAGTCTTGCCTTCAGGGACGTGTGACGCCCTCTGCCATCTTTAGCTTCTAGAACTTTTTTGATTACGTTTAGCCCAAGCCAGAAACCGCTTCCCTCATCACCGAGAAGATAACCGTAGCCGTCCCCTCTTTCGACGTTACCCAGTTTATCCCTGCCCATGACGATCGCTCCAGTTCCGGAATTCACAATTAGGCCTTCTTCTCCCCCGACCGCCCCGTATAAAGCAATTTCGGCATCGGTCACCACATGTAAGTAATTATCCGGAACCCCCTCTGGAAGTTTTTCTGCCAGCAGCGATCGAAAGTTCCGCCTGTCGGGCTCACGACCCACGCCGGCAAGACCGGCAACGACCCCTTCGATATCGTTCGGACCGGAACCGGCCTTTTCAAGAAGATCCTTAACAACTTCATTTACGGTTTCAGCAGCGTCGACCTCTCCGGCGACACGAGGGTTTCCTGGACCTCTGGATGATTTCGCCACTATTTCTCCCGGGGGATCCGCTATTACACCGAGCGTTTTCGTCCCCCCGCCGTCGATCCCGATCAAAAACCCCATGTCACCGTACCTCGAAGTTAGTTTCAATAGACCACGAGCCTTCCCACGTCTCAGAGGTCCATCCACCTGTGCCGGCGGATTCATTATTGCATGGGGGGTTTGAGTAACTAAATCTCATCCCATGATAAGTCTCCTCAATAGTGCCAATCATCGAGTATCCCTGTCGAATACGACCTCACCGTCGATTATCGTACGGTCAACGCGGAACTCTTCGTCAAAAGTTACGAGATCGGCTTTGCTTCCCGGCTCCATAGAGCCTATTTCTTTTTCTCTTCCCAGCAATTTTGCAGGATTCAGCGTTACCGTCTTAATCGCTTCTGCTAACGGAATACCGGTGAATTCGATATAATTCTTAAGAGCGGACTCCATGGTCAATGTACTTCCAGCTATCGTGCCGTTGTCTATCTTCGCCAGTCCATCCTCCACTGTTATCTCCTGGTTTCCGAGAACGTATTTTCCGTCCTCCAAACCCGCAGCGGCAATGGCGTCCGTAACCAGATATATTTCATCCGAACCCTTCATCTTTTCTACGAACCTTACAGCGCCCGGGTGCAGGTGCATTCCATCAGCAATTATCCCAACCAGAGAGTCCGAGACCAAAGCGGCGCCTGCCGTTCCCGGTTCCCTGTGATGGAACCCCTTCATTCCGTTAAACAAATGAGTAAAGGAAGATACCCCACGATCCAGAAAAGAGTTTATCGTATCGTAATCGGCATCCGAATGACCTATCGAGGGAACTGAATTGTTAGCCTCGATCCAGTTCAGCAAATCTTCGGTTCCGTCCAGTTCCGGCGCAAATGTAAACAGCTTCACGCTTCTTTCGGCACCACTTATTATCCGACGAAAATTTTCGCGGGTCGGTTTTTTTAGGTGCGCTGGGTTGTGAGTGCCACGTTTCTCGTAGGACAAAAAAGGACCTTCGACGTGAACGCCGAACAAATTAGGCGCGTTTGTTCGTGCCAGGGAACTTACTGCCCCGTTCATTGAGTCTATCGGATGGGTAATAATAGTTCCGAGAAAGGAAGTCGTACCGTGCTCGAGCCAGAAATCGCTGGCTTCACCTATATCGCCGGGCTCGCAGGTCAGAAAATCCACTCCGTAACCTCCATTGACCTGCAGGTCGATGAAACCCGGGGAAAGATAAGATCCATCCAGGTCTATCTTCGACTCAGTGTTATCGGGCAATTCGGGTCCTATCTCGTCGATTTTACCATCTCTAATTGCAACATCCGTAATTTTAACTTCCTCCCGCCCGGGGAATATTACTCTACCGTTGGCCAGGATAAGCTCGTTCATAACAATTCTCCGGCAATTAAGTTGTGAAGTCTCGCTCTGAAGTCCTGGATACGGCTTTCCCCTCTTACGCGATCGGGATGTACTCTGTTGGTTAGGACAATTACTCCTAACTCCCGAACTGGATCCAGCCAGATCGAACCACCGGTAAAACCGGTATGGCCAAATGCCTCGGAGGATAAGAGGTCGCCCGCCGAAGTTGTTCCCTCGCCCTGTAGCTTCCAGCCAAGGGTACGACGAGAGTCCAGTCCTTTTGTAAAGTTCTTTCTTAGCAGTTCCATCGTTCCCGGACTGAGCAGTCGGTAATTTTCGTACTTCCCCCCGTTTAGAAGTGCATAAACGAAGTTGCCGAGATCACTGGCGGTTGAGAAAAGACCGGCGTGCCCGCTTACTCCTCCCAGGGCATAGCTGTTCTCGTCGTGAACTTCGCCCCGGATAATTCCTCCCCGGGATTCGGAGTATTCCGTCGGTGCTATCCTCCCCTTTTCTCCTTCCGGGGGCTTGAAATAACTATCACTCATGTCCAGCGGGCGAAAGATTCTCTCCTCGGCCAACTCGGCCAGAGTCTTACCTGTAGTTCTTTCAACAGCAAGACCAAGAACTATAAAATTTAGGTCACTGTAAACCACTCTATCTGCCGGAGGCGGAATTACGGGGTCCAGGATCGGCCATTTATCCGAGAACAACCGCTCAAGTGCTTCAGACCGGTCATCAGACCCTGAGAAAAGGTCCATCCAGGGGACAATACCTGAGGTATGGGTCAATAAATGCTTCATCTTTACGTGGATATCGGACGGAAACTCTTCCAGGTAGCGACCCACCGGATCAGTCAATTTCCACTTCCCGGACTCGATCAATCTCAGTGCCATCGTCGTCGTAACGACCACCTTTGTAAGAGACGCAAGGTCAAATATCGTATCTTTGCTCATCTCTTCATTGGATGGTACTTCAGCTCTAAGGCCGTATTTTTCGTGAACAATTCTTTCCCCTTCTTCCATAACCAGAACTACGGCACCAGGGAAAGTCCCTTCATTTATCTCCTGCTCGATGAACTCATCCAGTCGATCAAAATCACTCATAATACCCACCTATGACCTCGGAAATCGTTCCGGGGAACCAAATTTCGTACCGCTCTTTTCTCCAATGCATTAAAGAAATCACGTCTTCTTGTCAAAACATAAATCGCGAATAAGGTCCTTTCCCATCTTTATCCCGTTAAACGACTTTCAAGTACAGACGACGGCCCAACAGCCTGGAGCAAGACTTAACCAGAATGATTAGAGGCTGTAGCACCGTCCTAACAGGCAAATTTGACTGCTTAGTCTGATCATTAAGGGACTTTACCGGCAATCTCGCCGATGGAGAAACCAATCCCGTATCAAATCTCGTTCAATCAATATTTAAATATATATTTCAGCCAGGTCATCTAGTGGTACATTCCACTTAACAGGTATTTTAACGGAAACCGGAGGGGATTCAAATAATTCCGCTTTAATTCGTAAATAGAGATGTTAACCCCATGAGTTTAAGAGCTATCATTACATCCTTATCGGTATTTTGCTCATCGAATAGAACCCCAGGAGTTGCCAAAACTTCGATAAACATCGGAGCCAAACCGGCAAGGAAAAGATTTTTTCTTCAAAGTTCACTCCAGCTTCCCCAGTTCTTCCTTGAGAATTTCGTAATGTTCCCTTTCGTTGGAAGCCAGAAAACCCAGTAGCCTTCGCACCTCCTTTTCCTCGAACTCGTGGATCATCTCCCTGTAAAATTCTTCGGCGTCGCCCTCTGCTTTCATCGCTTTTTTCATTAACTCCTTCGGGGCAACTTGCTGAGATATTTCCTTTGGAATCTCTATCCCAGAACGGTCCGGCAGGGGAATTTCCTCGCCGGGAAAGAAATCGTCGAAAGTTGCTTCTAACTTTTCTTTATGATCTTCTTCCTGCGTGATAAACCTCTCTACTTTAGACCTTGTTTCCTCGAGAAGATCCTTTTCGAGCAAATCACGGTAGATTTCGGCTTCCTCGATTTCAGTTTTTATAGCCCTCCCCAGAAGTTCTCGAATAGAAATGTCGAAATTAAACAAATCGAAATACGCCATCTCGTTTTGTTTGTTCATAACCCACCTCCTATCGTAGGGGGAATTTTTAATCCCGTAATCTATTGTAAGGCTTTACTCTTAAAAATTAAGAACCTAAATTAAGCGGTTTCGACACGTTAGCTGAAAGACTAGAGTTATCCGCAAGGCGTATTTTACAAAACAAGAGTTGGTCCAGCACCCAGATGAGGAACCCTATTTGAATGATTTATTTTCCGTTGAACCGGTGTGGCTGACTGTCTTGGGTCTATGGAAAAAACTTGACCCAGGCTTCATAACTCATCTGGATGCTGGGTGAAAATCAGGAAGAGAGAAGTCGGTTTACCAGTTATGGGTTTCACCGAATAGGTGAAGCACTAACCTGTTTAAACCGTAGTAATTTAGTGTTTTATACTGACTTAGACGTTGTAGCAAGAGAGAGAATCGCTCAACCAAGGTAAGAAAAATACAGGGAGGTTATTATGGTTTAGAAAATAAATAGAGACAAACAAGCTAATAATTATTTTCAGGAAATTCTGTCATCACACCGGTAAATAAAATACGCAAAGGCACGTTAAATTAGTGACATAAGTTGAGATTAGGGAATCCGCAAACTAGTATTTTTACAGATTGGGGCATAAAATTTTCGAACGTTTTCGACCACGTTGCCGGAAGCTTTCGCCCTCTAAACGCTCCAACCACCTTCTACCTCTCGTGATCGGGCAAACATCTCTTATCCCCAAAAAAGTGGGGGCTGGCAATACGTGTTAATCGTCTCAGCTCAAGCTCCAGCTGGTTTAATCAAGATTAAGGGCTGAGATGGGAAGTCGATCTATCGCTCTCAGTTCTGATTTTCGTGGTTTTGACAAAAAAATTATGGTTCGCCTTTTTTGCTGGTCCTATCTCTGCTTTAAAGACTCCAATCGAACGAAGGAGGTGCCAAGGATGTTAAAAGAGGTGAAGTTAAGCCCGGAAAGAGTTATCACTTCTTGTTATGAAAAATTAGAAGGTATATTCCAGGATGAAAAGATCAAGAATTTCGAAAAAGAAATTTCCTTAACCCCGGTGTTGGAATACGGTAGAACGAAAGAGGAATTTTATTGCGACGGCTTTATTTTTCGAACCGAGAGAAGTATTGAAATCATTTTCACTGCCAGACGAGTTATTAGCGACAATGTGGGTATAGATTATGGTTTAAGGTGGTGTGCTTCTGACACAACCGAAGAATTAGATAGTCTCAAACTGGACGATTATCTCTGCTTTAAAAACGAAAGGAGATGGGTTTTAGCAAAACCTTACCAGAGCCATCTGCTCGTTCTTGGCAAAACCATCCCCGAGAATTTCAGGAAGGAGAGTAAAAACGGAGGAAAAATATATTCAACAGATCTGATCCAGTACTTAATCGTTGAAATTCTTGCCGACAAAATAATAAGAGGGTGATTTTTCGTAAAGCCCAAATACGCCGTGGCTTTTGTATGAAACCGGGGTTTTCCGAGAAGTACCTGAAGACAGGGAAGGTTCAGGGCCCGGATTTGTTAGCATGATATTAACCACTGAGCGCCAGGACAACGTCCGGCAAGACTCCCTGGTGTTTTCAAACGCCCCCAGCCGCTTTCAAGTTCGCCCAAGCTTATTTTACAATCCGCTATTCCAGCGTTAATCTAAATATATAAATATATAAGTGGCTCAAGCTGACTTTAGGCTTCACGTGAGGGTCTATACCATGGACGAAAAAGATTCAAAAAGTAGGTTCAATCACGACAAGGTTTCACTGGACAAGCTTTCTTCAGCTAGCTCGGACGCCATCACGAAAGTTGACGGATCCGGAAGGCTCCTCTACGCCGACAGCAAGGCCAATAATTTACTCGGCCTCAACGAAAAAGATATTACCGGCCTAAGCTACGAGAATTTCGACTGGAGGATAATCGACTTCCAGGGAAACGACTACCCACCAGAAGATTTACCTTTTAGGATCGCCCAGGAGACCGGTGAACCAATAAAAGACGTAAAGTTGGCCCTGGAGTGGCCGACCGGTGAAAGAAAATTCCTTTCCATTAACCCCACCCCGCTGTTCGACGACCAGGGCAACTTCGAGGCAGCACTAAATCTGATGGAAGACGTTACCGAGGCTGAAAAAGAAGCTAATGGGCGCCGGGCCCAATTCGAGCACCTCCTGAGAGAGCTTTCCACCAGGTTTTTGAAAAGGGAGACTAGTGAACATGGACCCATAATAGAGGAAGGGCTGGAGCGGATAGGTAAGTTCCTGGGGGTGGATCGAAGTTACGTCTTCGAGTTCGACCGGGAACAAGGAGAAATGAGCAATACCAACGAGTGGTGCGGGGAAGGTATAGAGCCACAGATAGATAACTTACAGGGGATTCCGAACTCCAGGTTTCCGGCTTTGATGAATAAGCTCAATGACCGGGAAAATATACTGATTCAGTACGTTTCGGATCTTCCTGAGTCCTGGGAGGCCGAACGGGAAGTCTTCGAGTCACATGATATCCAGTCCCTGCTGGTGGTCCCGATATCACGAGGTAGTGATCTCTTCGGCTTTGCCGGCTTCGATTCCGTACGGAGAAACAGGAAATGGGGCGAAAAAGAGGTCAACCTCCTCCGGATTTTTGGTAACCTGGTGGGGGCCGCCCTCTTTCGCCAGCGTTCGGAGAGGAAAATTGAGGAGAGTGAAAAGGGGCTCGAGCTCGCACTTGAGGGCGGGGAACTGGGAACCTGGGACTGGAACGTCAAGACCAACGAATTAAGGTTTAACAAACGATGGGCCGAGATGTTAGGATACGAACTAGAAGAGCTAGAACCCCACTTAAGCACCTGGAAGGAGATGGTCCACCCTGACGATCTTCCCAAAGCGCGTGAGAAACTCAACGAACACCTGGAAGGTAAAACCGACGGCTACGAGGCCGAATTTAGAATGCAGCACAAATCCGGTGACTGGATCTGGGTACAGGCCAAAGGTAAGGTTATCGAACGGGACGAGGAGGGGAACTCCGTTCGGGCCAGCGGGACCCACCAGGATATAACCGATAGGAAGAAGGCAGAACAGGCATTAAATGAGGAACGTAACAAATTAAAAAACCTCCATGATGTAGTGGACGAACTCCAGCAACAGGATACAGAGCAAGACCTGCTCCAACATACCATAGAAGTTGCCGAAAGGGCCCTCGAATTTGAGATTTGCAGTATAATGCTTGTGAGGGGAGATCAACTGGTCTCCGAAGCCCTTTCCCCGGGAGTAGCTTTTAAAGCACCTACAAGCTTTAAATCTAACGAAGGTGTTGCCGGAGAGACTCTACAAAAAGGTCAGACTGTCTGGCTGGACGACGTGAGAAACTTTTCTGAAGCGAAAGAACCTGCCGATAGGTTCAGAGCCGCCATAAGCTCCCCAATAGGAGAGCTGGGAGTCATTCAGGTCATCTCCGAGGAGGTAGCTGATTTCGACAAACAGGACGTAGAACTGACTGAAATACTTGCCGGCCACCTGCGTGAGGAACTAAAGCGGGTCCGACTTGAAGGAGAACTGCGTCAGCAGGCCATTCGTGATCCGCTAACTGGTCTCTACAACCGCCGCTACTTCAACGAGACACTAAAGAAGGAAGTCCAAAAAGCGGAACGCTACGAGAACCCTCTTGCTTTCCTGATGATCGACGTAAACAGGTTCAAGGAGATAAACGACCGTTATTCCCACCAGACAGGGGACGAAGTCCTACGAGAAGTAGCTAACCTGCTGGAAGAGAACGTCAGGGCCGCCGACACGGTGGTAAGGTACGGCGGGGACGAGTTTCTCGTCATGATGCCGGAAACGAATGGCGGGTCGAAAAATACCGTAAAGAGGCTGCAGGATAAGTTATCACAATGGAACCGAGACTCGAACCTGCTTGATTTCCCTCTGACTCTGGCAATGGGCATCTCCCACTGGAGTCCCAATCAGGATAGGAACGTTGAAGAAGCTCTAAACGAAGCGGATAAGAAGATGTACAAGGATAAAAGACGGTAGCTCCTGAATCCAAATCCCGACTCTCTTCAGCTTTTTATTTCTTTTAATCCTTCAGTTGCAACCTGCCAAACTTGGATAGATTTCCCGTTTACTCTATAATCCCAGTGGTCAAAGAAAATACTTTTATAAAGTCTCTTGTCTTATCCGGAAAATTTACTCTATTCTGATATTTAGATGCTCCTAAGTCTCAACAATCAAACATAATATGAAATCATTGAGCTACGGTTTTGAAACTGTATCTATAAGACGCTTAATTCTATCTCTTTTTTTGGCTATTTTATTGGCTTTCCTGCTACTATTTCCCGAACGAAAAGCAAATAAAGAAAGCTCCAATAAAGTTTGGAACAAAGTCGAAGTCTTTTTCCAAAACTCGGAGCTCAATACAGAAAAAAACAGCTGCTTGGAGGTGCATTCGGTACAAAGGTGGGTAGATTCTACTACTTACCCTCCTATGGCAGCTCTTAGAGAACTGCTGAAAGGGCCTACAGAAGAGGAAAAGAAAGAGGGATACTTCACGAGTATAAATTCAGGCGTGATGATTAAAGGCTTTTGGATAGAAGAAGAAACTGCAAAGGTGATGTTTTCCGGTAGAATCGAGGACGAGGTAGCAGGGACTTGTCTGGTCCGTAGTATAATCTCACAAATACATACAACTCTAATTCAGTTCGATAATATCGAAAAAACTAAAGTTTACGTTAATAAAAGGAGTGCGAAAGCTCTGCAACCTTGATGCTTCATGGTGGTTGCATAATAATCTTGAACTATTTCCCGCGTTTGGATTTTAGGCCTTGATTCTTGATTGGTAGAATCACTAATGTAATTTATAGCTTAAATTCTGAATTAATAGAACTTGAACTCGGCCGAGAATATCTACCTGGTTGTTATCCGACTCAATATTTACGGTCCGAAGTGATTCTACCGTACCGGAGATTTATGTATCAAAGTTTTAGTTGACGTTGTGGTCCAAGATTATTCCGCGACCGCCGTTCGATATATATATCTTACAGCAAATCTTCAGAGGGCCGAATATTCGGGACAGAGCAAGTAAGACAGGGAAGTTTCAGGTCTCTACTCAGCCAGCTTAATTCGTAAAACGACTAAAATCGCAACTAACCCGAGGGCCAATACGACCGTCAGTTTCATCGCCACGGCAATAGAAAAGTAATCCGCTATTAGTCCAAACACAGGAGGAAAAATGGATAAAGCCAGAGCCGAGCAGGTCATGGCCAAAGCATTTATGGGGCCACTCAACTTTGGAGAGGTCTTGGTCCCCAATGATAGCAAAGTGGGAAAGTTACTGGAGAGAGAAAATCCACTTAATAGTATAAGTGCTACACTGAGATAGCCCGAGGTGAAGAAAAACGCCAGAGTTAAAAGAACGGTTATGAATAACGAATTCATCAAAACCAGGAAGGATAAATCGGTCTTCTCGGCAAGCCAACCACTAATTAACCTGCCGGGCACGTAGGCAAGCAAAAAGAAAGACAGGGCCGTATTGCCGAACCCGTGGCTAAATATTCCACTCAGATAAAAAGGAAGCCAGGTAAAGAAGATTGCCTCGATTCCCACGTTCAGGATTATTCCAGCAAACATTCCAAGTATCTCAGTTCTGCGGCTGATCCGCTTTAGCTTCTCCCAGGAAAGCTGTATCTCTTCAAATTCCGACGTATCGAGCTCCCTGGTGAACAGATAAAGGGAGAGAGGAACAAAAAGGATACCATAGAAGAAATAAACCGTTCTCCAGTTATCGGTTAAGCCCAGTATCAAGTTGGCAACGAAAGGACCGCTGGCGGCTCCCAGGGCCCAGGCTGCGGCGTGAAGGTTGTATATGCTCCCGAACTTTCCGGGATAGAGATGGTTAAGCAGAGGACGGTCCAATCCTCTAAAAAGGCCAGTCCCCAGGCCACGTAATACCAAAAATAATAAAAGAGCCGAATAAACTGGAGAGAACCCCATCAAGAAAGTCCCGACAGTGACGATAACCACACCGACAATCATGAATCTCTTTACCGGAAGGTGGCCGGCAGCCAGCCCGGCTAACAGCACGGTGAGGGTGAATCCAAGGGTTCCCATGGGTGCTACCAGACCAAGTAGGCTCTCCGAAACCCCAAAGGTGGACTGGAAGTTAGGAAGTAGTGCTCCCCGCAGTTGCATAACTGCGCCGCTGAGGAAGACAAATATAAATATGTTAAGTGTCCAGCCGGTGCGGTGGCCAATTTCAAGGCTATAATTTCTCAACTGTTAACTATCCCTTATCGAGTGTTTAAGTTTTGAAGGTGCTAACCCGAATGCGACTCGTAAGTGCAACTTTAATATAAAGAAATAGATTTCCTAGATTGGTCCGGTAGGTGTATAATTCCTATCTAAAGGGACGCTTGGCCAGGTCGACCAATGCCTTCAACAACCCCTTGGACCAGGCTACCATCTTGTGTTCACTTCCTTTGAACATCAGTACCGAGGACTCAACTCTATTGGTAAGGTTGTCCGCTGTCCTTCCAAATAAAAATCTATTGAAAACCCATTCTCTGCCGGGCCCAATGACGATCAAATCGGCTGTCTCGCTCCCTCTTAACAAACCACGGAGAACCGAATTAGCCTGAATAACTCTGGTGGCGACATCGCCCGTAAGCATTTCCTGTGCTTCGTTCAAACGTTCCGAAGCCATCTCTTCCGCGTTTTCATTACTTGTATCAGGAGTTAAGACGTGAATCATATCCCCTTTTGCCTTGCTCTGTTTAAGTAATCTATCAAATACCGCAAGTCGTTTGGGTTTTAGTTTGTTTGGACCCACTGGCAATAGGATCTTCTTGACGTTTCCCAGGTTTTTCCTGGACTTGAGCACCCCTACGTCGCAGGGAGCCTTGTGAAGCACCTTGTTCACCACCGAGCTTCTCCTCACCGATACCGGGGTTATTCGCCCAAACCAGCCCATCAGTATCAGGTCCGCCTCCACTCCTTCGGCAGAATTTAATATACCTTCGGGCACTGAACTGGAGGTCGCGGTTACTGGTTTTGCCACCCGGCCGAGTCGCTGGGCGTAGTGGGTGGTATCCATAACAAGTTCGGACCCTTTCCGCCAGGAACGCTCCTCCTCGAGAAAAGATCCCTTTCGGGTTACGTTTACGATATGGAAGGTGGTCTGATGCGTGGTAAGATGATGGGCAAGCGTTACCAGCTGTTTCGCCGTTTCCGGATTTGCAATACTGATCAAAACGTCTCCGTAACCTAACTCTTCTGACGGCTTTTTTAACTGCTCTTCGTTCATACTATCCGGTCTCCAGTATCTTTTCAATTTCCATGTTTAACGTTAATACGTTTACTCTTTTCTGCCCATACAGACCGAGGAATTTACCCTGGATATTCTCGTCGATTAACTCTCTCAACCTTTCCGGATCCATTCCCGTCGCCTCGGAGACTCTCGGGACCTGTAAGTAAGCGGACTCGGGAACGATGTGGGGATCTAAAGCGGAGCCTGATTCGGTGACGAAACTTACCGGGACTTCTTTCGGATTCACTCCCTCTTCTTCCAGCTCTTCGAGTAAATCTTTAGCACGCTGGGTGAGCTTCTCGTTTTCCGGGGACAGGTTGGCGCTGCCGGAATCCATTCCGTCGTAGTTCTTGGACGAGGGTCTGGGATGAAAGTACTTGTCGGAACTGAAGGATTGACCAATTAACTTGGAGCCGACAACTTCACCGTCAAGCTTCACCAGATTGCCCTGAGCGGATCCCGGCCAGACAAGGTTTCCTATACCCGTCGTGGCAAGGACGTAGAGAACACTTGTAAGCAGTATTGAGATAATGAGCATGCGAAGGCCGGTAGTAAGCATCCTGGAGACCCCTAACTCGTCCGTGTCAGGGTAAGATACTTCCTCCTCTTCCTCGATTTCTTCTTCCTCTTTGACTTCCTTCTCCTCTGGCTCCCCTTCTCCTGATTCTTCTTCGACCGTTTTGTCAGTTGCCGCAGGGGGATGTTCCCCCTCGTCTTTTACCTCGTCAACTTCTTCTTCAGGAACCTCTTCCCCTTGCCCTTCAGCCATTTCTTTTTCTCCCTCTTCCATTTCTTCTTTACCTTCTGGTCTTTCTTCCTGCTTATCTTCTCCGTTTTCGTCAACCACGGTTAAAACACCCCCACTGTGACTAATAGCCAATCAATTAATTTGATGGAAAGGAACGGTACGACGAGCCCGCTACCCCCGTAGATCAACATATTTCGAACAAGCAACTGAGACGCACTGACCGGCTTGTACTCGACACCTCGCATGGCTAGAGGAACGAGGAAAGGTATAATCAGGCTGTTGTATATCAGCGAGGAAATGACCACGCTCTGCAGGGAATGGAGGTTCATCAGGTTCATCTTGCCGAGCGCCGGAATGCTTGCCGAAAATATCGCCGGCACCAGGGCAAAGTAACGTGAGATATCGTTCGCTATACTGAAGGTGGTCAACGAGCCCCTGGTCATCAGCAGTTGTTTTCCGATGCCGACGACCTCGATGAGCTTGGTCGGGTCCGAGTCCATGTCGACCATGTTTCCGGCCTCTTTTGCGGCGGCAGTACCGGCGTTCATCGCCAACCCTACGTCAGCCTTGGCCAGTGCCGGGGCGTCGTTGGTCCCGTCCCCGGTCATTCCTACCATGTGGCCTTTGGCTTTCTCTTCTTCAACTAGCTGGATCTTCTCTTCCGGCTGGAATTCGGCGTAATATTCGTCCAACCCGGCCTCTTCGGCTATATAACGGGCAGTCCGCTCGTTGTCTCCGGTACACATTATCGTCTTGATGCCCATCTTCTGGAGCTCGGCAATCCTGTCCCCTATCCCCGTCTTCAATTCGTCCTGCAATTCAATTATGCCGACTACCTTACCGTCTACAGCCAGACCGAGAGGGGTACCTCCCGAATCCGCTACTTCTTTAGCCTTATCGTCCAGTTCGCCCGGGGCGGAGTCGGCGTACTCCTTGATTGAGTCCACTGAACCTTTTCTGATTTCAGTTCCGTCAGCAAGATCTATGCCGCTCATTCCCGTCTCGGCGCTGAATTCGATGAATCCGTCTTCAGGTAGCTTTTCTTCGTCGGGTTCTTTTCCTTCTTCTTTTTCTGCCAGGGCCACAACTGACCGACCCTCGGTCGTCTCGTCGTAAAACGAAGACTTTAGTGCTGCATCGACTACTTTACCTTTATCCGCGTCCCCCACGGGAATAAAACTCGTTGCCGCTCGCTCCCCGGTTGTAATGGTCCCAGTTTTGTCGAGAATAAGTACGTCCAGATCACCGGCCGACTCGACTGCTTTGCCGGACTTGGCAATGACGTTATCCCTGGTGACACGGGTCATGCCCGCAATTCGAATTGCCGAAAGCAGCGCGCCGACCGTTGTCGGTATAAGACCGATCAGCAGGGCGATCTGATCCGCCACCTCCACGTTCAGCCTGACGAAGTCGCCAAAGAAAGTCAGGGTTGTCACGACCAGCATGTAAATGAAAGTAAAGCTAGCCAGAAGCAGGGTTAGGGAGATCTCGTTCGGCGTCTTCTCCCGGCTGGCGCTTTCCACCAGGCCGATCATTTCGTCCATAAACGATTCGCCGGCGGCGGCAGTTATCTCGATCTTTAGTTGGTCGCTCAAGACTTCGGTCCCACCAGTTACAGAGCTTTTGTCGCCGCCGCTCTGACGGATGACCGGTTCGGATTCTCCCGTGATTGCTGACTCGTCAATCGAGGCCGAACCCTCAATAATTGAACCGTCCCTGGGGATCATGTCCCCCTCCTCGACGTAGACGACGTCACCTTTCTCCAGGTTGTCGGACTCGACTTCCTCCAGGTTCTCTTCGTCTACCTCTTCGAGGGCGGCGTCTTCTTTGAGCCTTTTTCCGGTCACTTCTTCCTTCATCGCCCGGAGGCTCTCCGCGTGAGCTTCTCCCTGAGTCTCCGCTAGTGACTCGGCAAAAGTGGCAAATATCACCGTAAACAGCAATACGATCGAAATTGCCGAATAGTACCATCTTCCCTGGGTCCCCCCAAAGAAACCGGGCACGAGTGTGAGGGCTATTACGATGATCGTACTGATCTCGGTAACGAATATTACGGGGTTCTTTACCAGATAAGCCGGGTTAAGCTTTTTTAGGGCCTCTTTGAGTGCCTGTAGTACCTGTTCTCTATCCATTTCCTATCACCACAAAGAAAGAAGTTCTGCGATCGGCCCAAGTGCCAGAGCGGGTATGAATACCAGTCCGCCGATCACTACCATGATTACCAGCAGCAGTACCAGAAACGGTACGTTTTCAACCTTCAGCGTCCCTTCGGTCTCCGGTCGGATCTTCTTTTTGGCCAGCGACCCGGCTATCATCATCTGTAACACTAGAGGCACGTATCTGGCGAGAAGAATAACTGCACCTCCGGCCAGGTTGTAAAAGACGGTGCCATCCATCAGTCCTTCAAAGCCGGAGCCGTTGTTGGAGGCCGCGGAGAAGAACTCGTACATGATCTGACTGAACCCGTGAAACTCGGGGTTTGTTATCGCTTCTTTGCCCATATTTGTTACCACCGCAATTCCTGTTGGAAATAGTACCAGCGTCGGAAGCAGCAAGATTATCATCGCGGCAAACTTTATCTCGTCCGATTCCAGCTTTTTCCCGAGGTAGACGGGAGCTCTTCCGATCATCAACGCTCCCATGAAGGCGGCGAGGAAGACGTAGGTAAGCAGGTTCATAACCCCGGTACCTACTCCGGCAAAGAGCGAATTCAGGCTCATACCGAGGAAGAGGGCAAGTCCTCCCATAGCAGTGAAACTATCGTGCATCGAGTTAACTCCGCCGTTGGTGGTCGAGGTGGTGGAGACCGCCCACAGCGCACTCAGGGTCGAGCCGAATCGGACTTCTTTACCCTCCATGTTGCCTAAGGACTGATCTATCCCTAAACCGTCTAACCCGGGATTACCTCCGACTTCGCCTCCGAGTGCCATTGCCAGAAAAACCAGGACAAGTACCGAGACTGCCCCCACTAACACCAGGCCGTGTTTTCGCTTCTTCACCCAGATACCGAAGGCGTAGAAGTTGGTTATCGTTCCTAAAAACAAAAATAGATTGAGTACTATATTGGAAAATGGTGTCGGGTTCTCGAATGGATGGGCGGCGTTGGCGGCGAAGAACCCGCCTCCGTTTGTTCCAAGCATCTTTATCGCTTCGTGAGTGGCAACAGGTCCCCGGGCTATCATCTGGGTCCCTCCCTCGAGCGTGGTGACCGAAGCGGGACCGGCAAGGGTCTGCGGGACGCCCTGGCTCATCAAAAACAGGGCAAGAGCGAAGCTTATCGGCAGCAGAAACCTGGTCAGAGACTTGACGAAAACGACGTAGAAGTTACCCAGCCGGGGATCCTCCTCGTTAATCAACCCCCTGGCAAAACCAAGTAACAGGCCCAGGCCCGTAGCGGCCGAGGCGAACATTGCCAGAAGCACCGCACCTAACTGAGAAAAGTAGGAAAGTGCCGTCTCGCCCGCGTAGTGTTGCTGGTTCGTATTTGATACAAACGTCGCCGCGTTGTGGAAGGCGAGGTCCCAGTCTAGATTTCCTACGTCCGCTGGGTTGAGCGGAAGTCCACCCTGGAACAGAAAGATCAAATACAGGAAGACGAACAGGATAAGGTTGAGCCAGAGGGCACTTAGAAGATACGTCTTCCAGTTCATCGAAACCGACGGGTCTATTCCGCCGACCCGGTAGATTACCCGTTCGATCGGCTTCAATATCGGCTTCTCGACGTAGCGTTCCAGGTAGTCGAAAACCCGGGGGAATCCGTCCTCTACCCTCATTTCCTTCCGGAACGACCAACCGAGGTACTCTCCCAGAGCGTAAACCAATCCTGCAAGAATCAGGAAAAACAAAGCCAGTGGGAGAATTATTCCGAAGAACATACTAAAACCTCTCCGGATAAAGCAGGACGTAACCCAGGTAGAGAAAGATGAATCCGGCCACAATCCCCAGTAACATTTGTCCACCCATTTTATACCTCCCTATTGCAAGGTACCGACACTCCAACTAACTTCTCAAAGGAGTAGTTCTGTTCTAAAATTGAACAACTACAACTCGAAGATTTCGTCCTCTATCCAGGAATTAAGTTTCCTCTCGATTTCCGGGGCCACTATGTCCCGGGCATTTTGAGTAAGCCTGTAGATTATCCTCCTGTCAATTTCATCGTATTTCCTGCTCATAGTATTTTATAATAATGTGTAATTCGTTGAAACATAGGTAACTCCCAGTTAGGCTATGGGGTAATAAAACCCCACAGCCCAAACTAAGGAGTGTTACCTATTATGAACAAGTATAGCGAAGAACAGATCGTCAAAGCAAGACAGAAGTACCTCGAAGAATACTACAAGCTAAAGGACGGCAACGGCAAGTTCGATACGGTAAAGGAACTGTGTGAGTTCTTTGATATCTCGAAAAAAACGCTTTACAAGTGGCGAAACAGATACGAAGAATCCAGCAATGATCCTAAGAGTTTGCTGAACAGATCGACGGCACCCAAGACTTCACCACGTAAGCCGCCCAAGTGGCTGGAACGGACGGTGGTCTCGATAAGAGACCGCCTAGGCTGGAGCAGCCTTCATATTAGCGCCTACTTGAAGCGGAAGGGGGTAGTTAACCCCAATACGGGAAAGCCTGTAAGCGAGTACGGTATACGCTGTATATTTGACCGCTACAGGCGCGG
>JAIPHN010000022.1 GCA_021735185.1 Candidatus Bipolaricaulota bacterium
TTGCGAACAGGGAAGTACTTCTTCATTCCACTAACGTCAAGTAGTCGATCAGATTCCATCTCTACCACTTAAGCTCACCCCTATTAATGATCAATATGCAACCAGCAGGAGGATTGATGACCCTCGGCGACCTCTTCTAAAGGCGGGTCCTCTTCTTTACAGATATCCATTACATGCGGGCAACGATTGTTGAAGGGACAGCCAGCTGGTACTTCGTACGGGTCGGGTACTACTCCCTTGATCGGTTCCAGCCGTCCTTTTTCGACGTCCAGGGACGGTATGGATTCCATCAGGCCCTGCGTGTAAGGCATCGTTGGATTATGATATATTTCGTGGACGTCCCCGCTTTCGACGATCTTTCCCAGGTACATGACGACAACGTAATTCGTAATCTCGGCAATTACCCCTAAGTCGTGGGTAATGAACATTATCGAGGTATCGAACTCTTCCTGCAGGCCGTCCATCAGCTCCAGGATCTGGGCCTGGATCGTCACGTCCAGTGCCGTTGTCGGCTCGTCCGCGATCAGCATCGTCGGGTTACAGGACAGGGCCATGGCGATCATCGCCCGCTGTCTCATTCCCCCCGAGAGCTGGTGCGGGTATTCGTCGACCCGCTGTTCGGGCAGGGGGATGCCGACCTCTTCGAGCATCTGGATCGCTATCGACTTTGCTTCTTTTTTGCCCACGTCCTGGTGCAGGGTAATGGCCTCCATGATCTGGTTGCCGATGGTAAAAACGGGATTGAGCGAGGTCATCGGCTCCTGGAATATCATGGCGATCTCGTTTCCCCGGATCGAGCGCATCTGTTTTCCCTTCGGGTCCAGCTGTGTCAGGTCAATGGTCCCGCCGTCACGGTAGTAGTTGATCTCTCCGCCTTCTATCTTGCCCGGCGGCATCGGAACCAGGCCCATTACGGAAAGGGCCGTAACCGATTTACCGCAACCACTCTCACCTACTACACCGAGGGTCTGTTGTTTGTCGATACTATAGGATACACCGTCGACGGCCTTTACTACTCCGTCCTCCGTATAGAAATATGTCTTAAGGTCGTTAAGTTCTATTAATGGCATAAATCCCCCAGAGAAAAGTTTTTACCTCAGATGATAGACAGGAACAAACTACTTAACATAAAAACAGTTGCCAACACCGAGGTAGCAGTCCTTTTAGGATCAGTTTGTTCGTCCCTGCCAAAAACGGTACTAGAACCGCCGGCACCAAAAGCGCCACCCAATCCGGCATGTTCACTCATCTGAATCAACACTATACCGATAAGACCAACTGAACTCAAATAAAATATCGCCCTTATAATTATAGCTAACATCTTACCTCCAAATTATCTTATTACTTCTCTTAGTTCATCGCAAACAAAAATAACCAGGGGATTAACTTTCGAGTAAAAACTTAATTAATTTCATGTCTTCGTCGGTGGTCAATTTGACGTTACCCTTTTCGCCAGAAACGATCTTAGGTTCTACACCTCCAAGAGCCATTACGGCCCCGGCGTCATCGGTAAAATAACTACCCTCTTCCGACGCTTTTTCCAAGGCTTCGACCAGTAAACTCCTCTTAAAGCACTGCGGAGTCTGGACCTTCACCAGCTTGTCCCTATCTACTGTTTTACCAGCTAACTCCCCCTCAATTTCTCGTATCGTATCAACAGGTTTTACACCGGGGAAAGCAGCTTTTTGGTTCAGAGTTGCCTGGAGCAAATTACTTACTAAATCAGTACTGAAATTCGGACGTGCGCCATCGTGAATAAATACGTAATCCGTTTCCAGCGTCCTTAAACCAGCCCAGGACGAATCCTGCCGTTTTTCTCCCCCGGGGACAAGCTTCATCGCCCCCCCGGGTTCGAATTGCTTGAGTATTCGTTCCTCCATCAAACTCCTATCTTCCTCGTTAAATACAAGGACAATATCATCAACTGTCCCGGAATTCAAGAAAGCTTTTATGGAATAACTTAAAACCGGCTCGCCCCTAATTTCCCGATAGACCTTATTAATTCTGCCATTCATCCGGTTACTCTCACCAGCGGCCAATATTACAGCCCCGACCGAATTATCACGATACATTTCTGGAAAACTATTCTTCCTTACCTGTAGAGCTCGTAATTTGAGTCAGGTCTTTGTCCGGAAGAGAAACGGAAAAAATCTGCCAGGAATCCGTACGGTCGGAATTAAACACTACATCCGATGAACCATTCCATCTGGGATTTACGTCCTGAGACTTGTTCTCCGTAAGTCGTTTTTCATTTCCACCGTTGGCATCTATTACGTAAATATCGGTATTGTCATTTCTCTGAGAAACGAATACAAGCCTCTCTCCTTCTGGGCCCCAGTCCGGACCCCAATCGTCTGACTTGTTATCAGTAATTTTTGTTCTTTCCCCGGTCTCAGGATTCATGACGTAGAGCTCAAAATCATTTCCGTCCTTACTGGAAAAAACTATTTCATTCCCATCCGGCTTTACACTTGGCTGCCAGTTCTGTATATCCGGTCCCTGATTGAACAGAGAGCAGCCCGTCAGAGAAAAAATTAACCCTCCAACGAGTAATCCCAAAAGCAGTAACCTCTTCATGCTAAATTCTCCACCTCTCAAATACGTCCTAGTTTGTTTTCTCGAACCCTCTTTTGCCAAAAAGTCCCCTATTAACCCATATTAAACCAAAGCTGGGCAAATAAATAGGACATCAATAAGAAAGTTTAGGGCTGACTTGACCTTTTTGCAATGTTATGATATCCTTAAATTCGCTTTGGAAACCACTTATAAAACTTACAAAACGAGTGATACATTCTGTCAAAGACTTGGACAGTTAAAGAAATATTAGACTGGACGAGGGATTATTTTAAGGGGGCAGGGATCGAGAGATCCCGACTGGAAGCCGAGCAGCTTCTTGCTTACACGCTGGACGTGGACCGCATACATCTTTATCTTAACCCTGACAGACCCCTGGATCAAAAGGAGCTGGATCAGTTCCGTCCTTTGATCCGTGAGAGAAAATCAGGGCAACCCCTTCAATATATAACCGGGCAGACGTCTTTCATGGGGCTCTCTTTAAAAATTGATGAGAGAGCGTTAATTCCGAGACCGGAAACGGAAGAGTTGACCGAAGAAATCCTGGCTCAATTCAGAAACGAGAAAAACTTAGACGTACTGGATATGGGGACGGGTTCAGGGGCCATTGCTATAGCCCTTTCACGTTTCCTCGTGGAGCCAAATGTAACTGCGGTGGATAAGAGCCCGGAGGCCCTTGAACTCGCCCGAAAAAATGCAGAAACCAACGATTTATCATCAAAAATCGAATTTAGGCAATCGGACTGGTTTACTGATATCGCCGGTACATACGATATTATCGTATCTAATCCTCCTTACGTGGCTACCGGAGATATCGCTGAATTGAAGGAGGAAATAAAAGATCATGAACCGCTAAAAGCCCTGGATGGAGGGGAAGAAGGACTGGTGGAGATCAAAAATATCCTCCAGAGGGCCGACCAGTACATAAAACCCGAGAGTGGAGTTATTTTCCTGGAAATCGGGCACAATCAGGGAGAAGAAGTCAGAGATTTCGCAGCTTCTCAAAACTTCACTGATATAAACTTATTGACGGACACACAGGGAAATGACAGAATAATTCATGGAAGGAAAGGAAATAAACATGTCGAAAATTGTTCAAATAGCTGAGTTATCAGTATACGGGGAAGAGGACGAAATTCTCCTCGAAGATCTTAGTTTTACAGTCGATAGGGGGAAGATTGCCCAGGTTACCGGTCTAACCGAATTGCAATACAGTACTCTCTTCGATATATTGACCGGAGAATTAACTCCTGATTCCGGCCAGGTCGTCCTCGATGACAGAAATATTGTCAGGCTGAGCCGAAAAAAAAGAAAAAAGATGCTGCGCGAAGAGGTAAGTTTTTTGCCGCGGGATTTTGTCCTTCCCGAAAAGAAAACAATCCTTCAGACTCTAAAATTTAAGTTAGAGATAACCGGTAAATCACCGGAGTTTCAGGAAAGACTCGAAGATACTCTACGGCTTAGCGGGTTATCAGGGGATAAAGATATTAACCCCCGAGAAGGGAGCGAAGTTTTACGGGCAAAAACGGGATTGGCGTTATCAATAGTAAATAACCCCAACCTTTTAGTTTGCCATAAGCCATTTGTCGGCTTAAACTCTAAAGAAACGGAGTCAATTATAGAAATTCTACAGGAAGTAAAATCACAAAGAGATATTTCCTCATTGTTATTGACCGGTGAAATTCCAAACCGTCCGGAAGGGGTTGAAGTTATAGAAAGCAATCTGGACAGCAGAGTTATCAGTTAAGTTAACTATGACTAAATTTTTCTACTTTACCAAAGAATTTGGGAGTTTGATGGACCGGAAGAAATGGGCAAAAGCCCTTGGTGCCCTCGCAACCATCTTTGCCTTTATAGTTCTAGTATACGTATTGCTGCTCCCAAAAGACCAACCGCTTCAGGTTTCGACGGGCCTGGAAAAGTTTCCGGACGACCACAGGACACTTGCCCAGATCCGAAGTGGGCTTTCCACAACCGAAATAAACAATCTATATCTCTCACTGCGCAGGCTTGAATCCTTGGATAACTTGATACTGGTACTGGCGGAAGAAGTAGATCAGGGAATAATCAACGTCCCCCCGGAGGTCTCGAAGAATTCCGATTTCTTTCTCATCAAGACTTCTGACAGGGACCAACTCCTAAACGAACTAAAAACCCAGCCGGATATTACGTTGATAACACGTCTTTCGAGCCAGGCCCAGCGGGGAACCAAGGAGCCCTTAACTCTCTGGGTCAAGGTATTGATTTTAGTCCTGGGCGTGTTAGTTGCCGGAACGGGCTTCTACTTGCTCAGATCCGTAACGCGGGATTTGCTTAAAAGCTGGCGGGGAGAGTTACAAATAATTAAATACTCCGGTTTAACGAAACTATCGGTAAAGGCGCCTCTCGTGTTACTTAGCACCGGGCTGGGTCTTGCCGGATCGGTTTTAAGTGTTTTACTTTTATTCGCCCTTTCGACATGGGCTAACAGTGGCATCTGGATTGCACAAAAACTCCCGGGGTTATTAAACAATACATCTCTACTTATCATCACGCTCTGGTCACTGCTCCTGGGGGTCGTGCTTGGCTTTCTTGCCTCGCTTTCCAGCCTCCGGGTGGTGGATGAGGCATGGAAGATGGACAACATAAAAAACAAATGAACAGGTGATTCTATTTGGACAGGGGAACTGCTTTGCGGCTAGTCGAGGATAACGTATCCGAAGATAATTTGATAAAACACATGAAGGCCGTTGAGGCCGGGATGAGAGAACTTGCCCGTCACTTCGGCGAAGACGAGGACGAATGGGGGATAGCCGGACTACTCCATGACCTCGATTACGAGGAAACCGAAGACGAACCAGATAAACACGGTTTGCTGACGGTAAAAAAACTGGAAGAACGTGATGATATAAACATAGTTCAGCTGGACGCGATCAAAGCCCATGCAGGACAGAAGCCCCCTGAAAACAAGATGGAAAAATCCATCTATGCCACGGACCCATTGACAGGTTTGATCGTGGCAGGTGCCCTCGTACATCCCGAAGGGTTGGGAGAAATGGACCCAGAATTTATCAGGAATAGATATGAGGAAAAGAGCTTTGCAAAATCCGTAGATAGGGAAGCAATTGCCACGTGCGAGAACCTGGGTTTCGAACTCGAGGAATTTTTCGGGATAGTGCTTTCAGGAATGCAAAATATCCAGGGGGAACTGGGGCTTTAACAGTAATAAGGTCACAGTCAATTGATTGTTTCCTAACCCTTTCCAGGCCAGAATCGCTCCTTTGATTCGGGGAAAGCTCTAAAGAATATCGGTGGGAAGTAAATTTTATTGGGGGGAGGTACGGGCAAATAATTCCTTTATCCTCCCCCGACAAGCGTAAAGTGCTATACGAAAGTAAGGCGAGCCATTTCTGCTCCATCGCCTCTTCTTGGCGGAAGTCGCAGAACTCGAGTATAGCCACCCTGTCTTTCTTCGTAATTATCTCCAATCTCTTCGAATAACTCGGACACAGCCTCCTTATCATTTAAAAAGCTAAATGCCCTTCTTCTGGCGTGCTCGTCCCCTTCCTTGGCCAGAGTCACCATCCTGTCAGCGTAACGACTGGCTTCCTTTGCCCTAGATACCGTCGTATCTACTTTGCCAGATTTTATGAGATCTTTTATCAGGTTGGCTAACAACTGTTTTTCGTGACTTGACTCCGCCAACCTCCATCCTTTCGTTTTATGATCCATTGTCCCCTTCCTCCTCATCTGCTAAAGAATAACCTAGCTCGTCCAGTTTATCTTCGACTTTTTGTAATGTCTTACTCCCAAAACCATGTATATCAAGTAGCTTATCAGACGTCTGGTCCAGTAGATCTTCCAGTGTTTCCACTCCTTTTTCCTGTAACAGATTACAGGCTCGCTGGTTAAACCCGAGATCTTCAAGTCTCTCTTCGAACTCCTCCGGTATTTCTTCTTCTACTTCCTGCAAAGTTCCAAGCTCTCCAAATGGGTGCTCGGGTAAGTTAGAGAATAACTCGTACCGACGGGCCAGAATACGTGACGCACGGCCCACTGCTTCTTCCGGTCTTATGCCTCCATCGGTCTCTAACTCAATCTCCAGACGATCACAATCTTCCTTTCCCCCGGCTCTGACGTTATCTACGTCAAAGTCTACCGTCTTTACAGGTGAAAAATCCGAATCTATCGGAATTACCGACAATGGCGAATCTTCGACCTTGTTCTCGTCAGCGGATCGATAACCCATGCCTGCTTCCACGTCCATTTCCATATTCAGCTCGGCTCCGTCCGATAGATGAGCCAGGGCATGATTCTGATTTATAACTTCAATCCCGGATTCGACCTGTAGATCACCTGTCGTTACCTCACCACTCTCAGAGGCCTCAAGATACATTTTCCTCTGTTCGGCACGGTCAAGTCGAAGAGAGATTTCTTTTACGTTCATTATAATTTCGATGACGTCTTCTCTTACGCCCTCAATGGTATCGTATTCGTGATATTTTCCGTCAAATCTAACTCTGGTTACGGCAGCACCGGGTATCATCGACATCAGTACGCGACGCAATGAATTGCCCAGAGTTGTTCCCATGCCTCGTTCGAGCGGACCTACTACCAGGCGACCGTGCTTGCTGTCGAGTTCTTCGAAATGTACATCTTCTGGCTCAATATATTCTAACATTAGCCCTCCGCTATTCCTTAATTACTTTATCGAGAATAGAACTCTACAATTCGATTTACCTGAAGTGACTCCTCAACATCGTCGATAGCGGGTTCGGATAGGACGGAAGCCCTCATATTATTGGGCTCCACGTCAATCCAGGTTGGAACACGAGGGCCCTCATCCTTTACGAGGTTTCTCAGGCCTTCTTTACTGCTCGACTTGTCCTTGTAAGCAACTATATCCCCCTCCTCCGTCATATAAGAGGGAATGTCAATTGAACGGCCGTTTACCTCAATGTGACCGTGATTAATTAACTGTCTTGCCTGATCCCGAGACTCGGCTAGCCCGCTCCTGTAAAGAACGTTATCCAATCGCCTTTCAAGTGTTTTCAAGAGTGCCTGTCCCGTAACTTCCTTGCTCGAATCCGATTTCTCGAAATAATTCCTGAACTGCTCCTCTCTTATCCCGTATATTCGGCGTGCTTTCTGCTTTTCCCTTAACCGAATTCTGTATTGAGACCATCTGGACCTGCTTTCCCCGGCCTCTCCCGGTGGATAAGATTTTCTCGTCAGCGGACATTTATCCGAGTAACATTTTTCCCCTTTCAAAAACAATTTCGTACCTTCACGTCTGCATTTCTTACATTTCGCTTCCGTATCTCGTCCCATAAGAATAATCCTCCTCCTAGCTATGTGACCGTGGTGTTATATTGGCAACTTTGGTAACTTCAATCCCTGCTCCTTCTATCGTTTGCACGACAGAATTCCTGCCGGAACCAGTCCCTTTCACTGTCACGATAACGGAATTAACTCCGTAATCACGTAACTCTTCGACGAGGTTCTCGGCAGCTACCTGAGCAGCATAAGGTGTACCTTTTCTCGAGCCCTTAAAACCCACGGCTCCCGGAGTAACCCAGGATATAACGTCCCCATCGGTATCTGTCAGCGTCAGTATCGTATTATTGAACGAAGCATTGACGTGGACGCGTGCTTTATTTAGCTTTATCTGTTTGCGTGCCAATTAAATCTCTCCCTGTTTCATATCAAGCTTTACTTTCCGGCCTTTGCCTCTCGGGGACCCTTCCAGGTTCTGGCGTTGGATTGCGTCTTCTGCCCCCGAACAGGTAAGCCAACTTCGTGTCTTTCCCCACGGTAACAATCAATGTCCTTTAACCTCTGAATATCTGCCTCGACTTTTCGCTCCAGATCTCCTTCCACACGATATTCGTCGATCGCGTTCCTCAGTTTTGCGATATCAGCTTCGGTAAGATCGTAAACGAACTCGTCCGGATCTACTCCCGAAGTCTCGGCAACTTCCCTGGCCCTACTATCCCCGACACCTTTTATATAAGTGAGGGAAATCTTTACCTTTTTGTCCTCCGGAATATCTACACCTGCTAACCTGGGCATCCTAAATCACCTATTTATTAACCCTGACGTTGTCTATGCTTCGGATTCTTACAAATAACTTCAACGCGTCCGTTTCTTCGAATAATTTTACAGTCATCACAGATCTTTCTAACCGAACTTCGAACTTTCATGGTACCCCCCTAAATCAGGACTCTCTATAAACTATCCGACCTTTGCTCAAGTCGTGGGGTGAAAACTCCACTAAAACCCTGTCCCCCGGAACTATCCTAATAAAGTGCTTTCTTATTTTACCCGATATATGGCATATGGCTTCGTGGCCGTTATCCAATTCCACCTTAAACATTGAATCCGGCAACGCTTCTATGATTTCTCCTCTTTTTCTTATAATGTCGTCATCTTCTTCTTCAGCCATGACTTTTTATAGACCACCCCTGACTAAAACCTCAGGTCCATCCTCCGTAGCCGCTACCATACCTTCAAAATGAGCAGATGGATCACGACCAGCAGTCACCGTTGTCCATCCATCATCAAGAACCTTCACTTTATTCTTGTCAAATTTTACCATCGGTTCAATACAGAAAACCATTCCTTCTTTTATCCTCTCGCCCGTATCCGGATCTCCGTAGTTCGGTATTTGCGGATCCTCGTGCATATCACGTCCTATCCCGTGGCCAACGAACTCCTTTACTACGTAATAACCTTTTTCACGAACGAAGGTTCCAATCGCGTGCGAGATATCACCTATTCGGTTTCCGGGCACCACTTTCTTAATACCTTTTGAAAGAGCCTGATCGGTCACGGATACCATATTCATATCGTCTTCAGGAACTTCTCCTATCGGCACCGTAGTGGCAAAATCCGCAAAAAGTCCTTTTTTTTCTATCCCGATATCGAGCGAAATGAGATCCCCGTCTTTAAGTTCCCTGTCCCCAGGAATACCATGGACGATCTCTTCATTTAGCGAAGTGCATAAGGAACTCGGAAAACCGCGGTAGTTTTTAAAAGCTGGCTTTCCTTCCGCCTCGTGAATTAACTCTTCAGCGTATTTATCAAGTGCTCCGGTAGTAATCCCGGGCTGTACTTTATCAGCTACTTTATCCAGTATCCGCCCCAAAATCTTAGCGTTTTCTCGCATAATTTCAAGTTCTGCACTAGATTTCACCTTAATCATCAAATGCACCTAGCATATGGCCTTCTGGAGTTCGGCATAGACCTCGTCCGGTTTTTGTTCGCCATCTACCCCTACCAGAAGACCTTTCTCTTCGTAGTAATCAATTAACGGAGCAGTTTCATCGAGAAAAGTTTCAAATCTATCCCTGATAACTTTGGCTTTATCATCATCTCGCTGGTACAATTCCCCTCCGCATTCGTCACAGATTCCTTTTCGATTCGGGGGTTTGAACAAGCTATTATAGATCTTTCCACAATCAGAACATACCCTTCTCGCGGATAACCGCCTTACTGCCTCTGATTTATCTATTTTTATGTAAACGACGTGATCCAGATCTATCGTCTCGCTCAGAGCTTTTGCCTGATTCGTGGTCCTCGGAAAACCATCGAAGAGGTAACCTTTCTCGTTCTCTAATCTCTTTTTTACCATGTTTACAACTAATTCATCGGGAACGAGATCCCCTTTATCCATATAGCTTTTTGCCTTCTTGCCGAGTTCAGTGCCTCTATCGACTTCATCTCGGAGAATATCGCCTGTAGCCAGATGCTCCATACTTCTTTCCTCGAGGATCTTTTCTGCCTGGGTGCCCTTACCCGCTCCGGGTCCACCAAGCAGTACTATATTGAGCTTTTCCTTCACCAAATTTAACTCCTCCTCCCCAGTATGGCGGAGCCACCTGATTCAGTAAGGCTATCGTAGTGACGCATCACCATGTGAGACTCGATCTGCATCAATACGTCAAGACCGACCCCGACTACAATCAGGACCGAAGTACCGCCAAGCCAGAACGAACTAAGCCCGCTAATTGCAGTGAATACATAAGGCAATACGGCAATTGCTCCCAGAAATATAGCACCGACCAACAATAGTCTGTTTAAAATTGACGAGATATATTCTACCGTAGATTGGCCGGGTCGCACTCCGGGAATGAAACCACCGGACTCCTTGAGATTTTGAGCCACGTCATTTGGATCAAAGATTATAGAACTGTAAAAGTAAGTAAAGAAAACAATCAATAACACGTATGCAACCAGGTAAGGTATACTGCCACGCTGCACCCACTGAGTCATCCAGGACAATCCTGGCGCCCACTGAGCAACAGTCATTGGAAGAGAAAGCAACACGGACGCAAAAATTATCGGAATAACTCCGCCCTGGTTTACTTTTATCGGGAGGTGGCTGGTATGACCGCCGTAAACTTTTCTCCCGGCAGTTCTTTTTGCGTACTGTATTCTAATCTTTCTTCTTCCCTGCTGTACTATAACTACTCCGGCTATGACCACTATAAAGACCGCTACCAGGATTATCCCCCACAGAGGGCTCACGTTCCCGTAGTTAACCTCGATCCAGGTACTGTAAAGCTGACTTGGGAATCTAGCCATAATTCCAGCCATAATCAAAACGGATATCCCGTTTCCGATACCGTTTTCAGTAATCCTTTCACCCAGCCACATCAAGAAAACCGTTCCCGTCGTCATCGACAAGACAGCAGTTATAAAGAACAGAGTAGTTGAACCTTCGATCATACCCTGTCTGACAAGAAAGTAACTCCAGCCATAAGACTGAATAAATGCAATTGCAAGGGTTCCGTATCTCGTATACTTTGTTATAACCTTTTTTCCTTCCCTTCCCTGTTGCTGCAATTCTTTTAGTTTCGGAACAACCGCCGTCAGCAGGCTCATGATAATTGAAGCATTAATATATGGGGTAATGCCCAGGCCAAAGAGAGTTCCTCGGCCGAGAGCTCCTCCCGTAAACATGTTCAGGTATTGAAGAATATTGCCACCGCCCTGCTCGAACAGACTCTGCAGGGCCTGGGTGCTAATTCCCGGTATAGGAATATGGGTACCGGCCCGGAATATAGCAATCGCCCCCAGCGTAAACAAAATACGCTTCCTCAGTTCCGGTATTTTTACTATACTGGCCAGTTGATTAAGCACAAGAAATCACTCTTTATCACCAACTACTTCCCAGTTCCCGCCGGCATTCTCAATTTTTTCCTTCGCCCCAGAACTAAACCGATGCGCTTTTACCGTCAACTCCTTTCTAAGCTGCCCATCACCAAGTACCTTGAGTCCGTCTTCCATGTTTCCAATCAGGCCGTCCTCTTTCAATCGGGGGGGATCAACGATTTCCCCATCGGAATATCTATTTAGCTGATGAACGTTCAACCACTCCGGGTGCCGTTTATTCGGATTGGTAAACCCTACCTTGGGAAACCGACGCCATATGGGTGTCTGACCGCCCTCGAAACCTACTCGCTGTTTCCCTCCACTTCTTGCGTTCTGTCCTTTTGTTCCTCGACCCGCTTCATGTCCACCTTTACCCGATCCATAACCTCTACCAAGACGAGTTTTCTTTTGCTTGCTACCTTCCGAAGGCTTTAAATCATCTAATCCCTTCATCCCTGAAACGCCTCCTCTACTTCTTGAACATCTTTCCCCCTCATTTCAGCTACGCTCTCAGGGGTCTTAAGCCTGCTAAAACCTTCAATTACCGCTTTCGCCAGAGTCATCGGGTTATTTGTACCCAGGGATTTCGTCAGGATATTATCCAGTCCGGCCAGACGACATATCGTTCCGACTACATCTCCGGCAATAACACCTGTACCTCGGTGAGCGGGCTTTAAAACAACTTCACCTGCTTTAAATTTCCCGACCACTTCGTGCGGTATAGTGCCGTTCATTATCGGAACCTCGATAATATGTTTTTTTGCATCTCTCACAGCCTGGCCAATTGCCTGCGGTATCTCTCCGGTATTCCCGGAGCCAACACCAACCTTTCCCTCGTAATTACCTGCGGCCACCAAAACCCTGAACCTTAGGTTTCTTCCGCCTTTTGTAACCTTGCTAACCCGGCTAATGTCAATTACGTTGTCATCATATTCGTCGTCTCGTCTGTCATTATTCCTCGCCATAACTAAAAGTCTAATCCCTCCTCTCTCATCTGATCGGCCAGTGCTTTGACCTGTCCATGATAAGGATAGCCACCTCTATCAAAGACCACGTTTTCGTAACCCTGTTCCAGTAAATCCGAAGCCAGCAGGGCTCCAACTTTTTCAGCTGTCTCTACTGTCGCGTTACTCACTTCCTCTTCCAGATCCGGGCTCAGGGACGAAGCAGCTGCAATAGTATCATGGTTCATATCGTCTATTGCTTGAACGTAAATATGCCTGTTCGACTTCTTGACACAAACCCTCGGTTTTCTTGGCGTTCCCCTAATTTCGCTTCTTATTCTATTATGCCTAACCTTTCTCCGTTTTTCTCTATCAACTTTTGGCACTGATGTATCCTCCTAAATTCTTAGTTTAACCATTGGTTCAAATACGACTTGGGATTTATCCTATTTCTGCTTCTTCTCCTCCGGAAAGCTTCCCTTCCTTCCTGATAATTTCTTCCCCTTTGTATTTGATCCCTTTTCCTTTGTAGGGTTCCGGTGGTCGGAGGCTTTTAATGTCCGCAGCTACCTGGCCGACCTCCTGCTTGTCGGGGCCTTTTATGGTAAGTTGGTCGTTATCCTCTACCTCTGCATCAATGTTTTCGGGCAACGGGTACTCTATCGGGTGTGAATATCCAAGCTCAAATACCAGGTCGTTTCCCTGTTCCCTGACACGATACCCCAATCCTTCGAGAACCAGATTTTTCTCGAAAGGTTCAACCAAACCTTCTAACATGTTTGCAACCAGACTACGATATAACCCATGTTTTTCTTTGTACTCTTTCCGGTTAGCTTTGCGCTTCATTACAAGCTGATCATTATCTATTTCCGCAGTAACGAAACCTCTGTCGTATTCCTGGGTAAATTCAAGCCCGTCTTCATTTTTTGCAGTAACAGTCCCATCGTCCAGACTTAACTCAATCCCTTCCGGAATATCAATCGGTGCCTTTCCTACCTTTGACATCTAAATCACCTCACCAGACCTTAAACAGCAACTCCCCGCCGACTTTCTCTTCTCGAGCGTCTTCTCCGGTCATTAATCCGTTGGAAGTACTAAGCACGGCAGTACCTAATCCTCCGAGCACGTCAGGTATTTCCTCCTGAGAGACGTAGACCCGTCGGGATGGCTTACTTACCCTTTCCATTTCGTCAATTACCGGTTTACCCTCTTTATACCTCAACTCTACCTTGAGATCTTTCTTGTTTCCCGGCAGCTCTTCAACCTGGTAATCCGCGATATAGCCTTCTTTTTGTAATACTTCGGCTACCGCTTCTTTAAACTTAGAGCTGGACAGAGAAACCTGATCATGACCCATCTCACTGGCATTATTTATCCTGGAAACCATATCACTGAGCGGATCCTGCGTTGTCATTATGCTCCTCCCGGTTTTTTCTTTACCAGCTAGCTTTTTTAACTCCTGGCAACTCTCCCTTGTGGGCTAACTCCCGAAAGCATACCCGGCATATTCCAAAATCTCTTATGTAACCCCTTGACCTACCACAAATACTACATCTATTGTAGTCCCTGACATCGTATTTACTTTCTTTTTCTGCTTTCTCTACAAGAGCTTTTCGAGCCATAACATCCTCCCGTTATTCTCTAAATGGGGATCCAAGTTCTTTCAAAAGATAGTAGCCTTCTCTATCCGAGTCGGCACTAGTTACTATAGTTACGTCCATTCCCTGTACCTGTTTGACGTCGTCAAATGTAATTTCCGGGAAGACCAATTGTTCATCGAGCCCCATGCTGTAATTACCTCGACCATCAAAAGAGTCAGGAGACAGCCCACGGAAGTCCCTGATGCTCGGTAAAGCCGCATTATATAATTTGTTCAAAAATTCGTAGGCACGTTCCTTTCTCAAAGTAACCTTACAGCCAACGGGGACCCCTCTCCTGATATCGAAATCCGCTATTGATTTTCGAGCTCTCGTCACTACGGGCTTCTGTCCTGTAATAGTTTTCAGATTATCCATGGCACTATCTATCACGCTTGGATCCTCGTGTTCCGAGATTCCCATATTTACTACTACTTTTTCGATATCGGGGACTTCCATCGTATTTTCATAACTAAGCTCATCCATCAAGTCTTTCCTTACCTCGTCTTCGTACTTATGCTTAAGCATCTTTTAATCCAGAACCCCCTCGCATTTTTTACATACTCTAACTTTTTCTCCCCCGACTTCATCAAACCCCACACGAGTTGGTTCATCACAAGACGGACAAATGGGCATTACGTTTGAGATATCTATCGGTTCTTCCCTTTCTATTATTCCCGGTTCTTTTTGCTGTTGTGTTCGACCCTGGTGCTTCAAGCGAAAATTTATATTCTCAACTACTACCCGATCATTCTTCGGGTCGACACTCAGGACTTCTCCTTCCTTGCCTTTATCGTTACCGGCAATTACCTTGACCCTGTCACCTTCCTGAATTTTCCTCATAATAACCTCCTATAATACCTCTGGCGCCAAGGATATAATGCGAAGCATGTTTCCTTCTCTCAACTCTCTCGTTACGGGGCCAAAAATCCTTGTCCCAACTGGTTCCATCCTCTCATCAACCAATACGGCAGCGTTGTCATCGAACCTTATATAAGAACCATCTTCCCGACGATAATTACCGGCGGTCCTTACTATTACCGCCTGGACTATTTCGCCCTTCTCAAGGTCGCT
>JAIPHN010000023.1 GCA_021735185.1 Candidatus Bipolaricaulota bacterium
CGCCAAGGTACAGGGGCAAACCTTACGAAGTAGGAGCTGCTGCCAGAATGATGATCAATTACGGAAAGGGAAACGAGCTTGTACGGCAAGAGCTGGGAGACGCCATGGATCAGGCGGGAATAGAACTAAAACAACTGGCTTCGGTGATGGGACGTCACCTGGCCAGAGCCGTGGAATGCAAATGCATAGTGAGTCTGATGGAAAACTGGATTGACCGGCTGGAACCAAACGGGCCCACTTGCGCCGAATACGAGATACCAAAAAAAGGCAGGGGGGTCGGCCTTACCAGCGCCCCCAGGGGTATGCTGGGGCACTGGATAGAGATCGATGAGAAACAGATTGAAAATTATCAGCTGGTAGTGCCTACGACGTGGAATGCTTCACCACGGGACGAATCCGGAATACCCGGGCCGATAGAACAATCCCTTGCCGGCACGAGCATACAGGATCCCGAAAACCCGCTGGAAGCCGCGAGAATAGTTCGCTCTTTTGATCCATGTATGGCATGCGCGGTCCACTAACCAAAATATCGCGAGGAAATGGGGGTAAAACATGATATATTCAGAACAAAAACCGTGGGAAGAAATAGAATCCTACCTGCAAAAGGACGAAAAGCTCTTCGTTCTTGGCTGTGGTGGATGTGCCGCTGCTTCAGGCAGTGGAGGCGAGGAACAGGTAAAGGATCTCTCGTACAAATTGGACGAGGCCGGTTGGGAGGTAACCGGCTCCAGAGTTATCGAGTTTCTCTGCAATAAAGGCTTAGTGGGAATGAGGCTTGCCCGTGTTTCGAACCAAATTGAAGAAGCCGATTCCATCCTTGGTGCGGGTTGCGGCATTGGTGTCCAGGCGGTAGGTAAACTGGTTGACAAGCAGGTACACCCCGCGAATGACACGGTATCAATGGGACATTTTCACGGAGCCTGGCCTTCGGAGGAAACCTGCGAGCGCTGTGGAGAGTGTTTGCTTGAATATACCGGTGGTCTCTGCCCCCTTACGGTCTGTACGAAGGGTCTTTTAAACGGGGCCTGCGGTGGTTCTCACGACGGTGAATGTGAGGTCGAACCCGGGCGACCCTGTGGCTGGGAACTGATATACGATCGGCTAAAAGAAATCGATCGGCTGGACTTACTTACGACTTATAACGATCCTAAGGCGAGGGAAAAATATCAGTTTGCACCGGAGATGGACCAGAGAAAGTCACTTTTCTGGGCGATTGAAGCGGAACAGGGTGAGTGAAATGGCTAAATTCAGGGAGAAGGTAAATGGAGGTCATTTTGTCGTGACCTGTGAGGCGGGACCACCGAAGGGAACCGAAATCGACGAGATGCTCGGAGAACTGGATGAGATAGGTCAACTAATAGACGCTTTTAACGTAACCGACCAGCAAAGTTCAGTAATGAGGCTCGGCTCCCTCGCAGTGTCGCACAAAATCCAGGATCTTGGATACGAGACAGTCTATCAGCTCACCTGCAGGGACAGGAACCGAATTGCCCTGCAGTCCGATTTGCTTAGCGCCGAAGTGCTTGGACTGAAAAACGTTCTGGCTTTGACCGGCGACTATACGACAATGGGGGATCACCCTCACGCAAAACCTGTGTTTGACCTCGATTCCCCGCAATTGCTGGACGTAATACGTCAGCTAAATTCAGGTATTGATATGGAGGGAAACGCATTAAAGGGGGCAACGGACCTTTTCCCGGGTGCGGCTGTAAACCCCGGTGCGGACCCGATGGAGCCTCAGGTATTTAAAGCAAAGATGAAGGAAGATAGGGGGGCTAAATTTTTCCAGACACAGGCAATTTATGACCCGGAAACTTTTAAGAAGTACGTAAAAGAGCTAAGGGCTTCGGGAGTGCATGTACCGGTACTCGTAGGTGTTCTCCCTCTTAAATCTTCCGGCATGGCCAGATTTATGAATAAAAATATCGCCGGGGCTTTCGTTCCGGAAGAGATTATCCAGAATTTGGAAAAGGCCGACGACCTCGTGGAGGAGAGTTTGAACGTCTGCGCTGAGGTAATTAAGGAAACACGTAATTTCTGCCAGGGGGTGCACTTGATGCCAATGGGCTGGGAAGAGCACGTGCCGAAACTAATGAAAGATTCCGGAATTGCCTGACCTCTTCCCCGGATATCACGCGGTAGATCGATCCCTAGCAGGAGGTGGTTTAAGCAAAAATCCTTTGAGCGGGGAACTGGACATTTTCTAGCGGAATTGCTTCATAATTGATCAGGAGGTGACCGGTAATGAGTGAACTGAGAAGGTTAATCGATCGGAGAAAAATCCGCCAAACTTATCATACAATTGATAGAGACCAGGTAAGTTCCATTTTGGAAGACCATCTACCCGACCACAAGTCCTTTATGCTTTACGGAAAGTATACAATTCCCAGAGTCGAGTCTCTGAAAATCGCCCTCTCTTCATCAATAGCGAGTGAGGCAAAATCACAGGCGGCAAAATACGACTGTGAAAACTTTGCCCTGCACCTCCACAGTGTTATGACGATGGAATACGAATGTAACGCCTGTGGTTTAATCATTAGCCTCGAATCGGATCACGTTTTTAACGTATTTGTCGCTAGAGATAACGGAATCTATCAGGTCTACGAGTACAAGGATCATTCGAATAAGATCTCTCAGGTAAAGAAAACTGAACTACCGGATTACATAATAAAAGGGGGGACCCTGATTATTTAAAAAGCTTTATCAAGTGATTCAGATTTCACAAAAACCAGCCGATTCAACCCCGCAAAAAGCTACGGGGGTTTCCCGGCGATTTTGGTAAAAAGTAATTGAAAAATAACCCGCCAAGAGTAACCCTTAAATGTAAAATTCAGTTGGTCGTAACATCAATAATCGGTTAAGTTCATCTGGAGGTAACATGATAAACATTCCGTACTCGGGGGAGGAAGCCCTTAAAATAGCTATAGTTGTAGAGGAAAGCGGGAGAAAATTTCACGAGCAAATGGCTTCCGAAACAGAAGACGAAGAACTGTCCAGGCTATTTAAAGATCTTGCTGATGAAAAAGAAAAGCATAAAGAAACTTTCGAGAACATGCTGGGGGAGACAAGGGTAGAGCGAGGAGAAGACCTTAATAAGAAACTTTACGGAAAACTGGAAGACACGTACCTCGAGGCTCTAGCGGATTCCAGAGTATTTACCCCGGCAAATGAAAAAGTTCAGGACGCAAAACAGGCCAGCAACAGGAACGAGCTCATTTCCGGCGCGATATCACTCGAAAAGGATACGATGCTTTTTTTCTACGAAATCCTCGACAAAGCAAGGAACTCGGAGGACAGAGAGTTGATCGATAAAGTTATCGAGGAAGAGAAGAAGCATATTAAGAGATTTATCCAGCTGAGGTAAGATAACTTTAAGACGGACAATACGGAGTTCCGGGGATATCGGTTTATAATAGCTTTTACCCTGAAGCATTGTTTCTGTCGGGCCGTTCGTAGTAAAGAGTTTTCCGTCCTATCTTTCACCGCGCAGTCAATTCGTAACTGGTTTTTCGTTTGTAGCGAACTTAAATGCTCGGGACTAATTGACGGCTGGGTAGTCCTGACCAGCGCCCCCCGGGATCTAAAGGGGCTCTTAGTCAATCCTGGTATCTTTCGGAAGCACGATTTGAGGCAAAAAAACTATATAAGGCCGGGAGTTATTCTTCCACATTCTTTAGGATAATTATAAAACTAATTAGAGCTCGATTCGGTCAAATCTGTCGAGGAGCGTCAGCGCTTTTAGAGTCAAAATACCTATCCACTCTTGTTCCGCTCTTCCCCACTCATCCTCGTATTGACCCCATTCCCAGGTAGGCTTGATTACTTCATTTTCCTCAAGCTCTTTGACGAGAAAGTCCAGGTTTTCAGCCAAAAGGCGGTCGCTAATACCGAACCGGTATTGTTTCGGGGTTCGTACAAAATCAATAGGTGTGGGGACGTAGTTTTTCCACTCAGCACTATCGGTACGAACCAAATCTTGCACTGCTTCGGTTAATTCGTCTCGAATTTTCCCTGATAACTTCGGTGGAAGCATTCTGTACAGTCTTAGGTAACAATAAACCTCATGTTCGGACTTAAATTCTTCTTTTTTATTTAGTCTGGTAAACGCTTCGTCCAGAAGTTCTTTTGTGTCAATCTGATCGACAAATTTGTCATACTTTATTAGATAACCGATTATTTCAGCCGTTGGGTTGCCCCAGGATTCGTCTATAATCGTACCCTCTTTTTCTTCATCATAGTGCCACCAGGGGGCATGAGGGTAATTATTAACCTCTTTTGGGACCGCAAACCAGCGGTTAAGTTCGTCATTAAAGGCGCTTTCCAGGTAGTTAATACCTTTTTTAATTACCCCCTCTGGGGTGTCATCAGGGTTCAAGTTCTCGATTTTTTGAAAAGCCTGGGTGGTAGCTATGGGGGTAGATAGTGGGGACCTCAAATCGGGTCCCAGCCCGTGGCCAAACCCACCGTCAGGATTCTGATAGTGCTTTAACTCAACAACTATTTTATTGCCGGGTTTGTCTTTAAACTTGTATTTGTAAGTACTTCTTTCCAGCCCCCGAGCGGAATGAAGCAGAAAATCACTTGATTTCTTGAAACCCTCTTTTGATAGGGACTCTGTCATAAGAAGATCCTCCATATATTCCGGTCAAAATTGATGACGGAGTCAAAAATCGATAAATATTATTGTATTTGCACTTTACAGAAGCTCGCTTGTAAAACCCAACCCTGGTTCAGGGTTATTGGCTTAATAAATTTACAATTGACGCAAAATATTGCGCTATTATTATACGAAATCAAATGCCTTCTGACCATCAGTGGTTGAAGTGGGAATTGTCTGTAAGTGTTAATTAAACTTTAACCTCCGGTCATCAGGTATTACAAAAGCTGATATGTTTTGACGAAACCGATATTATTTGTTATTGAATGAGAAGAGCCCCGGCTATACCGGGGCCCGTTTCGAGAATTCGAACGTCTTGTTAACGCTCGTTCGGAATGTGGGAGGCAAAAACTCGTCACTAACTATTCTTTTAGAGTTTTTGGATTAAAACTCTATCAGAGGCTTGATTACTCCATCGTCTTTCGTTTTCATCAACTTGAACCCGGCCTCGATGTTCTCGAATCCAAATTTATGGGTTGTCATCGGACTGGGGTCTACTTTACCTTCGTCAAGTAGCCTGAGCAACCTCTGGAGTCTCACTCGACCGCCAGGGCAGAGAGCAGTATTGATCGTAATATCTGACATCCCCACTCCCCAGCCTTCTCGGGGGATTCTAACGAAATCACCCTGGCCGTGATAGCCAATGTTAGAAACGGTTCCGCCGGGTCTAGTTACGTTCACACAATCTTCGAAGGTCTTAGAAGAACCCAAAGCCTCAATAGCGGAATCAACTCCTTTCCCTTCGGTAAGCTCCATGATTCTTTTCACTGGATCTACTGTCTGGAAATCAATTACCTCGTCGGCACCATAACGTCGAGCCAGTTCGGCACGTGCCGAATCGGTTTCGACGGCGTATACTTTTGCCGCCCCTTTGAGCATCGCACCTTTCGTGGCCATGAGCCCTACCGGTCCCTGGGCAAATACAGCCACTGTCCCTCCAATGGGAATTTCTGCATTTTCCGCTCCGGCAAAACCGGTACTCAACATGTCAGCTACGTAGACGGCTATTTCATCCTTTACGCCTTCCGGTATTTTTGCAAGATTGGCATCAGCGTCGTTCACATGGACATACTCAGCAAAAGTTCCATCCTTCACGTTGGCGAACATCCAGCCCCCGAGAGCTCCATGGCTCTGCGAAGGGTAGCCTCTCTGTGACGCGTCCGAACCCCAGTCCGGCGTTATCGCTCCTACGGCTACCCGGTCTCCAGGTTCGAATAAATCAACTTCCTCGCCAACCGCATCAACTATCCCGACTACTTCGTGACCAAGCGTTAAATCGTTCTTTTCGCCTATAGCTCCCCCAACTGTATGAACGTCAGAAGTGCAGACCAGACCTTTTGTCGGTTTCAATATTGCGTCATTGGGGCCTGCCTCAGGCTTATCTTTCTCAATAACTCCTACTTCTCCTATTTCTTTCATTACGAAAGCTTTCACTGTTGCCACCTCCGTGTAGCTTGTGAGTGTGTTCACTATAACAATACCATCTTACTTTGAAGACTTTCGTAATTCAAGGTCAAGCAGAATTTCACCTCACCAGCCGACTAATAGCACCACAGCAGGGTAATGGTTATTTCGAGGAGCTAAGGCGACTTAACCTTCAGAGTTTAGATCAAATACGTCCAGACCTGTCTCGGAATCAAATTTATGGCACAAAGGGTTATCCGGAGTAGTTAAAATGAACAACTCGAAAGTTCCGGATACTCTGGCCATACCACAGTGTCCCGCTTTCGGGGAGAAGCTAGAATCGCTGACGGTGATATGAGTATGGATTTTATCCGGTCCAATATTTCCCGAAAAGTCAGGAACCTCGAAGGACCCGACGAACTCCTCTTCCCGGTACTCCTGTTCCTCCACGTCATAGTTCCCGAGCTTGACCTTATCGACCGCCCCTATACCCTGAAGAAATCCGTTTTCAATATCGTACTCTTCCCTTAAATTCTCCAGGCAGGACAAAACCTCTTCGCCACGTTCCAGTCGGACGAATATTCGATCCTCAAGGCGTACGGAATCCATTTTCTACCTCCTTAATTCCTTTTACTCCTGTTTCCACAGGGATCTATAATTATAATAGGACAAAATTAAAAACAAGGCCTTAACTTCCGAGAACAATTTTCTCCGGCAAACTCCGGATTTTCAAGTTACTTGTACTAGCTGAGAAAGCCAGAGGTTGCTCTGAGGGATGTGCTACTGGTTAGCTTGAGATGGACTTCTCGGCGGTCAATTCGTTCTGCGGGTTTGTGATTTTGTATAAATAAAAAACCGGTTCTTACTTGCCACTGAATCGTGATTTTTGCTTTGCAGGGTCCACAAAATTCAAGTAAATAGTTTTTCTAAAGTGAGGAACGAGTTGTAATACGATAAAAAGAAGTTAAAATGAATACAGTTGAATCTTTTTTAATAACTAGACTAAATAAGATTTATAGTCTATTTAATAACTGGTATTCTTTATGTTACAGGGAGGATTTTTATGAAGAGTTCAAGTGTTATCGGCGCTTTAGTGCTGGTTATGGTTCTGCTAAATGTATTGCCCGTACTGGGAGGGAATTCAACTGAAACGGTAATTTCCGGATTGGACACTGTCTGGGAACTGGCATGGGACCAGGAAAACAATCTCTATATAACTGAAAGGTCCGGAAAAGTTAGCAAGTGGAGCGGTAATGAATTGACAACACTTGGGACACCAAAGGCAGTAGAAAGGGGAGAATCAGGCCTGATGGGAATGGCTCTGGACCCCGGTTTTCAAAAGAATTCCCGGTTGTATCTCTGCTACACTGCGAGAAGGGGTTCCGGGCTGGAGAACGTGGTAACTAGATTTAGACTCCAGGGAGACAAAATTAAGAAAGAAGAGGTCATACTCGACGGTATGAGGGCCTCTTTTATTCATGATGGCTGCAGGTTGGCATTTGGGCCCGAAGATAAATTGTTAATCACAATGGGTGATTCGTCACGAGCCTCGCTTGCCCAGAATCCCGGAAGCCTGAACGGTAAAGTTTTAAGGATCAACACTGACGGTTCGTTACCGGCTGATAACCCCTACAGCGGCTCTCCCGTTTATACTCTGGGACATCGTAACCCTCAGGGGCTTGCGGTAAGGCCCGGCACGAATCAAATTTACATCAGCGAGCACGGACCGGATACTGACGATGAAATAAACAGGCTGGTTCCCGGTGAGAACTACGGCTGGCCAACTGTAAAGGGTACGGACGAGGTAGAAGGATACGAACCTGCGCTGTGGGACTGGACGCCGACAATCGCCCCGGCGGGAATAGCTTTCCTTGATTCTCGGACGCTCTATCTGGCTACTCTAAAAGAAAGCAAACTACACAAACTTTCGCTTTCAGAGGACGGAAAAGTTGTTGAAGATATTGTTGTGCTCTCCGGATACGGCAGATTAAGGGCAGTCACAAAAGGGCCCGAGGGTAATTGCCTCTACGTCAGTACCTCCAATAAGGACGGCAGAGGAAATCCGAGAGAAGGTGATGACAGAGTACTCAGGTATTGCCCGACAGGAAAGGGTTGAATTCTTATCTTTCTATCTCAACGACACACTGAGTCAAGAACTGTTTGACCTGAGTACAGGGGCGGTTGCTTTGAATGTTGCGTAGACTTCTTTGTCCGGCTTTAGCTCCATCTTTTTCAGTGACGTATCAGTGATTGCCACGTCGAGAGAAAAACTCCTGCAGTCAAGTTCGGCGAGATTATAGTTCTCACAATCTTTTACCCCTTTTACTGTCCCTTTTATCCTGTTTCTCGCGCTGCTCCCGGCAAAACCGCTGTCGGAGAGAAATAATGTTACGTCTGCCGGTCTCAGGCCCAGCATAACCTCAACGGAAGACGGTTCTTCTACCACGTGTAGAGTCCATTCCCCAGCCTCTATTTCAGTGAGATCTCCGGATTTCCCTACCACTCGACCCGAAACCCAGTTTATAATTTCATTGCTTGTTCTGTTTTCGATGACCTCCTGTGGAACACCAGCGAGTCGCAGTAGGTCATTTTTATCTATCTCAAGCTCCTTGGCTATCTCTATTACCACATTGAGGTCTGGTGGTGGTCGCTCCCCTCGTTCAATTCTGCTCAGGTTTGAATATCCGATATCAACAATTCGCGCGAATTCCCGTAAACTTAGTCCCTGCTCTTCCCGAGCTCGCCTGATTTTTTTTCCGAAAGCCAACCTGTTTTCGGCCATGATTTATCTATCACCAACTAGCTGGATTGGAGTTTAATTTCATTAGAACCCGGACCTCTTGTGGGTAAAGAACCGGGCAAGTTTCAATTCATTCTGACCCGGAAGTCTATTTCTTCGATTATAATCGAAAAAGTCGAAAAACCAAAACTCGCACGGAATAAATCAAATATTTCGTTGACATATATCAACAAAACCTTAAACTTTATCGAAGAAAAAGCAGTTAGTTCAGCATCTGGATGAGGAATCTTACCTGGTAGCTGAATTAACCTTTGGGCTGACATGGTAGGCTATTTCAATCTCCGGTAAAAAATCTGTTTCGGTTTAACTTACTCATCCAGTTTTGGTACGGCAAAAGAGAAAGGCTCACTGTAGGATTTATCAGGGAGACCGTTAAAGCTGTAGGTTTTTAGATTCAAAACTTAAAAAATCCAGAAGGAGTGACAAGTTCAATGTCCAGACGAAATTCATTTCTATTTAGCTTTGGTACGGCTTTGCTGATACTTATTCTATTCTTTTCAATTCAGGTAGGGGCAAAGACAGATCTGAAGGTATTTCATGCAGGAAGTCTCTCTGTTCCATTTAAAAGATTAGAGAAAGAATTTGAGTCGGCACATCCCGATGTAAATGTACAACTGGAGGCTCACGGAAGCGTGGTAGCGGTCAGGCAGGTAACAGATGTCGGCAAAAAAGGAGATGTGGTAGCAGTATCCGATTACACCCTCATACCATCGTTGATGTCCCCGGAATACGCTGATTTTTATTTACAGTTCGCCCAGAACAGGATGGTCCTGGCCTACACTGAGGAAAGTAATCTCTCGGAAAGGATAAATTCTCATAACTGGTACAACGTCCTGGCAAATAAGGACGTTCGTTTTGGTTTTTCCAACCCCAATATGGATCCCTGCGGTTATCGTAGCCCAATGGTAATGCAGCTGGCAGAAATCCACTATTTTGATCCCGGAATCCTGAACAAGCTCGTTCTAAACAATTCAAAAATAACGGTTACAGCAAAGGAAAACACTTATCAAATCAACGTGCCCGAGGTTATTCGACCGGATACAGGCCAGCTAACCATCAGAAACAAAGAGACGGACCTCGTGGCTCTCCTGCAGAGCGGAGGGCTTGACTACGCTTTCGAGTATATGAGCATAGCCAAGCAGCATGGCCTGAAGTTTATTAAACTACCAAGAGCCGTAGACTTATCCTCGACAAAATACGGGGATTTATACAGCAGGGTAAGCGTAAAGACCGCTGACGGTAAAATAAAGAAGGCAAAACCGATTGTTTACGGCATTACGATTCCCAAAAACGCAAGACATCCGAAACTTGCAGCGGAATTTCTAAAGCTCATAATTAGTGAAAAGGGCAGAAGTGTATTTTCCGAACTCGGCCAACCGCCGATCGTTCCTGCCAGAGGTTTCGGTGACGTACCAGGCTCTTTAGAAGTTTCCATGGAAGAACAAAATTAATTAGATGAAGGATATACGGCTAACATTACCCTTTGTTCTGATGGCGATCGTGTTGGTGCTCTTTATAGGAGCACCGATCGCCAATCTCTACGGGGTTCAGTTAGTCAAAGATTTTTCCGGTCTAATTAGGGCAGCAACGGATCCCGTTGTATACCGGTCAATCTGGCTTAGCGTTTATGCCTCAGCTATATCAGCTTTCTTGGCCTTTTTATTTGGCACTCCGCTAGCATATATACTTGCCAGGAAAGAGTTCCCCGGCAAGAGTTTGGTCGCCAGGATAATCGACCTCCCCATGGTAATTCCTCATATCGCTGCCGGGATCATGCTATACGGGATATTCAATCGGTCCGGTATGGTCGGAGGCCTGGTCAACGAATTCTTTCTTTTCGAGGACGCCCTGGCCGGAATAGTCGTGGCCATGCTCTTCGTTTCCCTGCCTTTCTTCGTCAATTCGGCACGTGAGGGCTTTGAATCAGTCGACCCTCGCCTGGAAAACGTATCACGGACGCTTGGCGAGGCCCCGTGGAGAACGTTTTTAAAAGTATCTTTTCCACTTGCTTCTTCTCACCTGCTGACGGGAGGTATTCTTAGCTGGGCCCGGGGGATAAGTGAGTACGCCGCGGTAGCGATTATCGCTTACTACCCCAAGACAGCACCGGTTCTCATCAGGGACAGGTTTACTGCTTACGGTCTGACAAGATCCCGGTCGGCTACCATACTGCTCGTAACGATTTGTCTGATTACTTTCATCCTGCTCTGGAGTTTTGCTAAAAACCATGAATCCGACTGGCATTAAAATCGAAGACCTGGAAAAAGATCTGGGCGAATTTAAGATAAAAAACGCCTCACTGAAAGTTAATAGAGGCGATTATTTTATGGTTCTCGGACCAACTGGAGCGGGAAAAACTGTCCTGCTGGAGACAATAGCCGGCATTCATTCTCCGGACGCGGGGAAAATTACCATTGCCGGCCGGGACGTAAAGGACGTGTCTCCCGAAAATAGAAATATCGGTTTCGTCTATCAGGATTACATGCTTTTTCCCCATCTGACTGCCCTGGAGAACGTGATGTATGGACTGCAGGCCAGAAGTGTTTCCGACCCGAAAACCAAAGCTAGGGAAGTAATCGATCTACTTGATTTGACTCCATTGATTGAAAGGTATCCCCGAACTCTTTCCGGCGGTGAGAGCCAGAAGGTCGCCGTTGCCCGGGCAATAGCGTACAGACCAAAGCTATTGCTGCTGGACGAACCAACTGCCGCCCTGGACCCACAAACAAAGGAAAAGGTCAGGTCGGAACTTGCCAAACTGCACGAAGAACTAAACGTCACGACCATGCACGTCACGCACGACCAGGCCGAGGCAAAGATACTGGGAGATACGGTCGCCGTAATGATGGGTGGTGAAATCAAACATGTCGGAACGGTCAAGGAGGTTTTTAACCGTCCAAAAAATGAGACTGTGGCGAACTTCGTCGGCGTCGAGAATATTTTGAGGGGGCGAATTACAAATTATTCCGAGGATATTGCCACGATAGATACGGGCAACTTCGAAATGAAAGCGATCACCGAGATAAAAGAGGGCAGAGTTAACGTATATCTTCGACCCGAAGATATATTTATTTCGGACCGGCCCCAGAAAACCTCGGCCAGGAATAATGTAAAGGGCCAGGTAGAATCGGTAACTCATCTGGGAAACGTGTACCGGGTCCGGGTGGACACCGGTCTATCCTGTTTCGTAACCAAACAGTCCGTCGAAGAGTTTTCCCTGGAGGAGAAAAAAGAGATTTACACCTCTTTCAAAGCAACGGCTGCACAGGTCAAGCCAGTAATATAGAAGACTCTACTTTCTCCTGGATATCTAATTACCCTTATCTGAACGGGGCAAGCCGATAAACGTGCCGAGCTTTTCGAGCTCGGAACTTTTATCGCTAAGATTTTCCGGTTATCTTTATGAGGGTATCCAGGGTTAAAAAAATAAGGCGTGGAGGCTGCAAATGGACAGATTTGCCTGGGTGGTTGTCGGATTATCAATAGTTCTAATTGCCGGAGCCATTGGTCTCGAAATTACCGAGAGAGCTGTTTTTCCTGTCTGGGAACCAAATTACTTTGACAGCTACCCTGCCAGGACCGGCCCTTATGACTTTTCTGAGAAGAGAATTACTATTGACGAAAAAATCAGCGGGGAAAATTACGGTTACACGGCATTTATTCCCAAAGAAGTTAACAAACCTTTACCTCTGTTTATCTGGATCATGGGTTCAAATGTCAGGAATTATTATCAGCAAAGCCTGCACGAGACGCTATCGAGCTGGGGCTATCTAGTAATCGTCCCCGAAACTCCACCGTTCAGTTTCACGGATCCCGACTATCACCGGGTGATACTCGAAATAGCTTCACGTGCCGCAGAAGAAGTGTGCAGGGGGAGATTAGGGGGCGAGATTGACGAAAATAGAATAGCGGCCGGAGGTTACAGTGTCGGTGCTTCGCTGGCGGCGTTTTTGGCCGTAAAACGGCCGGAGATAGATGCTCTGGTGTACTGGGCACCTTCCATAGCCCCTTACTGGTTGGGTGTGGAAGGTAGGAAGTTGTATTCTCGGGTGAATATACCGGCACTGTACGTCGTGGGAGAGCTGGATGATGCTGCTCCTCTGAGAGGCGGCTATACGAAAGAAATGCAGGAGATGATGCCCGATTCACCCTCGGAAACCATAGAAATCAAAGGGGGCAATCACCTGTATTTTCAGCAACCCACCGGAGCTGATAAATTTGCAGCTGGAACTGATATAACCCGGTTTGAACAGCAGAGAATAGCGATTAACAGTACAAGAAAGTGGTTAAACGATATTTTTAAAGAAAGTTAACGGAAGCAAGGCTATTACTCGGAATATTGCCGAGAAATTCGTACGGCCAGATGATATTTGACTTCGGTGCCACATCTCTTAGTTTGACTGTTTTTTGATCCGAGCCGACAGGGCTCTGGATCGTTTAGTAATGAGATATAGCACCTGCGCAGCAGCATCTAATTTTTCTTCATCCCACTCTTCCACCCCCTGCTGCCAAAGTAGAGTCGTAAGGTGCCAGTCGCTGATAATTGAGACCATTCTCACGTGAAATGTTATATCGGGTGCTTGACTTTCCAGCCTAACTATCATTTTTAGCTGATTAAATGAACGATCCTGAAACACTTTTGCATTTGCAAGGACGGTGGATCCGGAAATTTCTCCTTCTGACAAGGCGTTCGCGTCGTTTTTTAAATCATTCATTCCATCACTGGAAGCATGAAATACCGAGGCCACGTCACTCCAGTAGTCAGCCCTTCCTGTTATGGATAGGGTGAAAATTAAAATAAAAATTATTGACGGGACAGCGATCACTGTTAATTTGCGAAAACGCATATATACCTCCCTGGCTTGATAATCATTATATAGCTAACTTTGAAAAACCACCAGTCAGGGCTAAAGCGGAAAAATCCCGCGGATTCTCTCAGAACGAGAAACTAATTTAAGGTTTTTGTTTAATAATAACTTGCAATTAATAATTGTTTCTATATAATTTATTAGTTCAAGTTAAAGGGAGGTAAAAATGGCGAAAAGAAACGTTGAGTTAATTGAAGAAGCCGGTATAGACGTTGATGAGTTGGTCAAGAAACTTATTGACGCTGCAGCGGCAGAATTTACGACCTATTACTACTACACTAACCTCCGAACTCACACTGTTGGGCTCGAGGGTGAATCAATAAAAGAGATAGTTGAGGACGCGCGGCTTGAGGATAGAAACCACTTTGAAGCTCTTGTTCCAAGAATCTACGAGCTGGGTGGAAAACTCCCGACCGATATCAGGGATTTTGCCGACAGAGCTGCCTGTATGGATGCCAAACTTCCGGACGAACCGACTACGGAAAACCTGCTGGAAGTGCTTCTGGATGCCGAGCGGTGTGCTGTAGGTGTATATACGGATATCTGCAATTATACTCAGGGAAAGGATGCCAGGACCTACGAACTATCAACGGCAATCCTGCATGAGGAGACAGAACACGAGGCCTGGTTTGAAGAACTTTTAACCGGCGAACCTTCCGGTCACTACAGAAGAGGCGAACCGGGAGTTAGCCCTCACGTTTCAAAGTTTATCCAGAACAAGTAATAACTATCTCAGCAACGAGGAGTGCGGCCTTACCGCCCCTCGTTGCTTTTCTTTCTTCGTAATCAGTCACAGAAAACCCCCTGAAATTCGGTATTACCTAGCTTCAGGGGGTAAAAGATTACCGTTTAATTCATTTCTACCAGTTGAGCCCGGATTTCTCCTCCTTCGTTTAACTCGGTGTGGATATTTACGTAGATATTACCCGAAAGGATCGCGGCCTCCAGGTCTTCCGTAAGTGGTTGTTTGCCCTTATCGGTCCAGTTTCCAGTTATAAACGCGGAATTACCCTCCGGAGGATTATTTGGAGCTGCTTCTATTACGGGCTTGCCAAATATCGTTCTTACGGGAGGTCCTGTCTCACCTTTTGCTCCCCGGTGAAAGTGGGCCATGGTTGATACGTCACTTAAACCTTTGTAGGTGAGAGAGTACTGTAACACGTTGTTGGCTTTGTCAAGTATCGCGATTACCAGCCCGGAAGCCGTATCGGGAGTAGAATTTACTACCGCCGGAACTGCGGAATCGGTCGTTAAGCTCCCATGGAGCAAGACCTTTTCCTGAACCGGTACACCCTGAACGTCCAGGGTTCCGGAAACGTTTCCAAACTGATTGCATTTGGCTTCTACTCTAATTGAATCGCCGTTTTGAGCTTTTACCTGGTAGCTGTAATTACCGCCGGAGTTGCTGTTCTGTTCCTGGTAAGCTTTTTCGATGATGACGTTACCGTTTTTATATACACCTCAATCCGTGACGCCAATTTACTGTAACGACCACCAAACATAAAGTACAATAGGTTCATGAGGGATTCAACTTCCTCAAAAATCTTCACCGAACGGGTGAACAAAGATGGCCATCTTCGATATAGAAGTAACCGAC
>JAIPHN010000024.1 GCA_021735185.1 Candidatus Bipolaricaulota bacterium
TTGATTATATTGAAGAGGAGATTCAGGATGAAAACTAATCAAGTCAAGCTGAGAAGAAGGTCATTTGCAGGAGTAGGTAGAGTTCCTGAGATCCACAAAAAAACAACTTCTACTGGTACAACTTTTCGGGACAAGCGCCCCCACTGGTGGGTAAATCATTGTTAGCAAAGATAACGTCATTCCCTAAATCTACGGTACGATAAAACCCCAAGCCTTTGACCGTTGCTGAACTAAATCTACATTCTCCCACCACTTTAACAGAGGTTGGTGTGGCTATGTTCCCTATCATTTTTACATTCTCGATTTGCAGGGGAAAATCTTCTCCGAGATCGGAATTATATAGTCCATCTTCGATATAAATGTTTACTTCCGTGGAAATTCCCTTGGCTACTTCAACCGCCTTTGTGATTGTCTTATAGGGGTTAGTCTGACTTCCGTCCCCCTCTTGATCACTTCCATGGCCCGCATCGACATAGATTTCTTCAGTAGCGTAACAGGTGAGTGGTGCAGATAAGAGGAGAGTTCCAATTAGTAGGCTAAAGAAACCGACGAAGAGTAGTTTTTTATTCATCTTTACAGCCTCCTTAGCAAAACGCATTTTTATGTTAACAAATAAAATAGTCGGGACCAAATATATCCAAATAAAATATTGCTAAGAGATAAGAGCTAAGATAACTGAAAGAGTGTGAATCAGGAAGAGTAAATTGTTTAGCTCCTTAAATCGCCAGTAACTTCCGCCTTTACAAACCGTTCAAAGGAGGTATACCAGAAACTCTGTAGGGGTACTGTGCCTTCTATCGGGTCCGTCAACTCAACTAAACTATCTTTCTCCAATACCGCTACCTTCTTACCCTCTTCCAAATTCCAGCTATCCACAATCTGTTCTTTTTTCTCGATGTGCTCCTTCACTGGAGATTTTGGATCTCTCGGGTCGACAATATCCTCCACCTTGCCGAAATACTTGACCGCAGACTCAGGGCTTGTAACATAGAGTGCTAGGTAATCGATATCCCTTGTTGCTCCTATTCTCACAAACCCCCAAGCGCTATACTCCTTGAAGAACCCAACTCCGCTTGGAAGCCCTGTCTCTTCATCCACTGTTTCGGGACTCGAAGGTGTAACCATAACAGTACCCTCTTCGTATTTTTCTTTGAGTTGGGATCTACTCATCATAGGTAGATCGATGTCGATCTCTGGTCGTTCTAGTTTTTGTTTATCATCCGTATCAGGTTCTGGCTGGGGAGTAATAGTCTGGGGGTACTCCGAGAGTTCGTCTATCAGGCCTTTGATGAAGTGGCTGGTCGCTTGGCTCACCTTGTCCTTAACCAACTCACACACGTAGCTATCCAGTAATCCTTCGATGTTCTCCTCTATCTCCTGCCTGTTGTTCTCAAGATTATCTATGGTGTCGTTGGTCTGTTTGATACGTTCAAACGCTTGTCCGGTTTTACCCGAAGTTATCGACTCCTTCGAGATCTTCTCTATTATGTCGAGGTTATCGACGAACTCGTCAACCCCCAATGCTTCGACTAATGCCTCTTGGGTGCTCTCTTCTTCGGGGTCTAGCCAAGCCGAGTTGTAGACACGAAGTTCCTTGCCGTTGGTCAGCACACACCAGTTTACACCTTTATGGCGACCATAGTCTATAAGCTGTTTGGCATGACCCGAGTTAATATCGGACCTTAGTGCCTTGGCTTCGACGAATACGGCTGGACTCCCTTCTACCATCAGGGCGTAGTCAACATGGCTCGTACGAGTTGCGAACTTAACCGGGTATTCAGCCCTCACGTCTCCTTCTAACGGATCCCAGCCTAGTTTCTTCAACAGAGGATTGATAATCCTGCTTTTCGTATTGGCTTCATCCAAGTCGGGGTTACTCTCTACTGTATCCTTGATCTTATCGACAAAGCCCTTCCATTCGTCAGAGTTCAAGGTTGCCTCCTTATAAAAGCAACATCCTGCTAACATAATAGATGAATCTGAGATTTTGGGCAAGCTACTAATAGGTGAAGTCAAACTGGCGGATTGATTTCAGATAAGAACGGTCGAAGTTGTTGTTAAATCTCTTTGAAGTTAAAGCCACACAAAAATCGACTTTCACTTCGAAGCATTATACCTTCATCTAAGAACCTTAAGGACGTCACTCATGTTATTATGTTTATTATATTAGAAAGAACATGTATGGCCCTATTATAGGCTATTTTGTAGTGGGGGGATGTTTCAGCCTAATTACATATAACTTTTAATCAGAGGGTCGGAGGTTCGAATCCTCCACGACTCACCACCATCGGGCGTCACCCACCTATCGGGCTTACAAAAACATATTTTATCTTTCGTCTGGCCCCATTTTCTAACATGAAATCGCGCAATCAGGCGCACATATTTGCGGCGGAAGAGTCCTATTTTCAATCCCTCAAAACTGAGAGTTCTCGAAATCAAAGTTCGACCGATGGAGAAGAACTCACCTTAAGTCAAGCAATTGACGATTTTAAGATCAGGGGAAAAGTCGAGGGTCGAGCGGATAAAACCTTGCAGCAGTACGATTACGTACTCAGTAGGTTTTCTGAACAGTTTTCCGGGGGCAGAGAGATCAACTCGATAGAAACGAGGGACATAAGGCAATATCTTGCCTATTTGATGGACGACGGGCTTGCCAACACTTCAGTGGCCATCCATTACAGGGTGCTTAGAGCATTCTTTAACTGGCTGGTAAGTGAGGGTTATATAGCCCGGTCTCCGGTAGACGATATTAAGGAGCCGAAGACTCCGGACAAATTTCCTAAAACCTTGGACGAGGAGCAGATAGAAAAACTCCTGAATACAGCTCGAAACTGGAGAAGAACCTGGGCTGGTTACCGCAATTTCACGATGATCGTTACCTTTTTGGATACCGGCCTTAGGTTAAATGAGATTCTTAACGCAAATCTAGAAAACCTGGATTTAGAACAACGTTCGATAAAAGTCCACGGGAAAGGGGCAAAGGATAGGAAGGTTTACTTTGGCAAAAACAACTACAAGTGTTTAAACCACTGGCTAAAAATGAGGGACGAAGCCGAAAACATTTTAGATGAGACCATCTTCATCTCCCAGAACGGAGACAAATTGAAAAGAAGACACGTATAGCATGTTATATCAAGGATACAAGAAAAAGCCGGACTGGAAGACGTCCAAGTTTCTCCTCACGTGCTAAGACACACTGCAGCAACCTTTGCCGTCGAAAATGGCTTAGATGCTTTCTCCCTCAAGAGACAATTTGGCTGGAAACAGATGAGGACGGCTTTGAAGTACGTTCATATGAGCGATAAAGCCTTACAGGAATCCTATAGGAACTCTTCACCGATGGATAATTTGGAAAGCTAAATACAAGCACCAAAATAATTTATTGAGGAAATTCGGAGAATAACACGTCGAGAGGTGCTTTTTAGCACCTCTTTTTTATTGCTTCAAAAAACCCCCGGACCTCTTTTAACCGTGCTAGGGACTACTTTAGCAATTTAGTTAGACTGAATCTTCGGGGTAAAAACCCCAGCGAGGTTTTTACCCTGCTAAACTAGCCCCTATACAAAGAGGACCACCCGCTTTACCCCCTGAAGCACAAAGTCCTTACCAGGAGGTAAAGACTTTGTGCTTCTTCCCCCCAGTTAAGAGGTGTAGGAAATCATAAAAACCAGCTCCGCAGTACCACCGATCCAAACCTCGGCGAGGTTTGGCGGGTTGCATTCTCGTTTGTTTACTTCAGTAAGCCTGAAGACCATGCTAAACAAACTCCGAAAACTACTTTGGATCAGGTTTTGTGATTAGAGGGGAAGAGGAAAAAAAGAAATTGTGCCCGGATCAACGGGCTTTACTTTCATATTTAGATAGGTTCTCTCAGGAGTGGTCAAGGTGGCCTCTCGGTTACGTTCTAAGCGGTTTTTCTCGAGCCGGCTAGGGTATGGGGTATGGTAGGGTCGGTTGGAGAATTCCCTTCAATTGTCCGGAAAACTTAAATGAATTTAGGGGGATTTTTAACATTCGTGATGGGTTGTTAAAAACGCTCCGATAGACCCCCTTTTCACATGTGGCGATTTTATGCTTACGGTTAATTCTCTAAAGGATTTACGTTAAAGTCTGATTATTTTGTGAATTCAAACGAATCCAGAATTTTGCTCAAGTATTTTTTCTTGGCTTTTTCGTAATCCTCCAGAAGTGCGCCCGCCGATATTCTGTAAAGATAACTATTTCTTATAATCCCCCGCGTCGTTCCTTTCCATCTACTCTTTTTCCACGTAGTCTTTTCAGAACCACTTTCGTCAGTAACTTTCTCTTCGTAGAAACTAATGCGGTCGTACTTTGCAAGTACGGCCCGTGAGTCGGCGAACTTCTCAAGGCGGGCATCGGTAAGGCCACTCCTCCAGGGGTCAAACTTTGGCCTTAACTCCAAGTAACGTTTGAGCTCTTTCAGAGAAGCCGGGCTAGTCAGCTCCGTGACATATATTGTTACCGAGGCTGGTAGGTTTTCAGTGGGATGCAAATGAAGAGAAGTGTGCTGATATATTTGCGGTTCGTTCTCTTTCTTTGGAAGTTGGGTCTTTTCCCAGCTTACCGGATAGCGTATGGAGAAACCGAACTCTTCGCTCTCGTAGGTTTTATACTTGACATCGTTACTTGCAAAGGCTGCTAACCCACCTACCAAGCCAATGGATAAGACGAGGACGATTAACATTGTTACTATTTTCTTTTGATGAGACATTTTATCACCCCGAATTCTCCTACCTATTTTCCTACTGATAATTCCAGGCTGTTACGGACGAACTTGCTACAGGTGTTGCCAGGGCAAGTGAGCCAACTACCACATTGATGGATTGTTTGACTGAAGGATCATCAGTTAGAGTTTTTAACCCCTTCCCCAGATAAGATCCGTAAAAAGTTGCCCCCGCAGTTATCCTCGAGGTTAGGTAAGTTCTCAGCGGGTTACCTTCTTGCCCCATTAGTTTACCTGATTTCTCTACACCGTACCCGGCGCCCAGGGCGGAACCAGCCGGATAACCGACCAGGGAACCGAAATATAGAGCGGACAACTGCGGGTGAAAAACCCCTTCCTGGCTGGAAAAGATCGGGTAGGAGGCTAGACTGAATACGGTGGTTCCAACGATGCTCCCAACTATCCCACCTAAAGTACCTGCCAGCCACTGAGTCCAGCGGGGGTGGGCTTTCCACCAGTTGTTCTCTTGATCCTCCTCGGGAATTTCATCACTGTTGCTGGCCCTGAGGGGCCGGAAAGAGGGAAAAATAATCAGAAGGACAACTAAAGTCGATAGCAAGAACTTTTTTCCTGTCATAGATACATCCTCCCGGTTAAATTTTCAATAATGACCGAGTAGCCCTTTTCGTTTTGCCACACTCTCGAAGTATTTAAAGGCTCCGAAGCCGATCGCAAAGTAAAATGCCGAATTCAAAACGAGAAAGGCCAGATCCGATGTTGGAAACTGACTTATCGTCTTTCCGCTAATCATTACCTCCCGCAAAAGGTCAGCCCCGTAAGTGATAGGGAAGTACTTCATTAAACTGTACTTCGTTAACACATGGGTAACGGTTTCTGGTTTTTACTCGCAACTTCTTCATCTTCCGTTTCGGTTTCAACCGACCTAACCTTCTCCAATTTCTCTCTCGGTGTCAACCCGTTTATGCCAAAATGCATCCTGTGTTTTCTAAACTTACGAAGATAATCCTTCAGGGCCATCTCCCTATCTTTATGAGAATCGAAGTGATACTTGTCGTGTAATTCATCGTCTAACGTCCGGAAGAACCGTTCTACTTTGCCGTTTGTCTGTGGTCTGGCCACCTTGGTCCGTCTGTGTTTGATTTCCAGTTTCTTGCAGCGTTTCTCGAAATTGTGCTTCTTCCTTCCACTTTTAGTGTGGTAGGTATACTCCTTTCCGTTGTCGGAAAGGAGGGCATCGAACTGAACGTCCAACTTTTCATCAAACCAGTCGGTCGCCCGTTCCAGGAAATCTGCCGCCGTCTTCGACTTCTTGTCCGGCAGCACTTCAACATAGGGTATCCTGGTGCAGTCATCGGTTAGAGCATGCTGGTACTTCTTCTTTTTCGGATCTTCTCCTTCCACGTTCGGCAGTTTCTTGATGTCTATGTGGGCAAGTTCTCCCGGTTTATCCTTTTCGTAGCGTTCGGGCTCTTCCTTATCCTCTTTTTCGTACTTGGCTCCCCGTCTGTATCTTTCCCAGATACAGCGTACACCGTATTCACTTACGGGCTTACCCGTATTGGGGTTAACTACCCCCTTGCGTTTCAAGTAGACGGCTGCTCCAGCCTAGCCGGTCTCTTATTAGGAGACTACCGTGCGTTCGAGCCACTTGGGTGGCTTCCTGGGGGAGGTCTTTGGTGCGGTCGATCTGTTCAGCAGACTCTGAGGATCCTTACCGGATTCCTCGTACCTGTTTCTCCACTTGTATAGAGTCTTTTTCGAGATATCAAAGAACTCGCACAGTTCCTTTACCGTGTCGAACTTGCCGTTGCCGTCTTTTAGCTTGTAGTACTCTTTTAGGTACTTCTGTCTTGCTTTGACGATCTGTTCTTCGCTATACTTATTCATAATAGGTAACACTCCTTTAGTTTGGGCTATGGGGTTTAATTACCTCATAGCCTAACTGAAGGTTACCTATGTTTCAACGAGTTACACAAATAGAAGTATAAATCAACGTAATCCTTGAACGACCCCCTCCTCCCAATTGTATAAGCTTTGGTAGCTGTTATCTCGCTTCCCGCCATTATTGAAACGCCCTTATATTCCTTTAACCGGATCATCAAGTCAAAGGGGTATCTGAGGAAGGTAATTTGTGTATCCCCGATAAAGACCGTTAATTCTTCAAAATTATTTACCGAGGGGGAAACTTTTTTGTCCTTAAAACCTTTTCTACGGATTCTAGCAGGCCATCGGAAAGCTGTTTCCGGGTGAATAGATCGAAATCCTCAGAAATTCTATGCCCAACCTGCAGCGCGAGCCCCGTACCACCGGCCAGGTAAAATTCATCAAATCTCCCGAGTTGGGGGAAAATTTGTTTCCCCTGCTCAGTTAAGACTTCTGGGTGCATTGTTGAACTCTTCTACGTCAAATAAGATCGATGCAAGGGGACGGACTCTTTCTCGCAACTGCTCAACGGGGACTGCCTCTAGAACGCTCTTAACCGTGTCTTTTCCATAGTAGTTCTTGATCCATCTCCAGTGTTCCAGATCTCCGTAATTTATGGCGCTGATAATGATCAGATTCATATCCTCGTCCGGATCCAGTCGGGAGGAATCGTAAGACCAGAGTATCTTGTCGAAGTAATCTGGAATTTTCATAGTCGTTGTATTATAAGAAATATATCAATTGAGTGCATTTGGGTTATGGAACCAAACAGTCCCGGCACGGGGCCCGAAGCTGCTACTATTATGGCATACCAACAGGCAGGGTCCCTGCGCCCTACCGATAGGTGGAGAGAACCAACCGCTCTTCTTTCCTCCTACGGAAATTAAACTGCCGGAATGTTGACAGCGAACCTTTAGCCTCCTACCCCCCCAGCAGGCAGAATCCCCGTGATCCGCCGGGAGAATATTCCTGGAAACTTCTTCCCCCTCATTCTCTCTTTCCCCCACCGACGTTCAGCCGAAGGCTGAAACAGAAAGGAATAACTTCGAACTTCCACATTTCCTCCCTCTTGATGGGGGAGGAATAAGGTGGGGGTGAAGATTGAGAAGAACGCCCCATAGAGACCAGTACCCAAAAACCAAAACCTAACGAACTAGTACCAAGTACCCGGTACCCAGTACCTAAAAACGGACTCGGAACTAAGAACTCAGAACACGGCACTACCCAACTTGCCTTTACCGGAGACATTTAACAAAATTGTGGTACCATGTTGACAAAATCCCAAAAACACAAACTAGAAAAAATACTGAGCCGGGCGAAAAGCGACGAGGATATCCTTGCTGTTATGCTCTATGGAAGTCAAGTCAGAAAGACGCAAGAAGAAACCTCCGGTTCGGACCTCGATATTTGCCTCATCTTAGACCGCCGAGAAAACCGCAATGAACGCCCAGAAAGGACCGTATCTCCATCCCGAAAGAGACTGGATTATCTCTCTGAAATAGATCCCCAGATGGTAGATCTACAGATATTTCAGCAATTACCAATCTATATCAGGAAACAAATACTGGAGGAAGGACAGCTGGAATACTGCGTAGATAAAGACAGGCTTTACGATCTAGCCTATCGCACGATACAGGAATACGAAGACTTCGCCCCCCGAATGAGAGAATACCTGGAAAAGGTAAAAAATGGCTGATTTAGACGAAGAAAAGATATTAATCAAGATCGACCAGCTGGAGGGCTATTTGTCCGAACTGGAAGAGGTCTTACCTGAAACTTACGAGGATTATAAAACCATAGAAAAGAGAAGATCTACCGAAAGACTCCTGCAACTTGCGATAGAGGCAGTAATAGATACATGTAATTTAGTAGTTTCCGGTCTGGATTTGGGCCTACCTTCGGAAGAGAACGATTTATTTGATAAACTCGCGGAAGAGGGAATTATTTCGGAAGATACGAAAAATATCCTGTACGAGATGAGGGGTTTCAGGAACATCCTTGTTCACGAATACGCCACAGTCGATAACGGGCTAGTCTTCGAAGCTGCGCAAGAAAATATCTGGGATTTCCGAAAGTTTACCGCGGAGATTAAGGACGGATTAAAGAGTTGAATCCAGCTCCTTAAATTGGGCAGGATTCCGAATTAAAACACAGCCGATACCCAACAGGTTCTGTCTCGTGCAGGGCTAGAGGCTTACCTGCTACCAATCAACCCAGTGTGAGAGCCTGGTATTTGTTTTAACCCAATAAATCCCACGACCCCGATAAACCTCCCTGAACTCCCCCTTGCTCTTTACTCCTGGACAGGGGAAAGAGAGTTTGGGGTTGAGAACCTAATGAACCTAGACTAAACAAGATAGAGAGATATAGCAACCAACCCAGCTACCCCCTCGATTCCCATCATGGTCAGAACAAGATACCTTTCTTTTATCCCCCCAGTCATCTTCATCACCAGTTGCGGAAAGCTCATCGGAAATTCCCGCGGACAGTACAGCTTCCCGTCCTCCGGGTTAATTTCCCCGGCCCAGTCCTCGGAGGGGAAACCGGCCATGGCTTTCAACAGGAAGTCGACAAAATAAGGTATGATAATAACAACTCCGGCCGTCTCGAAGTCCCCGATAATCACCGCGGAGGCCAGCAGGGCTCCGATGGCCAGGACGAAGCCGCCGGAAACGCCGACGATTATCCCAAGGCCGCCCATCTCCGCTATTTCTCGCCCATCGTCTTTATGCAGGTCCACCCCGGTCAATCCCGCCTCGACGAGCAGGGGCCGAATCAGGTAGATGGTAATCCCGGTACCGAAGACCGAAACGAGAACCGCGGCAAGCTCGAACCAAAGAGGCAACTGAAACCACCTTTTAGAAATAGGCTAACCGTCAATCAGTTTTAGCTCTATCCCAAAAAAAGACAAACGAATATTTTCGGAACCTGGATATTCACCAGTTTAGCTTTTTGACGTGTGATGAATTCTATAACTTTCCACTTTCGGTCCAATTTCGAAAGTCTACACACAAAACCAGCCTATTCCCCCAGAAGACCGCAGACACCCGCCCCCAGCGCGGGGACTTGGGGGGCTGCTGTTGTTACTATTCCGGGACCGGGACTACTATTTTTGACAAACCTTGCACGCTTAATATCGAGTGTTGTAACCTAAACTATGGGACGAAAGGAAAGGCACTTATCCTAAGAATTTGTAAACCATAGGAAGTGGAATTATGGAGACTGTCTATTGTCCAATCTGCGGCAAAGAGTACAAAAACGTCAAAATGCACATCCGCAAAGGGCACGAGAGGGAGCCGGAAGAAGTGATAGAGGAGGCTTTTGGCCAGAAACTCACGCAGGAGGAGCGCCAAAAAGGGGCTTTTCAGCAACAACAAATCGAGGAAATGAGGAGTCGGGTAAGGGGACGGACCAGCGACCTGCGAGAAACTCAGATGAACAGGTTGAAGGAGATGAATAACACGTGGCAAGACAGAAAGAAGACCTACGACAAGGTTATGAAAGAACGAATCGAAAACATTACCAATAAATAGGAGGTATCCTTATGTCCAAAGACCCAAAAAAAGAACTTAAAGATACGATGGACAAACAAATCGTCATGTCCAAGAACCTGGACAAGGCCCTGGAGTTCCACACGAAGATGAACCCGATCGATACGGTGCTCAAACCACTGGAAGGGCGAGAAGAATTCCGGGACCAGCAATCGAAGGTAGAATCGATGGTCAATACCTGGATCGACACCTACATGGCAATGCTGGAAGAGGGCGACGAATTACCGGTCGACCTGATAGGAAGGGCATCCGAGATAGCCAGGGACCTGAGAGAGGAAGGGGAGGAAGAGGAACTGTAGGGGCGACAATTGGACCGGAGAAATCACGTTAAGCTGGACGAGGCATTACTCGGTTACACGAACGAAAACCTCCACGAGTGGCTGGACCTAACCGTCAAGTACCTCGGATCCAGCCACCGCCAGGTCAAACACGGCCACAAGGCGATCAAGTGGGCGGAGGAGTTGTTCGGCGAAGAGGGTGGCAGGATAGCGGCTCTTCATATTCTCGTCGATACCAGAGTACTTGACCGCGACTGGTTAGAGGATTATATCAAGAACAAGTGAAGGGGACCACTGGACGTAAGTTTTTATCTATTCCCAGTCATTAAGCAAAAGCGTAATTAGGCGAATTGGAGGCGATTCACCATCAGCAAAGAAGTCGGTCGAAACGACCCATGTCCCTGTGGCTCCGGAAAGAAGTATAAATACTGTTGCCTTCCCAAGGAGGAAGAAAATCGGGGAGGAAGAGTGGTCAGGGACGGAGAAAGCGGAAAAAGGGACAATGACAAACCAGGTAATCACGGCAACACCTGGCAGGAACAACTCAGAAAGTTTGAGAAAATGGGGTTGGAAGAAAAGTTTGACTTCTTCTACGATAAATACGAGGATCCCGAGGTGGTCGGCGGAGATTTCGCCCTGGAAATGCTCGACGGGCTCCTCCTTCAGTCCTCTCTCGAGGGAAAGTGGGAGGAATATCTCGCCCTTGACGAAAAGATCAGGAAGAACCGAGAAGATTTGGTCGAAACCTATCCTTATTGGCTTTCCCGGGGCAGGACCCTATCCCTTATCTGGTCGGACACGGAGCCCGAAGATGAGGAGGTTGAAACACTTTTCCAGCACTACGTCGAGGATCCCGACGTTCTCACCCCGGCTTTCTGGGCCCTCGTTTTCCGCGCACCTGCCAATAAACTCACTGGCTACTTCCGCCGTTTTCGCTCCGAAATCGAGAAAAACGATCAACTCATGCCTAGAGTTATTGACGAATTCATCGACCTCGGAATTGAGATCGAGATCTACAGCTACCTCTCCGAAGAGGGCAGGTACGATCCATCCGACGTTTCACCCGAGGAACTTATCGAGGAAATTGATAGGTATTACGAGCGGTTAAATAGAGACCGACTGCGAGATATGATCCGGACGCTGGGAGGAAAACAGACCTACGATTGGGAACCCGAAGATTTCACGCCGAGGAATGCATCGGGTAACGAGAGGCCAGAGGAGACCCAGTACAACGATGGGGACTTCTTCTCGCTCGTCGACGAATTTCATCGCTTCCTGCATACGGAAGAGGGCCTTCCCTGGTGCAGGGGTAGAATAGCCAGGGACCAGATCACGGGATACTTACTCCGGCGAATCGACGGGGAACTGGAGATAAAATATAATCCGAGAGCCAATTCATCCGGACCAACACCCGAAATCCTCCTGCCGGACTCCGAGACGTTTGAGGAGTTTTTGAACGAGTACCTACATTTTTTGAATCCCGACTATTACAAGGTGGCGACCCCTTTTATCTATATCAACTCCTGGTTAAAATTCCTGCTCGAGAAGTCCCTGATAGAAAGATCGGATTTACGGACCGTAATAAACGATCTGGAAAGTCTAAAGACCGAGTACGAGCACTTCTACAGAGAAAAATGCCCGGACCCGGAAATAATGGAGGCCTTCCAAAGCTGGCCGGAGACGGTTAGAACCGAAAGTAAATAAAAAGACTATGACAAAAATTACCAAAGAAAAGATCCGATCTTTTTGTATCCCCCAATCTTTTGAGAAAGGGGTAAATTACCGTCAGGAGGGAAGGGTCCAACAGGTGGACGTGGTCGGTGACCGGGTCACCGCGAAGGTCCAGGGGTCTCAACTCTATGAAGTAAGGCTCGACTTGAGCCGGGATGACTTTGGTGCTCGCTGCAGCTGTCCCTACGATTGGGGCGGATACTGCAAACACATCGTGGCTACCCTGCTCAGGCTAGGGGAAATGGATCTCCAGGAGTTGAAGGCTTCTTCGGAGAAAAAAGAGGAAAAGGTCAGCGAAGCACTGCGCAAGGCGGACGGAGAAAAGTTGAAGGAGTTTTTAAAAAAGGAATTTACCAGGAACCCGGACCTCCAAAAAAGGTTCCTGGTAAACTTCGGCAACCCATCGGAGAAAAACACCGTCAAGGATTACAAAAAACAAGTACGGGAACTCTACAGGGAAGTAGCCGGGGGCGGGGGAATAATTCAATACAACGAACACATCGACTTCTCCACCTTCTATGATCTGGCAAAAGACCATTCGGAAAGAGGGAACGTCCGGGAAGCCGCGAAAATATACCGGGCCGTATCCGAGGTCATCGCCGAGGAAATGGATCGGACCGATGACTCGACCGGCTACTACGGCGAAGAATTCGAGTGGGCCATCGCTCATTACGGGGGAGTGCTGGCGGAAGGGGATCTGGATCACCAAGCCAAGAAAACATACATCGACTACCTGTTTGAAAAGTACCTGGAAAACGATCCCGACTATTTCCGAGAATACTACGAGGAGACGCTGGAAGAACTCTGCTCCGAGGAAAGCGATTACCGTTACTGGCAAGAACTCCTTTCGCCCCATTTACCGGAGAGTCTACCCGACAAGGAAGAAAGTGGCATAAATTGGGAGAGGCGTGAGGTTATTCGGCTCCTCTCAATGAAGGCTCACGTTTTGAAAAACTTAAACTAAAAGGAAGAGCTGGAAGAACTCTTCGAACGTAACTACCAAAAAGAGGGTAAGTTCTGCCTCCAGTACGTCAAGTGGCTGGTCGAAACGAACCGGCAGGAGAAGGCAATAGAAGTAGCCGAAGAGGGGCTCGAGAACCTCGGAAGCCACTACTCCGAGAAGTTGAGGAAAGTTCTTACCGACCTCTACGAAAATACCCATCCGGAAAAGTACAAACAAAACCTAAAAGAGCTATACCTCGACCAACCCGGCGAAAAGTACTACCGGCAACTCAAATCAAGCTGTACTGATCGGGAATGGAGAAAGCTTGCGGAAAGCATAACTTCCGAACTGTCGGGGAAGAGCTTGATCGAATTTCACCTTCTCGAAGATAATCGAGAGGAAGCTTTCGACCTGGTCCTGGAGTCCGAGAGCTTATGGAACCTCCGAAAATACCTCGAGGAAGTTGGAGACTACGATCCGGAAACCTATTTCGAGGTATACTCCGACCTTCTCGCCGATTATTTAGCCGGCGATACCGGCAGGAGACACTACAGGAAGGTCATCGGTCACCTGCAGGAGCTAAAGAACTTGGGACTAACGGAGCGATTGAGAGAGTACGTGGAGTTCCTCAAGGAAGAAAACGCAAACCGACCGGCATTCCAGGACGAAATATCCTCGTTCAGCGTGAACTGAACGAAGCCCACTGGATAGTCCACGGCGTGTTTCCGCAGCCCAGCGGGCAGAATATAAATTCTCTTAAACCAAACCCCGGGCGAGGAAAAGTTCGTGAAACCGATTCGCCCGGTGTGGGAACAAGGGGCAAAAAGCAGCCGAAGTCCCCGTGCTCCGCCGGAAGGTTCTTATTCTAAGCAGAACTAGTCCCAGCTCTCGCCCGATTCGCCCGATAGTTAGCACTTCGGACGTACTTAGAACTACCCAACCCGGAACTGTTTTTTGTCCGTTTCGCAGTTTAACAAGGAACTAGGGGTTGTTTTTGGTATAGAGGTACAGAGTTAAATTAACCGTCAAAGTCGACATTCTCTACCTCCATCTTTACCTGTTTGATAGTCTCCAGTTTACCGTCATCGTCTTCCACCATTATCGACAGTTCATCGTTTTTTAGCTGTAGCTTGTTTAGGGTAAACTGATTGACGTAAGGCTTTTCTAGTTCAATTTCTTCTCCCAGTATATCTATGGTACCAATGTCTTTCTTCTTTGCTTTCTCGGTACCGTTACGGACTATCCGGAGCCAGTATATGGTGGGATCATCTAGATCGTCTTTTAGTTCGTTTTGAAGACTCTCTGTTAAGGTGAAGTCCTTGGATAAAGTCTCGTCCTCTATCTTATCGGGATCTATATTGTTTCCCACTAGATCGTTGTACTTTTCGTACTCCAGGTTGAACTCCTTGATTTCGGTATCTATTTCCTCTTCGTCGGAGAAGTTTAACTTCTCCCAGAACTTCCTGGCAAAGACCGAATTGTAACCTTCGGTGTTTCCGTTGTTCCACGGTTGGGAGCGGGCGGAGTATATTGGAGTAATGCCCAGGTTAAGTATGACTTTCAGAAATCTACCAATGTGTCTGTCGTGTCTGGAGTAGAGACCAAATGAGGGGTCGTTGTCCAGTCTTAATACTTCCGGGAGGGGGTGGTCCCGCCAGTCCTCTACCAGTACTTCTAGTGCCTCGTCAGTGGTCTGTCCTTCGATTCTGGTCATCAACCCGTACTGGTAGGGGCGGATGTATTTTCTCGCTAAAAAGTGGACTCCTTCGGTTTGGTCCTCAATGTAGCGGGGACCGATAAAGTCTATTCCCTCCACTACCGTGCCCAGCTTGTCCAGAGACCGTTGGGGATAGTTCATGTACTCGGAACCGTCCTCTTTTCGTGTGTTGCCCTTGCCGGTAGTCATCCCTTCCTCCTTGAGTGACTTGGCGATAAAGTAGATAGTGGGAACTTTTTCTTCCGGGTAAAGTTTCCTGTAGTTTGCCCGTACTACCTGAGGTCCGAAGAAGTAGCTTTGTTCTTTTCGTAGCCTCTTTCTTATTTCGATTACCCTCTTCTTTACTTGTTGGTCGTATTCCCGTAAGTTACCCTTCTCCCATCCTCTATTATCGACGGTTACGTCCTCCATCTCAATCCACTTTTTGACCGACGACCAGTTGGAGACCAGCTTGTCGGC
>JAIPHN010000025.1 GCA_021735185.1 Candidatus Bipolaricaulota bacterium
AAAATGACGGGGAACTGGAACTGTGGATCACCAGCGACCTCGGAAAGAAACTAAATGGGGTGCTGGAGACCTCGGTATTTAATCTTCGCGGGGAGAAGTTGAGAACCAGAAGTTTTGAGACGGAGGTCCCACGGCTTGCTAGTGTCAGGCAAAATTCGATAGCGCTGGAGGAGCTAATGAAAGACGAAAAACGAAATAACCTGATCGTTCAGGTGAGGTTCCGGAGCGACGAGTACGAGTCGAACAATTATCACTTTTTTACTCCTTTTAAGTCCCTTGATTTAGCTCATCCCGGGGTTTCCGCTTCGGTTCGGGGAAAGTCTTTAACGCTTCGGACCGAGCATCCGGCCCTTTTTGTCCAGCTAGGGCTGAAAACCGGGGCACTGAGTGGAAGGTTCTCCCGAAATTATTTTCACTTATTGCCCGGTGATCCGATAGAGGTGAAGTTCATCCCCTCCGGTAAGAAGGGGGCTCGACCCTTGCGAGGCTCCGATTTGTCGGTAAGACATCTCCAGGATACCTATTAATTTAATCAGGAGGTATCAATGAGTAATCTGAAACTGGGAATAGTCGGTTGCGGTATTGCCGCTCGTAGATTTCACCGGCCAGCACTCGCCGAACTCAATGATAAGTTTGAAATTGCAGGGGTAACAAACAGAAGCAGAGAGAAAGCAGTTTCTTTTGCTGAATCAATTGATGGGGCCAAAATATTCGATTCTTACGAAAAGATGCTCGAGTCAGACCTGATGGACGCCATTGATCTGGCAGTGCCAATTAAGCTCAACCCTAAATTTATTGAAATGGCCCTTGACCACGGTTTGAACGTGATATGCGAAAAACCAATTGCTCCAGACGTGGAGGAAGGAAAAAGGGTCGTCGAGCTGAGCAGGAAGTCGGATAAGGTCGTGTATATTGCCGAGAATTTTAGACACCTCGACAGGGCCGGAAAGGCCAAAAAACTGATTGATCAAGGGGAAATTGCTCAACCAAGATTTGTTTCCCGCCAGGTCTGGCCGGGAATGACCAGGAAGAACGAATTTGCCCAGACCTCATGGCGGAAGAACCCGGATCATGCCGGAGGGTTTCTTTCCGACGGCGGGGTTCATCATATAGCCGAATTGCGCCTGATCGTGGGTGATATAGGAAGCGTCTTCGGGTTCACGGGAAAAATAAGTGATTTGCCCGGTAAGTACGATTCTCTCGAAATGGGATTGAACTTCGAAAACGGAGTACTTGGCTCTTATAAAGTTTCCTATGGGATGGAGGCAGAGGATTCTTTCAAAATCCACGGCGACGAGGGGACGTTAAGGGTAAAGAGTGATTCGATAAGTCTTTCCAGCGGGACAGGGACGAAAGAAATCCAGGTAAATGATAATGACGGGTTTAAGGAGGAATTCGAGGACTTCTACGAAGCAATCAGGGGCAATAAAGAAAACGATCTGGGCAAGCCAATGGAGGCATTGAAAGACCTGGCTGCAATAGAAGCCGGTATAGCCTCAGCTGAGACTGGTCGACGAGAGGAATTATCGTCTTTTATCGGATTCTAAAACTCTTTCTTACAGAGACTGCTTAAGAATCTTCCGGGACCTACTTCAAAGTGGGTCTCTTTTTCCGAAAGTCCAGGGGCCTATCCCTATCATAAAATTTGCAGAAAAAGCCCCGCACCAAGAAGGTGCGGGGTAATTCACCGAAGCTAGCTGAGAACCCGTCAGGGTTCACCATCGGTGAATCTTCGGGTTTTGGCGAAAGCTTTATCATTTGGTCGGTGACTTATATACTTACCTGAATTGTCAGGGGTAATGGGGCCTTGTGTCGTAACCAAAATAGATTGCGCCGAGCGGATTGGTTCTTGATAGATTTACCTGAATCGGGGAAGGAAATCGAGTTGTTATACCGGGGCGATACCATTGAAACCAGCTGAGTCGTTTACTGACGAAGAATTTGACCTGGTGGTAGTTGGCGGTGGAATCACGGGTGCGGGAGTGGCCCGGGACGCTGCAATTCGGGGAATGGACGTTGCTTTGCTGGAAAAGGACGATTTTGCCTACGGGACGAGTAGCAGGTCGACGAAGCTGGTTCATGGCGGGCTGAGGTACCTGGAAAATTACGACTTCGGTCTGGTACGAGAGGCGCTCAGAGAGAGAAAAGCACTGCTGGATATTGCTTCCCACCTGGTCTACCCCTCCAGGTTCTTCTTCCCGGTTTACGATGAATCTCGGGTTTTTCCCCTTCAGCTACGCGCCGGACTTTTCCTTTACGATCTGCTTGCCGGAAGTAAAGGTATTGGAAGTCATGACTTCATTGACCCGGAAGAGACGATAGCCGAGTTTCCCGGGTTGAAGAAAGAGGGATTAAAAGCTACCGGGGTCTACTACGACTGCCAGATGGACGATGCTCGCCTGGTCATAAGTAACGTCCTGGATGCTGAAGCCCGCGGCGCAAAGATCGCAAATTACGCGGAAGTAACCGGAGTGAACCGGGTGAGTAGCGGGGACGGATGGAAGCTGGAGGTTCTGGATAAGCTCAACGAGGAAGAGTTCGCCGTCAGGGCGGATAAAATAGTAAATGCTACCGGTCCCTGGTCCGACGACCTCGCAGGTGAATGGAGGGGTGAAGATGATCAATTCCTCAGGCCAACGAAGGGAGCCCATATAATACTGCCGGCCCTGGATACTGATGTCGCTGGTTTCTTCCCCTCGATCCACGATGATCGGCTTTTCTTCGTCATTCCCTGGGAGAACAGGACACTCGTCGGAACGACCGACACCGACTTTTCCGGTTATCCGGACGATCTCTCGGTTAATGAAAGCGACAGGCAATACCTGCTTTCCAATATAAATCACTACCTGGAAGGTGTCGAATTCACGGAGTCGGACGTATCCTCCGAGTTTGCCGGCCTTCGCCCACTTTACTCAACCAGCAGGGGCGAAGTCGGGGAATCCGAAGTCTCTCGCGATCACGAAATCCTGGTGGAAGAGGACTCGATATATACGATAATCGGTGGCAAATACACTACTTACCGGGCGATGGCGGAAGAGACGCTGGATTTAATGGGGGTTGATAAGAAGAGGTCAACTGCCGAGATAGCCCTCCCCGGAACCTGGGAGGGCGGAGAGAGGGAAAGCTTGAAGTCCGAACTCCTTGCCGGACACTCACTCTCGGAATTTCAGGTAGAGAGGCTGCTGGACAGATACGGAACCAAGGCGGAATCGGTCCTGGAACAGTCAAGTGAGTTCCCGGGTTATGACGAACCGGTCGGGGAGGAGGAGACCCCGATAAAAGCTCAGGTATATTACTCGGTAACGAACGAGCTGGCGCGGGAGCCGGAAGACGTAGTTAGGCGCAGAACCAGTTTGTTTATCCGGAAGGAGAGTAATAAGAAAGCCGTTGGGGAGATAATGGAAGAGATGGATGGCGGGAATATAGAAGTCGAAAGAGGATAATTCGTAAAAGTGTTTCTCTGGCTGCGAAATATAAACTCGGGCCAGGGGACTGGCCCGAGTTTCACTATTTTCTTCGATACAATTTTTTTGTCAGTTGAAGTTAAATAATCCTTCGGAGAGAATTACAGCTCTGCCAGGATGGCTTCCACGTCGTCTTCGACGGATCCAATCGGTTTCAGGTCGAATTTATCGACCAGTACGCCCAGGACGTCCTCCGAGACGAAGGCGGGAAGTGTAGGGCCGAGCCGGATCCCTTCTATTCCCTGGCTCAAAAGCGCCAGAAGAACGGTAACTGCTTTCTGCTCGTACCAGGCTATGTCGTAGGAAATTGGCAGTTCGTTTATGTCGTCGACCCCTGTGGCCTCCGCGAGTTCCTTTGCGATTTTGATCAGCGAATAAGAATCGTTGCACTGTCCGGCGTCCAGGATCCGCGGTATTCCGTTTATCGTGCCGAGGTCCAGCTTGTTGTAGCGGAACTTTGCACAGCCGGCAGTCAGAATAATTGTATCTTCGGGTAGTTCCTTTGCCACTTCCTTAAAGTAATCCCTATCAGCGTGTCTGCCATCGCATCCGCCCATGACTACAAAACCCCGAATATCACCGGACTGGATTCCTTCAATTATATCGTCGGCCCTGCTCAAAACGGCGTCGTGAGCGAAGCCACCGGGAATAGTTCCCGATTCCATTTCCTGGGGTGGTTCCGTATCTTTTGCATGATCGATTATCTCCCAGAAGTCCTTCTGGCCGCCATTTTTTCGGTCATCTATGTGCGTTAGACCGGGAAAACCCACGACTCCTGTCGTATATACTTTGTCCGAGTAAGAATCCTCGGGCGGGACAAGGCAGTTGGTAGTCATCAGAATCGGGCCGTTGAACTTCTCGAATTCCTCGTCCTGTTTCCACCAGGAGTTACCGTAGTTCCCGACGAAGTGGTCGTATTCCTTGAACGCCGGATAGGCGTTTGCCGGCAGCATTTCCCCGTGTGTATAGACGTCTACGCCCTCTCCCTCCGTCTGTTCCAGAAGTTCCTCCATATCTTTCAGGTCGTGGCCGCTAATTAGAATTCCCGGATTGTCTCTGACGCCGATGTTAACCTCTGTCGGCTCCGGATCGCCGTAAGCTCCTGTATTGGCTTTATCCAGCGTTTCCATAGTCTCGACGGCGATATTTCCAGCCTCTACCACCATGTTCAGTAGCTCATCGACACCCAGGCTATCGTCCAACGTGGCGGCGAGTCCTTTCTGGATGAAGTCAAATATTTCCTGCTTTTTTTCGCCCAAAACGTATGCGTGATCGGCATAAGCCGCTATACCTTTTATCCCGTAGGTGAGAAGTTCTCTCAGGGAACGAATGTCCTCATCTTCGGTAGCCAGAACACCGACTTCCCGGGACTTCTCGTAGAACTCATTCACGTCATGGGAACTCCAGGTTGCTGCTTCCGGAAGCTCACTTTCGTCTATCTCGCCGGCTTCGGATTCGTACTTCTTTCGGATATTCTGTCTGACTTCCAGTGACTTGTTGATCCTGTGCTCGAACCATTCATCGTCGAAGTTCCCGTTGGTAATCGTCGAGAACAGGTTTTCGATCACGAAAAGGCCAGTCTCTTCCTCCTGAGCCCCGTGCTCTTTTGCCTTTTCGTTATAATAAGAGATACCTTTCGATAACCAGATCAAAAGATCCTGTAGATTGGCCGTCTCGGGCTCCTTGCCGCAGACGCCCTTTACCGTGCAGCCTTCGTTGCCGGCCGCTTCCTGACACTGATAACAGAACATACTCATTGTAAAAATTCCTCCTCGGATCAAGTTAAGTGATGGTATTTATTTACCAATACTAGCTGAGAATGCCCCAGGGCTTGCCCTGGGGATGAATCAGCTGGTTGTTGGTCCAGCAGTCAATCGAGGATACTTCCCTTAAGAATTGTTGGTTATTATTTGAATGTATTCCTCTTATCCAGGGTGTAACCAGGAGGTGGGCTCGATTGACTGCTGGGTCTCGTTTTGTAAAAGACCGAAAAGACTACTTAAAAGAGGTTTTCTACAAGCCCCGTTCCTTAGGGTGACGTTCTCGACTCGATTAAATTAAGCCCGGTCTCCTGATGCACCCACTCGCTGCAGCTTTCCTCTTCGCTCATGTCCTCTCCGGTCAACTTGCAGTGATGGGGACGGTCTTCGGAATCCCCGCCGTCACGGTCGAAAAACCGACAGTACTGGCAGGTCAGGGCTGTGCTCAGGTGCCCCTGGCTCTGCAAACCGCCGGCGATTTCTACTAAATCCTGGCTAAATTTGCTCTGTCGTTCTTCTGTTAAACTTTGGACTGAATCCTGCAAAACTTGGCTAATTTCGTTTATACTCTCAGCAATTGATTCCCCTTTTTCCGTCAATTCCAGCTTCACCTTTCTTCTATCCTTCTCGCTTCTTTCCCTTTGCACTAAGCCTTTATCTACGAGTGAGCCAACTACCCTGGAAGCCGTTGGCTGCGCAACCTGTAACCTGCTAGTAATCGAAGTGACGTTTTTGTTGCGTGGGTGCGCCCCCGACAGAAAAATCACCGTCTGGATCTGTGTCGAGGAGACCTTGTGCTCTTTTGCCTTTTCCCTGATTAGCTTATTGATCCCCTGCGAGATCCTGTACAACAAAAGGGATATCTTTGCCGGTTCAGTTGAAAGTTCGCTTTTATCCGTAAATATCTTGACCACCTTCAATAGCTAGGCTAATATATAGCATTGACATATGATTAAACTTACCGTATAAACTATACGAGTTCAAGGCGTTTTGTAATTAAATTCACGATAACGCGAGGCCCCCTGACGCTTTTAAATAATGGCCCTTAGTTACCCGCTATTTGACTTATGGCTGGAAAGTACCGTATGAATTTATGAGTTCAGGTCTTAGTTGAAGTTACGTGATGACAGTAAGAGATTTTGAAAGATCCAATGGGAGGCTAAAACCCATGAGCGAAAAAGATGAAGGAAAGAAGGAGAGAATCAAAGAACTGCTGCGTCAAATTAACGAGAAAGGCGAGGTGGGCGAATTAAAGGAAGAATTCAAGGATCTGTTGAGGGAAATCTCCCCTCTGGAAATTCCGATGATGGAGCAAGAGATGATGGAAGAGGGCGTGGACGCCGAAGAAATAGCCAGCATGTGCGATATCCACGTCGAACTGTTCCGCGAATCAGTCCAGGATAAGTTCGACCTGGGAGGACTTGGCGAAGGACACCCGCTCAAAAGTCTCTATCTGGAAAACGAGGAAATAACAAAGGACGCCGAAAAGCTCGGTCTCAGAGTTAAAGACATGAAGCAGGGAAAGAAAAGCGGTAAAGGATTCGGCGAACTTGCCCAGTTTGCCGGCAAGCTCAACAAAATAGGTCGAACGCATTATACCCGTGAAGAGATGTTGCTTTTTCCTTACATAGAAAGGCGTGGGATTACCTCCGTGCCCGAAGTTCTCTGGCGAAAGCACGACGAAACCAGGGAAAAGATAAAGGACCTGCTGGGCCTGCTCAACAGGGAGTCCTGGGAGGGGAAGCCGCCGATAGAGGAGATAACGGAGACCGCCAGCGAGGTCTCACAGAGCGCTATCGACATGGTTTTCCGGGAAAACAACATTTTGTACCCCACCGTAAAGGAGTTGCTCTCGGACGGGGAATGGCTGGCGATTCACAACCAGAGCCAGGGGATTGGTTACTATGAAATAGAGGCTGCAGACTGGAACCCCGGCGTGGAACCGAAACAGCCTTACGAGGTAACTGAGGGTATCGAGAAGGGCCAGGTGGAGAAGCTGCCTCAGGAAATTAAAGGTATGGTAGACGTTAGCTCTCTCCGGACTGACGACTACGATCCCGTGAGAGCAGGGGATCAGAACCTGGAATTCGGTTTCCTGAACAAAACCGAACTGGACGGGATATTTCGAACTCTACCTATAGATGTGACCTTTATAGATAGCAACGACAGGGTTAGGTACTTCTCCGGCGGGGAAAGGATATTCCCCCGGACGAAGACCGTACTTGGCCGGCCGGTACAGAACTGTCACCCTCCGGACAGCGTGGAGGTAGTTAACAGTATTCTGGATGAGTTCAAAGCAGGAAACCGGGAAGAGGCCGAGTTCTGGATAAGTATGGGGCCAAAGTTCGTCCACATCAGGTACTTTCCCATCAGAAATGACGAGGGAGATTACCTCGGAACAGTGGAAGTAACGCAGGACATCAAGGAGATAAGGGAGCTTGAGGGAGAAAGGCGACTCCTGGACTGGGATTAATTAGCGTTCCCGGCCGCAATGAAGAATTTGGCTATCACGGGAGGAAATAGTTATGGCTTTTTCACGTGAAGTAAGAGAGATATCATCCGACGTTTACTGGGTTGGTGTGAGGGATTGGGAAAGGAAGTTTTTCGATAAGCTGGTCCCCCTCCCTGAAGGAACTACTTATAACGCCTACCTGGTTCAGGGGGAGGAGAAAACGGCATTGGTAGATACGGTTAATCCCGGATTCGAGGAGGATCTGGAGGAAAAAGTGGGTCAGGTTATGGATCCCGGGGAGCTCGATTACCTGATTATGAACCACGCCGAGCCGGATCACGCGAACGGCTTGAGTCACATGCTTTCGCTTGCTGAAAACCCGGAAATACTGGCCACGAAAAAGGGCAAGGATATGGCTCTCTCCCTTTACGATTTGCCGGAGGAGAAATTCCGCGTGGTCGAAGGGGGCGATACGCTCGACCTGGGAGACAAAACTCTTGAATTCATAGACGCTCCCTGGCTTCACTGGCCCGAGACCATGTTCACGTATTTCAGGGAAGAGGGGATTCTCTTTCCCTCCGACTTCTTCGGCGCTCATATAGCTACACCCAAACTCTACGCCGATGAGTTCCGAGAGGACGTCCTGAAGTACGCAAAGGACTATTTCGGGGAAATCATGATGCCTTTCAGACCGAGAGCGGCCAAGGCACTGGACAAACTGGAGGATTACGAGATAAATACCATTGCACCTAGTCACGGGGTAATCTACCGGAACCCCGAGAAGATCCTCGAGGCTCACCGGTCCTGGACCAGCTCCGAAGTCGAGGAGAAAGTACTGATTCCCTACATCTCCATGTGGGGCAGTACCGCCAAAATGGTCAAGGTTCTGAGGGAGACAATTGCAGCAGAAGGTGTTGATGCGGTTCCTTTCGAAGTATCGTCGCAGAGCCTTAATTCCCTCGCCGGAGAGCTAGTGGACAGCGCCGGGATAGTTTTCGGTACGCCGACCGTCCTGGCCGGTCCCCACCCGCAGATCATCTATATCGCTACCCTGGCCAAAAAGCTGAACCCACCGACGAAGTACTTCGGCGTCGTCGAGTCCCACGGCTGGGCCGGTGGTGCTGTCAGGGAGCTTTCGAATCTGGTTGAAGGCACTTCCGGAGAATTGCTGGACCCGATAGAGATCAAGGGTTCACCGGAAGAAGAGGACCTCGAACGTGTAGTAGGACTGGGAGAAAAGCTAGTTGAAAAAATAAAATGAATTATCCCAGGTACTACACCGTAGTCCAGTTCCTGTCGCGGATTTCACCTTGCCTTCATAAAGTGGTGAAAGAATTGAGTATTGCAGTTAGCAGGGGATCCGGGTCATCCCCTGGAGATGAATCAGCCGGACTTTTCTACAAATCCCGTCATTTGAGACTGAGTTTCTGACTACTAGAAGAGGAGGATCAAGGTGGAAGTTAGAGTTGAGGAGATTTGGGACGAAACCTATCTGATCAATACTTACAATGATCGCATTGATCTCACGTTCAACCAGTACGTGATCAACGATGATTGGCCGATGCTGGTCCATGCCGGATCTGCCCAGCAATTTGATTCAGTCACTAACGGTCTCAAGCGGGTGTGTTTGATCGAGGATCTAGAATATATACTGATCTCACATTTCGAATCCGACGAATGTGGCGCTCTTTCCAGGTTCCTGGATCGGAACCCCGACCTCAGCCCTGTATGTTCGGAGATCACTGCACGACAGCTCTGCGGATTCGATATTCACCAGGACCCTGTCGTTAAAGAAGGCGGTGATACGCTCGATCTCGGTTCTCGCACGCTAAAATTCCTTAATTACCCCGCCGAGATGCACCTCTGGAATGGCATCCTCGCCTACGACAGTGACGATGACGGTCTATTCAGTAGTGATCTGTTCATTCGACGGGGTCCCGTCGATGAACTCGTGGTCGCCGAAGATATCGCCCTGGAATCTATATCCCCTGATCGGATTCCGAACCAGGAGGAATACAGAATGATGGTCGACCGGCTCATCGAGCTATCACCCCGGTGGATTGCCCCGGGCCATGGGCCGGTACTGGAACGTCGGGCTTAGTTTTTTTGTTCCAACTTATTTGCCGCAATGGAACTGAGCCTATCATGCTTGACCTCTCCTGGTGTATTTATAGCAGCCTTCGACGGTAACCTCTACCGGCTTGTAGTCGGAAACCATTTATTACCGGGAGCCCGGACGTCAGGGCCACCCACCACTAACGGAAAAGCCCCGATACTCCGTCTGAAGCCAGGAAGAATGTCTCCTTCGGTCTCGTTAGCGTTCGGCTCGTTCCGGGCTCGAGGGTGCCCCAGTCGGCGCGAAATTGATCTATTTGCAGCTTCAGCAAGACCTCTCCCCTTTCTCTAACTGTTCCAGCTTTTCTTCAATAATCTCGTCGCCATAAGGAAAGCGGGAGCCAGACAGGCAAAAGTTGGATTGTTCTCCAGTTTGCTCCAATTATAGCTGACCAGTGATTATCTTTCTAATCTACGATCGGGAGTTCAAGTATACTGTGGCTCTAATCTATAAGGAAATCAATTGAAAAAATATCACAATTGTTATATGATAATTATACGTTAGCATCCTGCTTTATCGAAGTGTAATCGTTCGGTTTTGATCCTTTACTGACGGATTTAAGTTACCCGCAAGCCGTGCTTGGCCGACGAAATTGATCTTTCAGCAACAAGAATATAGCCAGGAATAACGGGAGGGCGATACAAACAGGGAAAGCCACCTGGCCCGTTGCGGGGATGAATAAAAAGATAGAACTTCCTTTTCCATCTACTAAATGAAAAATAACAGAAAAGCGATTATTTCCTGTGGTGTTCTGTATCGGGAAGTGAACCAGCTTTTGAGTGAATCGAGCTGGGATATCGCATTTCTTCCCCAGGGACTGCACGATAAGCCGGATAGTTCTATCATGAAGAATCAAATACAGGATAAAATTGACGAATTGGAAAAGAAGGCCGATTATGAGCAAATTGTACTCGGCTACGGTTTGTGCGGGGGAGGAGTGGAGGGACTTTCTGCCGAGAGAGCGGAACTGGTCGTCCCGAAATTCCACGACTGCATTCCCCTGATCGCAGGGGATAGAAACCTGAAAGGAAACATGGCCGAACCCGGAACGTATTACTTAAGCAGGGGATGGGTTGATTGCAGCAGCGATGCGTATAAAGAACATTTGTTTTTCACTGATGAACTGGAGCGCTGGAGAAAAGGTTTCCGAGAGTACAAAAATGCCCAGAAAAATTCATTGCTGACTGATAATGTGGGCTGGTGGTTCAACCGGGATAGACTCGACCCCAAAAAACGTGACAGGGAGAAGTTCAGCAGAGAAATAAGCAGAAAAGTAACGTTACAGTGCGTGGGTAACTACCGCTCCCTTGCCTTAATTGACAACGACTTGCTGGAAGGCATCCACGAGGAATACGTTGAAGAAATGCATAATTTTTTGCGCGACCTTTTGCGCGAGGAAAAGGAAGAGAGCCTCGAATTCAAGAGGCTATCCGCGGACCTCGAGCCCTTGAAGAAACTTCTCTTTCAGCCTGACAGCTCCAACACGATACACGTTCAACCTCCCCGTTGTCCGCTGGAACTTGAAAGCAAAGTCTAGTTAAGTCGGGCGAACATTCCGTCCCTGCCGGAATGAGATTTCAATTACCTATATACCTTGAATAAATACTTCTGGCTAGTTTCTCGTCCTCGGTTCCTTCAACTATCGCTCTCCCGTCTTTGAATAGGATTATTTTGTAATTGTCAACCTCAAAACGCAGCAGGGCATCGCTAACTTCCAGGTTTTCCAGATCCCGAAGATTTTCCGCAAGTTTTTCCAGATCCATCTCTCCTTTCATGTGCGGGTTTATTTGGACGGCATCTCTTCCGCACATGGAGGTGGTCGTCTGGCAAACCTCGGCCTCCAGAAATTCGAATTCTCTTTCCCCGCAAGACTGGCAATCTTCGTTCTTTTCAATATCTACCCCGGTCAGGTCGCCGGCCCAGATGTCAAACGTCGATAAATGGCCAACCTCGAAGTCTTTTTCTGCCAGGTACTTTATCGCCTCGGTAACCTGGATGGAGGAAATCACCGGAGGTATCGTATTGATTACGCCCGCAGTATCGCAGGTGGGAAGCGTTCCGGCGGGCGGACGCTCCGGAAATAAACAGCGAAAGCAAGGCCCATCTTCCGGAATTATATTCATCGTCATTCCCTGTGTTTCAATCACTGCGGCATAAATCCAGGGGATACCAAACTTGACCGAACAATCATTTATCAGGTACCTTGTTAGAAGATTGTCGGTACAGTCGAGGATTAAATCGTGGCCTCTAAGGATTCTCCCGGCGTTGAACGGATCCAGATCCCTGGTTAGTGCCTCGACTGTCACGTCGGCGTTTATTTGATTGATTCTTTTCCTTACAGTGGTGGCCTTGGGTTCACCCACATCGGACTCGAGGAAGAGAGACGTTCGATGAAGGTTGCTGAGCTCGACGTAGTCCCGATCGATCACGGAAATCTTTCCAACTCCCGCCCGGGCCAGGTAGCTTATAGTACCCGTCCCCAGAGCTCCGCAACCCACTACCACCACCTCGGAACCAGACAGTTTTTGCTGAATTTCTCCGCCCCAGTTCGACATAATGATCTGTCTATTGTATCTCTCGTCAGAAATCGGCAATAGAATCCCCCCTTTCTTACTTCTTCAACCCAATCAACTTCCAGGCAATGAATCAGTACTTCTCATTATAAGGGAATATTACCTTTTTAGTCGATCAGCCACTGTTAGCTCTCGATTTTCTTTACCGTGGATAGAGAGAAAATCATTATCAGTACCCCGAATCGGATCTTAAAAAATCCCCCCAGTTCCGGATATTCCTCTGGAACTGGGGGGGTTGTTGTCCTCATATATCAAGAACTAACTGAAGCGAACATTCGCGGTCGATAAGCTTGCCTCGCTCCGGGGGTGAAAGGCTTCCTCCGTGAGCTCTGGCGAAGTTACGCTTCCATTTACTCCTTATTCCCTTTAATGATTTCCATCGCAAGCTCTTCGTCGGATTCGGTGACGTAATCAATTCCCGTTGCTTCTGCTGCTTCCCGGGTGAGTGCTACCAGATCGTCACGATCGATATGTTCCAGTGAAAACTTTCTCGCTCCGGCCATAAACTGCTGAAGTCCCTGTTCCAGGCGTTTGTAGTAGGAGTAAACGCCCATGGCGGTGGGAGGTAGTTCCGGGTAACGGGAGTTGTACTTCTCCTGCAGGTCCGCAGCTTCGATAAATACCTGTTCTATTTCGTCTCCGTATTCTTTGACGACATTTCCCTTGCCGTTTTCCACCATATTGCCGACCGTTTTTCCCACGTGAGCAGCGGTGATCGGGGCTCGAGCCTGGGCGACCGCTTTGACATAGGGACTGCCTAAAGCCAACCCTTTGAAGATATGATCTTCCAGTGAAAAGCCGCCGGCTATAGCCACCGGTGGAACGTACTCGCCCGCCTGATCGAGTTCTTTCAGGTATTTATGCAACAGGGATTCGATGTATACTGTCGGTATCCCCCACTCGTTCATCATCAACCAGGGACTCATTCCCGTACCGCCACCGGCTCCGTCGACCGTAAGGAGGTCTATTTGAGCTTCCGAAGCATAACGGACCGCTCGAGCCAGGTCGCTCGGTCTGTAAGCTCCTGTCTTTAAAGAGACATAGTCCGAGCCCAGATCTCGCAGTTCCTCGACTCGTTCGATAAATGAGCCTTTGGAGACCATCCCCACGCGGGAATGTCTCTCGAACTCATCGAAGTCCCCGTTCTTGAAGGCCTTCTGGACTGTTGGGTTCTCGGGGTCCGGTAAAACTATGTAGCCGCGACTCTTTAGCGTCTTCGCTCGGGAGAGGGAGTCCAGCTTGACTTCTCCCCCTATGTCTTTTGCCCCTTGTCCCCACTTGATTTCCGCCCCATCAACTTCTAGCTCCTCAAGTGCGTACCTGTGAACTCCCAGTCGGCTATCCTCAACGTTTGCCTGAACTATCACGCCTCCGTAACCATCCATCTGCCATTTACGGTAAAGTTTAACTCTCCGTTCCATATCCGGTGAACTGACAATTTGTCCGTCTTCGATATCCGATTCGGGGTCCATTGCACAGACGTTTTCTCCTATGGTAATCGGAACTCCGCTGATCCCCCCACCGATTGCCAGCCCTTCCCAGTTTTTCTTTGCGATCTCGGTAGAACCAAGAGCCCCGATCAACCAGGGATAATTAAGTTTCAAGCTTTCGTTTCGACCCAGAGTCGTTTCCAGGTCCACCGTGGGAAATATCGCCTTGTCGCTATCGTCTTCCTGTCCTTTAGCTCCGACGGTGGTCCCAAGGATGTTAAAGTGAGAAAAATCTACAGGAAATTCTTTTTCGGCTCCTACCGTTATATCGCCAAAAGGCTTAGGGTAGACGTTTTCAGTTGATCGATAAGCGGACTTGCCAACTTCGCAAAAACCGGGGCAACCATCGAGACAATCAACACATAAACCGCTGAGAGAGGAATAATTATCGCTCCGCAAATGAGTATCTGTCGCTGCACTTGCGTTTGAATTGGACAAGGACATGCTTTATCACCTTCGAGTGCAAGAAAAATTTAGACCGGACCTAAAAATTAGGATGCTCGGCAAAATCTGGAGAAATTTGGAGTTTATCTATCTAGTGAAAATCGGGAGACGGAAAAATTTATTTGTGAGGATAACAGGGGGAAGGAAGGGTCCCCCTCCACGTCTTTCCTAGAATAGAGTTCAGAGAGGATTCAGCTAATACTTTCCAAAAAAATCCACCTTTTTGGACTATTTTATTTACATAATACATTTTATCTCCTACTTTAATTTAAACTCTGAAAAATATAAGAGATAATATTTTTATTGTCAAGGGGGGATCTTTCTGAAATGAATGGTCCGGTCCAGGGCGTTGCGCCGTCCACCCGATGCGGGTTTTTCCGGTCCTTCCCCGGCATTTGTAACACCTCTGTTGGATAAATCTTGTCTTACGATCGTCATCAGCTTTAAATCTTACCTTGAACTTCGAGTGAGCCTGTCCTTTCGATGATCTTTTCCATAAACAGTCCCATCAATGAAACGGAAACTAGCGTCAGCACCAGCCTGGTTGCCATGAAATCCAGTCCGAGGAACTGTATTTCTAGCATCTCCTGCGGGATCTTCATTGCGGCCCAGGCGGAGAGGAAGACGACTATGTTCATAGTTCTGGCACCTTTGTCAAACATCGCTGCCGCCAGCGGAAATGCAACGTAGAGCGGTCCGGTCGGGGTAGAGCCGAGCAGGGCGGCGATAAATATACCTTTCAGCCCGGAAGCCTTACCCAGGTACTTCACGACTA
>JAIPHN010000001.1 GCA_021735185.1 Candidatus Bipolaricaulota bacterium
CTTACTACCGTCAGGGGCGGAGATTGGTTATTGGAATAATACCAGCGCATAAGCTCCGTGGAGGACTTGAGAGAAGCTTTGTATTCCCCGGCAAGCCTTTTCCACTGGCTTTTAAGAAACAGGTAGTCTTTCGGGGCCATCTCCGGCTCGAGACGTTTGAGTCTATTTAACGCGGTTTCATAAAGCCCGTGGTTCTTAAATACGATGGAATAAACCAGACTTTTCTCTAAGGACGTCGGAAGATCTTTTTCTGTCACCTTTATTTCGTACTCTTCGAGATCTAACTCTCTAGCCTTCCAGGTATCACGTAAATCAAAACTCCCCCTGGACCAGCCCTTTCTGCTCTCGAGTAGACTGTAGTAATTTACAGGGTTTTCGTTCTGCTCGGCCACTAATTTCAGATAATCCGTCGAACCATTCGAGCTAGCGTTGGTTTTATACCGCCAAAAAACGAGTTCCGGCGGCAACTGATTGTAGAAGGATTCAAGGGAAACCAGGTAATCTTTGGCGAGCTTGTACTTTCCTTCGGAAAAACTTCTGTAAAACAGTCGCCAGGTTACATCTTTGACCGCAGAGCGGGTCATGGAATTCTTAAACCGTTCCAGCTCGTGATCCAGAGTAAGGGTACTTGCTCCTTTAGTTCTCTCTGAAAAAGCGCGATTTACCGCGAGGCCACCGAAATAGCTGCCCGGGAATTCTCTTCCCACTTCCAGAAGGCTCTCAACCAGGTCGTAGTCGCTAGTTTCTCCTGCCTGAAATAGAGTATGGTAGTACTTTGCTTTGGCCTCGAACCAGTCAGGGAGGTTCATGCCGAGCAACCGCTGAAAAGTCCAGCGAGCCTCCTCGGGATGATCAACCTTGAACCCGTCAATCCAGGCAAGATCGAAGTATGCTCTGTACTTCAGGGATCCGGTCCAGTTTCCCATGTTTCGCAGCAAAATACTTCTGGCCCTCCGATACTCGCCGTAATCCATTAAAAGTTCGACGTATCTACTTAAATACTCCAGGGGTTCCGCGGTATCAAAATCAACTTCACGTATTATTTCACCAAGCCTGTCGAGCAATTGAACCCGCTTCTCTCCTACGAAACGAAGATTTGTAACTTCCACAAGATCTATCCCTCGCTTCAGCGCGGCTGAATAATTATTCGAGTTAACGGCAATTGTTAACTGGAGTTCAAGTATCTTCCTTTTCTCTTCCTCCGTTACCGCTTTCCCTAATGCCCGTTCAGCCGATTCCCCGGCAAGTCCGGGACGCCCCATTTCCAGAAGAACTTTTGATTTAAGATAGAACTTCTCGAAGGAGAGAACGCCGTTTCCCGGTGAAATTTTCTCGAGTACTGAAAGCGCCTTCTCGTACTTACCTCCGCCGAGATTAGCACGTGCAAGTAAATACGTAGAATAATCCCCGAGTGGAGGATCACCTGAATATTTTTCAAGCAATCGGGTCGCCTTTCCGTACTGATCTTGATCCAGCGCCTCCACTGCTTCAATAAATTCTCCCGAGACTTCAGTCAGCTCGGAGGAACGAGAAAGGAGTACCCCGGGGAAAAACTGGATTAGAGAGAGCAAAATAACCACTAAAATCGGGAATGCAAGTACTCTAGATATCTTATTATTCATAGCAATTGATCATAACAACCTTATAAACCTAGACCTCCGCAATATTAAACCGGGTTCTGTACAAATATATGATATCTTTACGGGCCGGTTTAGTCAATCTTTACCGAGGACAATGTGATGCAGATTATACCCGAAACAGGATATCCTCCCTTTTGAACAACCAGATTGCAAAATAAACGAGAAGAAATGCCAGTGGAACGGTCGTAATGAAAGTTGCTCCTATGTGAAATAGGTTTACTGTTCCGGCGATCAATTCTCTGAAAGTTTCCAGGGAGTTCAAAATGGGGATAAAGAAAGCAAATTTACCGAGATCCATTCCCCCGGTCATCGAGAGTATTCCCGTCAGAACGACTAACATGAGCACTGGCGTCTGGTAAACGTTTGCTTCTTTTTGGGTTCGAGCGAAAGATCCGATACCTATCACCAGGGATGACAGAACTGCTACGAGCGGAAGGACAGTAACGAGAATCCAGAAAAAGATAGAGAGAGTAAGACTCTCAAGGGGAAGCGAAATTCCAAATAAACCAAGTCCATAAATCAATCCGACAACGCTAAAAATCGCGGCCACAGCTGCCACGGAAAACACGGTCAAAAATTTCCCAAGAACGATTTCCTCCCGAGAAAGTCGCGAAACCAGCAGGGTGGAAATGGTCTTCTTTTCTTTTTCGCCGGCAGTAATTTCCGCGCCAAGACCCATAGCCGCAGTTATAATTGATAAAATGACGAAATAAGGCAGCATCATCTCGAGCATCTCTCTTCCAATAGCGGATTCCGCATCACCCACCCCGTTGACGCTAATTTCCATCGGAGGGGATATTTCTTCGTAACTTATCCCCATGCCACTCAGTTTCTGCTTCATCGACTCCTCGAGATAGGACTCAAATACCCCTTTTGCCCTGCTGAGAGCGATTTCGGAACCCTGATCAAATTTCCTGTAGGAAACCTCGACACTGATTCCGGAAGGCTGCTTTTTTTTAACCTCGAGCAAGAGATCACTGGTACCGTTTTCAAAATCCTCCCGGGCAGCGCCTTCCTCCCGGTAAAAAGTTGTGGCAAGTTCATTCTCCTTCACGAAAAAACTGGCCAGTACGGGGGAAGCTTCTTTGTTCTGATAGGCTACTCTGGGAACTGTTCCTTCGGCGCTCGAGACGTTCTGGCTGGAAAAATGAAATATCAGCCCAAGCATTGTAGGGTAAAATATCAACGGGAAAACCAGGACGAGAATAGCGGTTCTTCTATCTCGTAATCCGGACAGAATTTCTTTTTTAAAGACCAACCAGACGTTTCTCAATTGTCATCCCCTCCAGCAACGTCGAAGAACAGAGTTTCCAGGTCCTCCACGTTATATCGTTCAACCAACTTATGGATCTCTCCAAAAGCCTTGATTTCTCCCTCAAATAGAATCGCAATCTTGTCACAGAGTTTCTCGGCAACGCTCATTATATGAGTTGAAAGAATTATCGTCTTGCCTTCCCGTTTGAATTGTTCGATATAATCCGTGACTGTCTTCGACGTCATCAGATCCAGTCCCTGAGTCGGCTCGTCAAAGATTAAAATTTGCGGGTCGTGAATTATACTTCGTGCCAGTGAAAGTTTCTGCTTCATTCCAGTCGAGAGGTTATTTACCTTCCTTCCCCCGAACTCGTTCATGTCAAGGATATCGAATACCTCTTCCATTCTTGGTTCGATTAAATCTTCGTCCAGTCCGTTTATTCGGGCAAAGAACCTCAGGGTTTCCCTGGGGGTTAACCGGCCGTAGAGTCCCATTTCAGTTGCCAAGTAGCCAATCGACTGACGGACCTTCAACGGGTTTTCCTTCACGTCCTCACCGCCGACGATAGCAGTTCCGGAGGTCGGGTTAAGTATCGTAGAAACCATCCTCAGTGCCGTCGTCTTTCCCGCACCGTTGGGTCCAAGTATCCCCAGCACTTCTCCCGAAGCGGCCTCGAGATTCATCTTTCTTACGGCAGTTATAGTTTCGTCCCTGTTTAGCTCGAACTTCTTCGTCAGGTCAACCGTCCTTACTTCTATCCTCTTAGAGTTCACTGTATTACTTCCTTACCCGCGTATTTTGCCAGCGCCTCCGGCACTTCGATGGAACCGTCCGGCCTCTGGTTGTTTTCCAGCAGCGAAACCAGCAACCGGGAAGTCGCCAACCCGGAACCGTTAAGAGTATGCAAAAACTCGGGCTTTGATTCATTGGATCCATTATTACCGGACTCCGGCCTATATCGGATGCTGCCCCTCCTCGCCTGGAAGTCTTCACAGTTACTTATCGACGACACCTCGTAGTACTTCTCCTGTGTCGGTATCCAGACCTCAAGGTCTATCGTCTTGCTGGCCTGCTGCGCCAGATCACAGGTGGGGAGGGCTACCTTGCGGTAATGCATCCCCAACTCCTGCAGAATGGCTTCCGCATCATGAGTTAATTCTTCGAAGTGACGATAGGAGTTTTCCGGCTCGACGAACCGGAATAGTTCGACCTTGTTGAATTGATGCGTCCGGATAAGCCCTCTTTCCTCTTCCCCGTAACTACCCGCTTCTCGCCGGAAGCAGGTCGTAAACGCAACTAGTTTTTTCGGGAGCTGTCCGGCTTCGAGTATGTCGTCTTTATAATAATTCACCAGAATGCTTTCGGCAGTTGGATTCAGGTATAGAGTTTCGTCCTTATCTTTCCGATCGGATTTCTCGTTCGCCCTGTCGTCTATCCTGTACAGGTCGTCTTCGAACTTCGGCAACTGTCCGGAGGTGAAGTAACTGGAACCTTTCGCAAGATAAGGCGGAAAAACGGGGGTATATTCGTTTTGCTGTACCTGGAAAAAGTACATAAACTGAATCAGAGCCATCTCCAGCAGTGCCCCATCACCGTAATAGAAGGGAAACCTGGCACCGGATATCTTGGCGGCCCTGTCGAACTTGAAAAGGTTTAGTTCTTCTCCCAGTTCCAGGTGATTCCTGGGCTCAAAATCAAATGAGGGTTTTTCACCGTACTCTGCAATTACTTCCTTGTCTTCCTCGACGTCACTAACGGGAACCGATTCGTGCGGCAGGTTGGGCAAACGAGCCATTTTTTCTTCCAGGCTGGATTCTACGGCTTCCAGGTCCTCTTCCAGCTCGTCGATTTCATCGGCAACCGACCCCATTCGATCTATAATCGCTTCCGCCTCATCGTCCTTCCCTTCTGCCTTTAGTTTGCCGATCTTCTCCGATTCCTCGTTTCGCTCATGCCTGAGCTCTTCGACTTCTTTAATCAAACTTCGTCTCTTCTCGTCAAGTTCCAGGATCTTTCCGATCTCTACATCCGGATCCCTTGTTCGCAGTCGCTCTTCTATCCCTTCGGGATTCTCTCTTATTTTTTCAATATCTAACATGTAAATTTATCACCGGTAAAAAACGATATTAAATGATCATGAAAGCTTTTCAATTATAGCCTTCAGGAAGTCGGGCAGGTCGCCGGGATGGCGCGAGCTCACCAGGTTTGCGTCTACGACGACAGATTTGTCTTTGTAATTAACTCCGGCATTTACCATGTCGTCTTCAATGGCCTCGTAGCTGGTAGCGGTTCTACCTTCAAGTATTCCCGCGGATATCGGAACCCAGCCGGCGTGACATATCATGGCCACCATTTTGTTCTGACTGTCGATTTCCGCGACAAAATCCGTAACGGCTTCGTCCCTTCTCAACTTATCCGGCGAACCGGTTCCTCCCGGTATTACGACTCCGTCCAGCGAGTCCACGTCCAGTTCCATCGCCGAATAGTTCGCTTCAATCGGGTAACCGTGTTTACTTTTCTTTACCCCTGCCGAACTTGAAGCAACCACGGTTTCCGCACCTTCTTCCTCTAACCTTATCTTGGGGTACCAGCATTCAAGGTCTTCGTAACCTTCTTCGACAAGAAATGCAATCCGCTTTTCCGAGATACCAGCCATAGTTATCCCTCCAGTGGAATTCTTGATTAATAGACTATAATCATGAGTCGTAAGTTTTGCAAAAGGTTTCAGTCTAAATGGTGGATAATATTTCCCTCGACGCTCTTTAAACGGACAGTTAAAATACCGATCGGATTCAGTCTGGCCGGGCTCCCGGGCAATCAATATCTGCTCAAATTCTTCTTAAGTGCTCCTCGATCCCGCTCAACCACTCCGGACCAGGTTCCGGGCGTTCTCGGGAGATTTCGGCAAACGAAAAATTTGGAAGGGAGCCTGCAGCATGTTATAATTTTTAGTGTTATCGATGAACCAAATAACCCATTTCAACTTAAGGCTTGGTTGGTCGAAAACGGTTTCAAGCTGGTGAATATTAATTCTCGTCTAAACCCTCGAGGTGAGTAAAATGAAGACAACGTCAAAGCTTTTCGTTCTTTTACTCGTTTCCGTGGTCCTGCTTTTAACTTCCGGAACGATCGGAATTGCCGCTGAAGACATATCGCCGGCTGTACCCTCAATTGCGTCTTTCATCTTGCCCGGTGCGGGACAATTTATCAACGACCAACCAAATAAGGCGCTGACTCATTTCGTCGTCGGCGTTGGTATTTACTCCGCCTACTCGCTGCCTTTCATCTGGAAGTCACCTTTAATTAGAATACTACCGGCCCTGAATCTCGCCTGGTCCGGTTACAGCGCTTATGATGCCTACCGGGTTGCTGAAGAGAAAAATCGGAGTATTTTTGATTCTTCTTTAAATTCAAATTCAGAGCCAGTCTATTCCGTTGATCTAGTAGATTCGTCACTAGAACTTTCTACAGGTGCGCCTGAACTATCCGTTTCTTCGGTGTCGGAAACCAGGCAATAAGTTTATTAAAAACTGGGTTTGCCCTGGACTTTCCCCCTTTGATTTTACGAATATCGAGGGAATCAACTAAAATCAAAGTAAGGCGGGTATAAAACGCCTCGCAGCGCCGCAGGGCTTTACAGGAGAAAATTGGAGTTGGCCTGTCAAAGAAGGAATTCGACGAAAAAGTTAGAAAGGAAGGCGGCCACGTGGGACTGCTCGAATTGTTTTAAGATTTACCCGTTCAACTCTCTGGCGATAAAGTCGCCGAGTTCTTTCGCGACTTTCTCCGCCCTGTCCTGGTCCTTGCCCTCGACCATGACTCGGATGACGTCCTGAGTACCGGAAGGACGAACCAGCGTTCTCCCTTCGTCCCCGAGTTCTTTTTCCCATTTATCGATTTCAGCCTGAATTTCGCCATCTTCCTGAAAGTCTTCCTTGTTGTCGGTGGGTACGTTCTCCAGAACCTGGGGATAGCGGACCATCCCCTCGCCCAGCTGGGACAACTTTTTTCCTGTTCTCTTCACAATTCCAAGTACCATTAGCGCGGTCAAGACCCCATCTCCCGTAGTATTTACGTCCTGAAATATGATGTGACCTGATTGTTCCCCTCCGATCAGCGCACCTTGTTTTATCATCTCCTGGGCGACGTATTTGTCCCCGACTTGAGTTCTAACGAGGTCTATTCCGATTTCGTGAAGTGATTTTTCCAGTCCCAAATTACTCATTACGGTGGAGACAACGGTCGGCGGTTTAAGTTCTCCTTTTTCCATCATGTACTTTGAAGCAAAGTAAAGCACCCTGTCGCCGTCCACCTCGTTCCCCTGTTCGTCGACAAAGAGAGCTCTATCCCCGTCACCGTCAAAAGCAACTCCTATATCGCTATCCCCGGATTCGACTTCTTCTTTTAATCTATCCAGGGAAGTTGAACCACAATTCTCGTTGATATTATAACCGGAAGGATTCACCCCGATCTTATTCAGGTCAGCTCCAAGATCGGAAAATAACCTGGGAGCAACCCTGTAAGTAGCTCCGTGGGCACAGTCAAGAGCCAACTTCATACCGGTTAAATCGGGCAAATTTTCCCCGAGCCGGTCCTTTAGAGCTTCGATATAAAGATCTTCCGGGTTTTCAACAGTTGCGATATCCCCCAGGTCACTCCAGCGAGCCAGGCTTTCTCCGTCTCCAGTAACTATGAACTTTTCAAGCTTTTCCTCCACGTTCGGGGTCAACTTGAGGCCGTCGGAGTCGAAAAACTTTATTCCGTTATCACTGGCCAGGTTGTGCGAAGCCGATATAACCGCACCCAGCTTTGCGTCAAATTCCTCCAGTAATAACGGTACTCCCGGGGTAGGGAGCACATCCAAAAGGTATACATTCCTGCCGATCGACGAGATTCCGGATGCAAGGGCGTATTCCAGGGTCCTGGCTGATTGTCGGGTATCAGTACATACCAGGATCGCATCACCCTTCTGAGTTATAATATCGGTCGATTTCCCGAGCTTCATCGCCAGTTCCGGGGTGATATCTTCGTTCACTTCGCCGCGCAAGCCGTCAGTTCCAAATAAATCCACCTTTGCCTCCTTATACTTACCGTCTTCTCTTTACTTCTTCGGTCTTCTGTTTTAACTTGATGAATGTATCCGGGGGATAATAACCTGAAAGCGATGTATTTGCCGTTGAAAGGGTTCTTCTACCGACCAGTGTCCCGGGATTCAAAACGGAATTACAGCCAATTTCCGCCCGATCGCCCAGAAGACAGCCAAACTTTCTCAGTCCTGTAGGCACGTCCCCTTCCTCCAGGTGCACCACAACGGGCTCCCTGTTGACTTTCAGGTTCGAAACTTTGACACCCGCTCCCAGGTGTCCTTTCCAGCCGATAACGGAGTCCCCAACGTAGGAAAAATGAGGGATTTCGGCACTGTCGTGGACCAGACTCCTTTTTATTTCAGTACTGTGACCAATGGTTACGCCATCGCCTACCACGACGTCGCTTCGAATATAAGCCCCGCTTCTTATTTTACAGTTCTCACCGATAATTGCCGGTCCTTTTATCGTCGCACCGGATTCGACTACAGTCCCGTTCCCTATATCGACGTCCTCCGAGAGCGTCGCCGAATCCGAAACCGTTCCCCGGATTTCCCGGGTCAGTTCTTCTTCAACTATCCCGTGGATCCTCTCCAGAATATCCCACGGATGTCCAAGATCCATATAGTATTCTTCGTAATCGGTCTTTGCCAGATCGAAAAACCTGTCTATATCTGGAACTTTTTCGATCATTTTTTATAAACCCACCATTTACCTTCTTTACTCGCGGTTCAACTCGAAATCTATTCGGTCGACTCGGCCATTTGTTTAAATTGAAGCTGATAGAAATCATAGAATTCTCCCTGTTTCTCCATCAGTTGATCGAATTTGCCTTTTTCTATGATTTCCCCTGCCTCCACGAACAATATCTGGTCCGCGTTCGTTATGGTAGATAACCTGTGAGCAATCGTAAAGGTCGTTCGTCCCTTCGAAACCTTATCGATGGCTTCCTGAATTAATTTTTCCGTATAAGTATCGACCGAAGAAGTCGCTTCGTCCAGGATCAGAATTTTCGGGTCCTGAATTAAGGCACGCGCTATCGAGATTCTCTGTTTTTGCCCCCCGGAAAGCTTTACGCCCCGCTGACCGATATCAGTTTCGTATCCGTCAGGCAGATCGGAAATAAATTCGTCAACGTTAGCTTCACAGGCATACTCGATTATCTCATCCCTGGTAACCTCGGGCTTTCCGTAGGATATGTTTTCGGTAACCGTACCGGAAAACAGGTAGTCATCCTGCATCACCATGGCGATATTTCTCCTTAGATGCCGTATATCCCATTCCCTGACGTCCACTTCGTCAAGCTTAACGGACCCCTCATTTACGTCGTAAAGTCTGGGTAAAAGTCGTACAAATGTAGTCTTACCGGCGCCGCTTGGTCCTACCAGAGCAACTGTCTGTTCGGGCTCCACCGAGACATCTATACCGGATAGCACGGTCTCACCTTCACTATAATCGAAATAGACTCCGTCGTAATCTACCCTGCCTTTTACTTCTTCGCGCGGCTTCGTGTAGCCCCCGGCAGTGTGAACGATCTCGGGCTCTATATCCAGATGGGAAAAGAAACGTTCCGTGCTGGCGAAAAACCTGCTCAACCGCTGGCTAATTTGAACCATCCGAAGAATTGGCGCTCTAAATCTGATCAAATAGGTATAAAACGCGACCACGGTTCCGGCGGTAAGCGCTCCCTGATAAACAAGGTAACCTCCGTACCCGATCGTCAGAATCAACCCAAAACTATTGAGGAAATAAGAAACCGGTCCAAGAGTGCTGAAATACTTGATTGCCGAGGCGCGCGCGTCGTAGTGTTCCTCGTTTTGTTCAAAAAACCGCTCCATCTCGTAGTCCTCGTTGGCAAAGGACTTTATCACCTTCATGCCGGCGAGATTATCTTCCAGACGATCGTTTAGTTTTCCTTTTGCTTCCCGATTTCGCCGGAATGCCCTGTGCATTCTTCTTATTAGCACAACGGCAAATACAAACAAGAAAGGAGTAAAAGATAGAGCAATTAAGGTCAGCGGTACGTCCATTAAAAAAAGAATCACCAGAACTCCGGTAATCGTCGTCGTGGCCTGGAGAAATCCCTCGGGACCATGATGGACGAACTCCTGAAGCACGTTTAGATCATCAATGATTCTGGACATCAGTTCGCCCGTCTTCTTGCTATCGTGAAACTTGAGCGGTAGTTTCTGGAAGTGATCGTATATATCGTTCCTCATGTCGAAGACGACCTTCTGGGCGATCCTGTGTCCAAAATAGTTCCTGGCAAACCTAACCAGCGATATAACGGAAAACGCTCCAAAAGCCCAGAGAGAAAGCGTGATTATTTTTCCCAGGTTTTTGGCGGGAATGGCATTATCTATCAGGCTCCTCAACAGGAGAGGGGGAACCAGTCCCGCAAGCGCCCCAAGCACATGGAGGACCTGGATCGGTACGTACTCCAGCAGATTGGGCTTTAGGTAATCTTTATAAAATCGCTTCAGAAGAAAACCTTTTGAATACTCTGAATACGTCTGATCGTCCTCGTCCATTCCCGAATTCTTCATAAATCTCCTTACTTATTTCTTAAATTGAGTTTCCGGCAAACTAACTTATAAATTTGCTCCTGAAAGACATCTCTTTGAGACCATTTCAGCCATAGACAAACAATGATAGTGGTATTTTTACGTCCTTCAACCCCTCAGTGCTGAACTGAATTGCTAATTCCTATAATAAAATAACCACTCGCATTTTTTATGAAGTCGGGAGTGATCTACTCGAAACCCCCTTAGTTCAGAAAATTTTGCCATTCATCGTAAAGACTGGCGTAATTGTCAAAAAAGGCAACTGCTTTCTCTCGTTTATTCTCTGCTTTATCGTACTCCCCGAGCTTTCGGTACAGTTTGCTCTGTACTGCATTAATCAGGGCGGATATTTCCTTGCTGTCGGTACTTTCCTGGACTCTCTCTAACGCTGATACTGATTCTGACAGCCGATCATCCCTACCGAGCCAGGTGTTTAGAAGCGACCTGGCAATTATCACAAGATAGGGTTTTGCGGTCTCATCGGTAGGTAGAAGATAACTACCGCCTTCCTCTTTAAGCTCCGTTTCCAGGTAATCCAGTCCGTATTCCAGCCAATCCCTATTTTTCCGGTACTTGCCAAGAACCCCGAGAAGGATCCTGGGAGTCTCTTTTGCGGCGATTATTCCGTTGTAATAAGATGCCCTAATGTCTCCCTCTCGCTCCGAATCTTCAAACTTTTTTAGGTATACTTCGGAAAGGAAACTCCGGTCTATTTCGGGCGTAGTCTTCTTCATGTTTTCTATTGCCGATTCCCATTGCCCCAGCCCCTTCTGCAGTCTCGCTTTAACCTCATATATGTCCTTAGATTTTAATTCCGTTTCCAGAAAGTCGCCGAAAACCTTCAGCTTCTTTGCGGCAACACTTATTTTCCCCAGCCCGGCTTCGTAAGCTCCCGCGTTCAGGCTTACCCGGGCGATAAGGTATTCAGTCATCGGCGAATACGGGTCAAACTGATCCGTTCCAGTCAGTCTTTCTATTATCTCTCCGGGCTCTTTTAGTTCTTTCCGCGCTATCTTTTCAGTTATTTCCGACTTCAGGCTGTTGATCAAAGAGCGAAACCCCGACCTCTCGAGGTAAAAACTCCCTTCTCTCAGCCCCAGAGAATTATCCCTGTTTTCATCTACCACGAGTTCCAAACTTGAAACGAAAGCCGGCTTCGGCAATGAAAAGACCGAGTAATCGCCAAACGGCCGGTCATACTCAAACTCCAGCTTCACGCTTCTGGTATCCTCTGGAACCCTAGAACCGTCTTCGTACTCATAGCCTCCGGCAATTAACGATAGGGCCTCTTCCCCGGTCCCCTTATTTATCTCAACTATAAACCTGTTAGCGTATGGGAATCGGTCCTTGACCCTCTCCCCTTTTTTCATATCGAAGTCCAAGCTTATTTCTCCCCCTGGCTTCAGGTAAGCAAAACCAGGGCTTTCTTTACCGGAGCTTTCGGCACTTCTGTTCCCTCTCTGAATGATTGCATTCCGTGCTTCTTCGGAAGTCATTTCTCTGCGGCAGCCGGTAATACAGGTCGGGTGAAAACCATTTGAAAACAGAGTCACCGACTTTCCGGGTTTGGCAGAATAATTCAGCGAATAAAATTCCGGATGATCCGTGTAAATATATGCTTTCTCCGGGTTGAACCTGTAGATTATCGGTTTCTCCTGCCTGGCAAAGTATATCGTAATCCCGCTCACTATAATCGCAAAGACCAATATCCCCCCAATAGTCCTAAAAGCTCTGGTCCAGGATGAAAGGGAACCCGAATTATCCTTCCCTCCGAACATAGCTTCACCTCACTTTTCTAGGTTTTTTATCTCGACTTTTTCTATTTTTTCCGGGGGATGAAAGTTCAGTATCCGTGAGTAAAAGAATAGTTCCGCCTCCAGGGAGCGCTCGATATTTTTCTCTTTTCTAAATCCGTGCTGTTCGTCTTCAAAGAGGAGATAGGCTGTGGGAACATTCCTGCCTGCAAGTGACTTATACATTGCTTTTGCCTGGTCAGGCGGCACCACTTCATCTTCACCACCCTGAAAGAATATCACCGGGGAAGTGATATCCTCAGAGTGTTTTATCGGAGATCTCTCTTCGTAGATATCCTCCGCTTCGGGATAAGGACCAATTAATCCATCCAGGTACCTGGATTCGAATTTATGCGTATCTTCCGAGAGCTTTACGGGGTCACTCACGCCGTAATAACTCGCCCCGGCACGGAACACGTCTTTAAAAGCCAGCGAGGCGAGGGTCGTATAACCACCGGCGCTACCCCCTCTGACGGCCAGCCTGTCCCGATCCACCTTCCCAATTTCTGCAAGGTGCAGAGCACCTCTTGCACAGTCCTCTACATCGACTACACCCCATTCACCTTTCAACTCCTGTCTGTAATCTCTGCCAAATCCGGTGCTCCCGCGGTAGTTAACGTCAAGCACGGCAATTCCGCGGCTCGTCCAGTACTGGATTTCCTGAGACAACCCGTCAGAAGTCGACGCAGTCGGACCACCATGGCTTACCACGAGAAGTGGGGGTTTTTCCGACTCCGGCCCCCTGTACTCCTTATTATTTGGGGAGTAGTAGAAAGAATGTACTTTTTCTCCTTCTGATTCGAATTCAATCGTTTCGAGAACAGAAAAATACCCCTTATCCACCTCCGGCGAGAAAGATAGCTTGAGCGTATCCACTTTTCCCGTATCCCGCGAAAGCACTCTGATTCCGGGGGGATTGTCCGGGCTTCCTCCGATGAACCAGACTTCGTTCCCTTCAGCTTTAAGAGAAGATATTTGTGTATAGGGAAGGTCATAGGATTTAGAACTCCCGTCCTCCAGATCCTTCTCTCCGGAAAACCAGCGGCCGTTCTCCGAATAGGTATAAACGAGCTTTCCCGGTGCCGGGAAATCGTAAGTGGATATCCCGAATTGCCATTGTGGCCTGCCAAATTCGGCCTTCCTTTCAATTATTCGCTTTCCCTCCTCCCCGTTCCAGCTATAGAGATTCCACCAGCCCGTTCTATCGGAAACGTAAAAAAGGTCACCTGATTTACTCCACTTCGGAATAATAACGGATTCAGATTCGCCGCCCGCGATAACCCTCTGGTCTTTTAGATCACCTTTTTCATTTAACTCACCAACGTGAAGGCAGGTGCCGTCCCAGGGCATATTCGGATGGTCCCAGGTAACCCAGCAAATTTTGTCCCTCTCCTGGTTAATTCTCGGGGAAGCGTAGAAATCATGCCCTCTGGCAACAACTTCCTGGTGACCGTTATCGTCTAGAGGTATAGCTACGAGGTAGTTCTCAGGTTCTCCATCTCCAGTATGGTCTTCGCAAACCCCCAGAAGTCTGCCCCTTTCATCGTCCAGGACGTAGTCAGCGTAACGAAAACTGCCCTCGGGGGAAACCGGCCGGGGTTCTTTTCCTTCAGCCATCCTGTAAATTCTCTGATCGGCGAAATTGGAAAAATAAATGACCCCTTCACTAACCTCGTAGGACCCTCCGCCGTACTCGTGCACGCGGTTCCTCACGTTAAACCCGTCCGGCGTCAAATCAACTGGTTTTCCGCCTTTGTCTAACTTGACAATGATATTTCTCCCACCCTCGCCGGGACGCGTTTCTAGCCAGTAAAGCGATTCAGCTTCAGGTTGAATTTCAGCCAGTCCAACCCTTCCGGATGCAACTTTTTCCGCCGTGATCGGCGTCTTCCAGGAACCGTATTCTTTTACTTCTTTCAAGATCGACCCCTCCCAGGAGTATTATTCGCCAGCACAAAAATTAACCCCGGGATCATCCAGGGCATCAAAAACATACTCAAATTGACTTATAAATCAAGCTGAATATTTAATAAAACCTAAGTTGTGCGATTCTCTCACTCATGACCAACTTCTAAATGGGTATTCAAGTTGAAATCACTGCCCTTTGAGAAATCTAATTGCTTCACCCAGTTGGTGACCTCTAAAATGTTTGTGCCAACTTGCTCTCTCGAAACTTTCAACCAGCACCCAGATGAGCTCCGGAACTTGGCTCTAGATTTTTTACTTCCCTGGAGTATAGGCTGCCAGGCTCGTTTAATGGTAGATTATATTTCCAGGTTACTTTTCTCATCTGGGTGCTGGACCAAGTCTTGCTTGCAAAATAAAAATTATAAATACCACTGAACTTTCAGCTAACCTGTCCAAACCGCTTAAATTAGGTAAAAGATTTTTTGATTAAAAAGCCCGATTTGTGATATTATAGAATAGTTAGATTTATTCCACTCAAATCATAACTGTTAAGTGAGAGCCAGACCGGGAAGGAGAAAACCTATCTAGCTGCCTTTCGATCCTTCTCCCACTTCCGCTAATAACCCCACCGTTTCTTCGACGATAATTTTCATCTGTTTTTCTCGGCTGATCCCTGCCTTACCGTCGCCTGATTGAAAACCGTACCAGCCAAACTGGCTATGGTTACCGCCGGTTATTTCGACGAATTCCGTATCCGGCGGAAGTTGTTCCCGGGATCGAACGACTTTTGACTCATTTATTATTTCATCTCTTCCCCCGATAATACTTAAGACCTTCAGATCGGTAGAGAAACTTTCTCCTTTCTGGGGGTAAGAAGCCCAGAGCAGAAGCCCTTCAACGGAATAATCCGTTCGGACAACAAACCTGGCCGCCATTGCACCCCCCATAGAGTGGCCGCCAATAACCCAATCTTTTTCTTCGGAGTGGTTAGTAATGATTTCTCCCGCTTTTTTCCACCCGAGAACCGCCAGGTTCAGTGGGGCGCTAACCAGAAATACTTCATACCCTTCTTCGGCGATTTTCAGTGCCTCCGGGGCATAAGCCCGGACCGGAACTCTTGCCCCGGGATAGAATATCAAACCCACTTCGGGTTCCGAACCCCAAGGGGTATAATGGAACCCACTTACTCCTTCGGTATCGATCTCTTCAACCTCAACGGCCTCGCTACCCTGCAGGGCTTCCGAAGCTCGATTCATGACCTCCTGCGGCCTTATAAACCACCCGGCTGTTCCCAAACCGGCCAGAAGCAGGGCTATAGCTACCGATATCAGAGGTAGTTTTAATTTTTTTCTCATCTTTACTTAATCTCCCGTTAGACGATAGAATTCTAAAATACCGGACTTAAACTGACAAGTTTGGAATAAAGAGTATTTAACGTATTGATCGGGTTTAACTCTGAACGAGGATGGTTATACTTAGTCCATGATTTATCTGATATTTGCGGGCATTAGTTTTGGCACTATCGGTCTTTTTGTTAACCTTATTGGAAACAGTGTTTCAACGCTTTTGGTCGTCTCGATCAGATTACTATCTACCGCCGGACTTATCTACCTCTACCAGATTTTTAAGGGTACCAGGAAAAAAATTCGGCTGAACTCTCGCCGGGAGCTTTATATAGTTATAGTCGGCGGTATTATTGGTTTCGCAACGACTTTTAGCCTGTATTTAAAATCGCTGTTATTGATACCAGTTTCCGAAGCAGTATTCCTCCACTACGTGGCCTTCCCCTTTACCACAATACTTTACTCCTCGATCTTCCTAAAAGAAAAAGTAACCGGCTACGAACTCCTCTCTCTGCTGGGGACGGCTCTTGGAGTATTTTTCATTTACAACGTTGGTTTTGCCGGGGGGTTTTCCTCGCTTTTTGGTTACAGCATTGCCTTTCTATCCGGGATAACTTATACTGCCGCTCTTCTGGTACTAAAGAACCTGGGGGAAAGCAAAACCACTTTACAGTCACTCTTCTGGCCGACTTTCGTCGGTGGAATAGCCCTCCTGCCAGTTTCCCTGCTCGGGGGGTTTACCTTCAAGATGGGAAACGGCGCCCTGGCCCCGCTCCTGGGCCTGGTGCTGATTTCAACCCTCCTGGGGTATTCTCTCTTTGCAAGGGGGTTAAAGGAAACCAGAGCGGGATTGTCTTCTCTAATTCTTATCGCCGTCGAACCGCTTTCAGCTGCCCTAATGGCCATATTCTTTCTGGGGGAGTCCCTTACCCTGTCTTCAGCTCTGGGCGGGGGTCTGGTAATTTCATCCGGAATACTGCTTTATATAAGCCAATCGCGCAGCACAAAAAGTCGTGATTATTGACTCTTTAGGGAGAACCCGAAATCAGGTAGTTGTCGCTGTAAAGGAATTAAATTAAATTCACATACCCTTCCAAGCCGAGCTGTCGAAATCACTCAAACCATTGTTTAAGAAAAGTAGAATTTACCTTAAACTGATCTAAGATAATTCACTTTCACAACCTGGAGGACGAAATGGTTGATAAAATTGCTCTTGGAGTCGATATCGGTGCTACATGGGTCAGAGTAGCTCTTGCTGATTCAAATGCTGATATACTGGCTAAAAACAAAGAGCCAATCAATACGGAAGACGAACTTGGAATAAGCCGTCAGATAGAAAAGCTAGGTACTCAACTTTGCGAAGAAATGGATCGAGAAATATCCGAGATTAGCGGTATTGGAATTGCCTCAGCCGGTCCGATGAACCGTGATGAGGGACACTTAGTCAGTCCATCGAATATACCGCTGGAGCTCGTTCCGCTGGCCAAACCGCTTGAGTCAAAATTCGATGCCGAGGTTGAGCTGATTAACGACGGTGTCTCCGCCGTACTGGCCGAAAGTAAATACGGCGCTGGGGAAAACTACGACAACCTCGTTTACATAACAATCAGCACGGGAATCGGTGGAGGAGCTATAGTGGACGGCAATCTGCTGATAGGGAAAAACGGGAATGCAGCCGAAGTGGGACATTTCACTATAGACGAAGAAGAGAAACTAAAATGTGGCTGTGGCCGGAGTGGCCACTGGGAAGCTTACTGTTCCGGGTCAAATATACCCGGCTTCGTTCAATGGAAGCTTGAAAGATGCGACCCGGCAGAGGTTGAAGGCCCCCTCGCGAAAGCAAAAGAAAAAAGGTTCACATCTTTCCAGGCAAAGGATCTATTCGACTACGCCAGAAACGGAGACCCGCTTGCACTGAATCTCGTGGAGGAGATCGGAAGGTTAAATGCGATTGGCTTTGCAGCTGTGACCGATGCTTACGATCCAGAACTTATTACAATCGGCGGAGGAGTCGCTCTAAATAACCCTGAGTTCATCCTCGAACCGATAAAGGAGAACATCAGTAACCATACGCAGAACGAAGTTCCAAAAATTATGATAACTCCCTTAAAAGGAGAAAACGTGCTTTACGGTGCAATTGCCATGGGTTTGTCCCACTCTCTTGAATGAGACACAATACTGCCAGGTTTTCTTCCGAATAGGAATCTCGATATCAAAGGTAGAGTTCGCCGGTAGCCAGTATTTCAACCAGGTTATGTGAGAACCTGACGGAACTCAACTCCTTCGACCGATATCCAAATTCAACTACTGTCTCTTCAGGCCCACCAATCGAAGAACTGTCACCACCGGTTTCAAACTTTGGCTTTAACCGACCTTCTTCTGCCAGTAACCCTGCCTCATGCATAGCGATGGCGGCCGCTATAGTTCCGGTACCACACGACGGCTCGACCAACCCTTCCGAAATGTTGTGCGGGAAGAGTAGTTTTCCAGCTCGATCGGGTCTATCGGAAAGCTCGACCAGGGCAAAATCTCTGTTGGTCTGCTCCAGAGAGAACTCTTTTTCAAATTCTTCCTGCAGCTCGGCCAGGACTTTTTTTGCCAACTCGTTCAGAGGAGCAAAACTAACCTCGGGGAACTGATTTTTTACTTCTTTCGCAAAAGTCACAAAAAAATCTCCGACTCTGTAACTATTAACGCCGCATACCTTTCCGGCTTCGATTCCCTTCTCACGAATTGAAATCAGGTATGGGTCCATAACGGAAACTACCTCACTGGAATCCATCAGCACGGAAATCTTCCCGAGGTCGGTCCTCAGAACTATTTCCCCTTTTACCCGCGGACTCCCGAAACCAAACAGTTCAGCCAGGCCTATTTTTAACTCCGCCTGACCCAGGACTTGAGTCAGCCCTCCACATATGGGTATGTAGCCCCCGGAATTTTTATCGATTATTTTTACCCTCAAGTCGGAATCACCGTCCGTTCTATAGAGAAGCCCGAGCTGATCTCCCCTTATCCATGGTTTTTTTAAGATATCTAAACCCAGACTCAATTCCGATGCACCGGGAAACTTTTCCCGAGCAACCAGAACTATCTCGTTACCACCCATATGCCCTTTGAGAAAAGGAACGCTGGTTCCCAAATTGCGATCACCCTGTATCGTAATTGCTCAAATTAACAAGCGGAAGAATTACCCCTGATCGCGAATAATACATCCGTATTCGACTTTCATATAACCCGACAAAACCCTGCCAGGTTAAGGTTCGCGTACCCCAAAGATTGTCATAAATAACTCATCAGGTTATAATTATTTTAAATTAAATTACCAGGTATTGCTACTGTACGATGTGCTTGCTCATTAGTTACTGGAGGGCAAATGGAAAAAGCCATATCGGTGTTCAACTACAGAGCCCCTCGCTCTTCCCCCGACGACCGTCCAGGAAACGCTTGAGTTTTTCGACCGTTCTGGCGATAAAGTGCTGGAAGTGGGAATAACCGCTTGATAAGCTTTAAATCAGCGAAGGAGTAAAAGAATGGTATTAGAATCAATCAAAAATTTTCTGAAGGACCATTCCATCGAAGGTAACTCTCTGCTGGTGGCGGTATCCGGAGGAGTGGATTCTACGGTTTTGCTCGATTGTCTGGTCAAACTTGGAGCGGATTATTCTCTGGACCTCACAGTAGCTCACTTAGATCACGGTTTGCGAGGCGGGGACTCCAGGGGAGATTTAGAGCACGTACGAGAAAAAGCGGGTAATTTAGGGCTAAAATGCATCACGGAGAGACGTCCCGTCAGGAAAAAGATAAAGGATCAGAATCTTTCTCTCGAGGAAGCTGCCAGAAAAATAAGATACGATTTCTTGAGAGAGACGGCCGAAAAAACCGGCGCGGATTTCGTCGCCCTGGGTCACAATCGGAACGATCAGGCAGAAACTGTATTGATGCATCTATTGAGGGGATGTGGGCTTCGTGGCTTGAGCGGGATGAAGGAAGTAAGCGGGAACTATATCAGGCCTTTACTCCGTTCCTCCCGGTCCGAAATTCTCGATTACGCGGAGTCAAACGAACTGGAATATCGGAAGGATAAAACCAATAAAGACACTACTTACTTTAGAAATAAGATAAGACACGACCTTTTACCCGAACTGGAGAAAAATTATAACCGACGTATAGTGGATCACCTGGTACAAACGGGAAAACTGGCACGAGAAGCTCAATCCTACTTCGAGCAAAAGGTTGAAGAAATATCCGCCGGAATATTGATATCGGAGGAGCAAGGAAAATGTTTTAGTCGGACGGAATTACTGAAGCATCACCGCTATATTCAGAAAAAAATTATTCGGAAATTTATCCGTGACGTAAAAGGTAACTTAAAAGATATAAATACGATACACGTAAAAGAGATAATCGACAAAATCCGAAATGAGCCTGCAAGAACCAGATTGGACCTACCGGGAGTCGTATTCAAGCTCTCCCGGGATCGGGCTTGCTTTTTTCATGAATTTATAAATAGTCAGAGTAAAGATTATTATTACGAAACCACGCCGGACGGCTCACTTGTAATCGAAGAGGCGGATCTTGAAATAAGGTTCGAACTTAACAAAAACCCGGAAGGGATCTCATCGGACGATTTCTCTTCTGATAATTTGACCGAGGTAGTTGATTGGAGTAAAGTTGAACAACCAATTATAGTTAGGAACAGGAACGAAGGTGATAAATTCGTACCACTTGGTATGGAAGGAACAAAAAGACTGAAGGATTTCTTCATCGATACCAAAATCCCTTATGAAGAACGAAACGGAGTTCCGCTCGTCTGTGACGATAGTGGTATTATCTGGGTGGTAGGTCATCGGATAGACGACCGTTATAAATTAGATAAATTTACAAATGAAGCACTGTTAATGAAAGCGAGGGAGATATGACTACGGTACTTTTATTTCTTGCAGTACTTTCATTTTTGATAGCAATACATGAAGCCGGACATCTGGCCTCAGCCAAGCTGTCCGGGGTCTGGGTTCACGAGTACTCGATCGGTTTCGGCCCGAGTTTGTTGAGTAAAAAGATTAGAGAGACAACTTACCATTTAAAACCGATCCCTTTTGGCGGTTACGTCAAGATGGCGGGAGAGGACGTCGGAGAGGGAGAAGAGCGCGACGAGGAAGTTCCAGAAGATCGAAAGTTCTACTCACAGTCACCAGTAACTAAAATGTTGATCTCAGTTTCTGGACCGACCATGAATGTACTGGCCGCGGTCTTAATAATGATTTTGGTCGTTGGAGCCACCGGCACTCCAAGAGTTTCGATATACGGTTTTATGGAGAATTCTCCGGCAGAAGAAAAGTTGAGTCTGGGTGACCAGATAATTTCTATCGGGGGAGAAAATATAGTCTCTACCGGCCAGATAGATACAGCAATTAAGAACCAGGAAGGAGGACCCGTTAGCGTCACCGTTTACCGGGGTGAAGAAAGAAAAGCTGTAGATATTGAGCCACGGTTCTACGAAGAACAGGGCAAGTACATGCTCGGGGTAAAACTGGGTACGGCAATGACTAACGTGATTACTCAGGTTACTGAAGATTCTCTTCCGACAAGGGTTGGGCTTAAACAAGGGGATAAAATAACGGCAATCAACGGCGAACCCGTAAAAGACGCGGCTTCTATAGTACATGCTCTGGAAGGGGTAAATGAAGGGGAGGAGATTACACTTCAGGTCAAGAGAAACGACAATACCCTTTCATTGTCAGCTACCCCGGAAAAGCCAGAGGAGGTTATTACGGGCTTCTCGCTGAAAACAATCCGTGATCCTGTGGGTCCGCTGACGGCAATAAAGCAGGGCCTCAATCAGATAAAAACTATAATAGTTCTCACTTATCAGGGAATAAGAATGATCATAAGGGGTCAAATCGCTGCCGGAGAAGCAGTTACCGGACCTGTCGGAATAGCCAACATTCTTGGCCAGAGCGCCAGACAGGGCTTTTACTCGCTCTTCTTTATGATTTCACTGATAAGTTTGAACCTGGGCTTGATAAATCTGGTGCCGTTTCCGGCCCTGGATGGGAGCAGGATAGGCTACGCGACATACGAGCTGATTCGAGGTAAACCGATTCCACCGGAGAAAGAAGGTCTTATAAATTCTATTGGATTCTTCATTCTAATCGGTCTGATGTTATTTATTACTTACAGGGATATAATTAAGTTCTTCACCTGAAAGAAACAGTTTTCATGTTCTTTTTCGGGATATTTTGATCACTAAAAACCATGAGCAATTTAGAAGAATTTATTCAAAACAAAAACTGGAAATTTGAGTTCGGTCTGAGAGAGGTAAGGTTAACCCTGCTATTAGGGTTTGCCCTGACAATGCCGCTGGTAATTTATCTCGGTAATACCGAATATGGCTACACAAAGACTATATACACTTTTGCTTACATTTCTTTTTTGACTTTATTCTGGCTCGTTGAGTTATTTTTGGACGAAGAAAAAACAGTTTCATTAACCCAGTTATCCCTGCCAGTAGGTCTCTTGCTCATTTCGGGATTACTTTCCCTCATCAACGCTACGAGCAAAGGCGTCGTTCTCCAGAGCCTGGCTTTGCTGGTTTATTTTTACTTGATCTATCTCATAGTGGCTAACACCATTCGGACTAGAAAGGAAGTAATTTACTTCCTGGTTGCTTTAACAACCTCCGGTTTTGGAGCAACTCTATATGGAACACTCCAGTATTTAGGGGTCCTCAGAGGCCCGCATGGCTTTGCCGCAAGACCTGGCTCCATAATCAGCGTTATGGGTAACCAGAATTATCTCGGCGGGTTCGTTTCTTACCTCTTCATCCCCGTCGTCGCTCTCGTCCTAACAGTAGATTCCAAAGCGATTAAGGCTTATCTTATCGTCTGCCTCGGAATCTTCTTCTTCCTTCTCTTCCCGATTGGAGCTCGAGGGGCGTGGTTAAGTCTGGTTATCGCCTCGATTATTTTTGTGTCTCTGCTATTATACTACAAACCGATAAAAAACCTTCGGGGGATGGGGACTGCTCTTTTCGTAATTTTAATCGTCTTACTGGTCGCTTATCTATTCGCCTCCGCTCCGGGACCGTTAAATTCAGTGCTAAGCTATTCGGCTTCTGAAGCGGGTCAAAACCGGGGAGGCTTTCTGGCCAGGGTCTTTCGGCCAATAATCAGAGAACTCGTCCAGGAAGGTGGGGCAAGAGCGGAGGACTGGTACGTCGGCCTGGAGATGTTAAAAGACCATCCACTTGTCGGGATCGGGCTTGGAAACTATAAGATAGAATTTCTAGATTACAGGGCCCAGTTTCTTAACACCGCCCGGGGTGAAAATTTCGGAGGCTTCATACCGAGAGCAGCCCAGGCTCACAACGAATTCGTCCAGTTCGCGGCAGAAATAGGAATACTCGGGATACTTTCGATCCTGATAGGATTGGGAACGCTTATATTAAACGGATTTCGCAGGATCTCGTTCCCAGAGGATCGATTTACACGCGTCATAGGGCTTTCCCTGATAGCTGGTATTTTCGGGTTTATCGTTCACGCTACGGTCAGTTTCCCCGCCCATTTACCTGCTTCTTCCTTCGCTTTTGTTAGTTTTCTCGGCCTGCTGAATTCAGAACAATTTGGCAAGAGCAAATACAAGCTGAGGCCATCCGGAATTTACGGGTACATTGCGATAGCTCTGGTGGCAGCGTTGCTGATAAGCGTTAGCGTGTTTGCCTACCGGGATTGGCGTGCAAACGTTCTTATGGGACAGGGCAGGCAACAAATGGAATACGGTAATTATTATATAGCGAAAGAAAAACTGGAAAAAAGCCTGGCACTGGATTTTCAACCGAGACATATTTATTACTACCTTGGGGTTGCCGAACGGGAGCTGGGAAACGAAAAAAAGGCCCTGGATTACTTTAAAAAGTCGGAGGGACAATTTGAACCGTACAACCTCTATCTACAGCTCGGAACGCTCTATCTGGGACAGGATAATTTAAAAAAGGCAAAGGATTACTTCGAAAAATTCCTTTCTCTGGGAGCAAAAACCTCTCTTGAAATGGAAGCCAAATACTTCCTCGCCACTATCGCCATAAGAGAGGAGAATGTAGACAGGGCATCAGAAATTCTAAAAAGCATTTTGTCCAAAAGGCCGAATTTTGAAAGAGCCCTAATTCTCCAGGGAGATATAGCCAATTTTCAAGGTAATAAGAAAGCGGCCAGAGATAAGTGGCAAAAAGCATTACAGGTTATTAACAAAGAGTTAAAAGAGGTAAAGCGGAAATTAAGTCGGGAACTACCGCTTGATAGAATTGAAGAACTTCGATCGAGTAAGGAAAAGCTAGAAAAGAGATTCAAGCAAGTAAAAGAAAATCTAGCAGAGCTTGATGAATAATTTCAAGGAGGGAGGATGAACTTTCAAAATACCCTAAAACGGTTTGATCCGGAAAGGGAGGCAAAACGGATAGAAGGTTTTTTAAAGGAGAAAAAAGAGCTTATCGGCTCTAGCACTGTAGTTATAGGTTTATCCGGCGGAATAGACTCAAGCGTAACTACGGCTCTCTCCCTGCGGGCTCTTCCCGGAGAAGAAATTGAAGTTTTATTTTTACCTGAAAAGGCTACCCCGACGAGAGATTCGAGGGATGTAAAAAAACTCGAACAAAAGTTCGACTTTCAAGCAAAAAAAATTAATATCGACGGGATTGTCTCTACTTTTGAGGGGAATCTGGGGCTGGAGATGACCGAGCTGTCCCGGGCAAACCTGAAAGCCAGAATTCGCATGACGATGCTTTACACTCTGGCAAACCAACGGGACGGCCTGGTGCTGGGAACGGGAAATCTATCCGAATGGCTACTTGGATATTTTACAAAGTACGGCGATGGCGCAGCCGATATAGCCCCTATTGTCCATCTTTACAAAACCGAACTTAAACAAATTGCCAGGTACCTAAATATACCCGAATCCATAATAGAAAAGCCTCCTTCTGCTGGCCTGTGGAAAGGACAAACCGATGAAGAAGAACTGGGTGGAAGTTACGGTCAAATTGACAGGATCCTGTACTGCAAAAAGGGCCTTGAATTATCGGAGCAAGAGACTTCGGAGAAACTTGACTTAAAACCGGAATTAGTCCGCGATATCTACGAAATGGTTAGGAAATCCAGACACAAACGAGAGATCCCGGAAGGTTTGGGTAGAACTACAACGGAAGAAAATATATAATTCTACAGGAAATCGTGATTTACCTTTATTCACCCCCAACGAATTGATTCTTAGAGGAGGGCAAATGAGTTCCCCGCGATGGGTCAAGATAACTACGTTAATGTTTGCTATTTTACTGCTCTTCCAGGCCCTACCCCTGATCCAGGCTAACGGAGTCGTCAGGGGAGGCAAGCTAAGAGTTGCGTTACCGACGGAACCACCGGGGCTTGACCCGACAACCAGGTCAGCCGCGATAATAGACAGGGTTCTTTACAATAACGTATACCAGGGTATGGTCAGAATAAATCGAGACGGTAATATCGTCCCGTGCCTGGCGAAAAAATGGGAGATTTCGGAGGATGGAAAAGTCTATACTTTCCACCTCAGAAAAAATGTAATTTTTCACAATGAAAAAAAACTAACTGCTTCCGACGTGAAGTTTACCTTCAGAAGGACAAAAAGAGAAACGATCACTGTACCTCACCCGGAATACTTCGCTCTCATCGACGAAATATCGACTCCCGATTCGCACACCGTTAGGATAAAACTTTCTCATCCCAGTTCAATATTCCTTTTCAACATGGCACGCGGTGACGCGGTGATATTACCGAAAGGTCAAAAAAACCTTTCGACAGAGCCGGTCGGGACCGGCCCATTCAAATTTAAAAACTGGAAACGAGGGTCGAGTGTAACCTTGACTCGATTCGAGTCTTACTATGCCGAAGACTTGCCCTACCTGGACGAAGTGGTTTTCGAATTTATCGGGGACGTCAACACCCGCATCACTGCACTTAGAAGTGGTGACATCGACGCAATTGCTTATCTGAGCAGCCCGGAAAACGCCGTGGCGCTAAAATCGGTCGATTCGATAAAAATTTTAGAGGGAGTCACCACCTGGGAAGTAATTCTTGCAATGAACAATTCCAGGGAACCGTTCTCCAGCAGCACCGTAAGAAAAGCAATCAATTACGCTCTGGACAGAGAGGAGATAATTGAGGGGGCAACCTTCGGCTTTGGCACGCCCATTGGGAGCCTGATGAGTCCGACGAATCCCAACTATCTGGACCTATCATGGCTTTACAGTTATAACCCTCAGAAGGCCCGGAAACTCCTGGAAAAGGCCGGCTATCCGGAAGGATTTGAAGCCAGTCTCACTCTGCCCTCGAGCTACGAACTATCCCTTAGATCGGGAAAGATTATTGCCGACCAGCTCAAGGAAGTGGGAATAGATATCGACATCAAGAAGATCAGCTGGGCACAGTGGTTACAGAAAGTATTTAAAAACGCGGAGTACGATACAACGATTATCGGACATGCGGAAGCTTTTGACATATCGATCTACTCGAAGCCCGATTATTATTTCAGATACGACAACCAGAGATTGAAAAGGGTTATCTCTCGAGCCGAAAGAGAAACCGACAAAGAAAAAAGACGGGAACTGTATTCTATTGCCCAGTGGATAATAGCTGAAGACGTACCTTCCGCCTTTCTCTTTTCCGCTCCCAGCCTTCCGGCAATGAATAAAAAAGTTCATAACTGGTGGAAGGATTATCCGATCCCCGCAGCCGACGTTACGGAAGTCTGGAAAGAGAATTAAAGACAGGCCCGATAATGTTTGGTTATATTTCCAGGAAATTTCTCGAGCTCATCCTGACACTACTGCTGGTCTCGCTAATTATTTTTCTCCTGCTGAGAGTTATTCCCGGTGATCCGGCGCAGCTGATTCTCGGGGTTAACGCCTCACCTGAAAGTCTGGCCGAATTACGGGGTGAACTGGGCCTGACAGAACCACTTACCGTACAATATTTATCCTGGTTAAAAAGTATCTTTTCCGGTAGCCTCGGCGATTCAATATTTTACGAGAAAAGCGTTCAAAGCCTGATTTTATCCCGGCTCCAGGTCACGCTACCACTGACGTTCCTTGCCACGTTACTGTCCGTAACCATAGCTGTTCCTCTGGGCCTGCTGGCAGCAACTAATCATAAAAAAGCAACGGATTTTGGGGTAATAGCGTTTTCACAGCTGGGATTATCCGTACCCGCTTTCTGGCTGGGAATTTTAGGCCTGCTGCTTTTCTCCCTAAAGCTAAACTTATTGCCGGCGGGTGGCTTTACTGAGTGGGGAACAAGTCCAGTTGCAGGATTAAAATCGCTCGTCCTCCCGGTACTGACGCTCACCGTGATTCAATCCGCCGCACTGACCCGAATGACCAGATCGTCCGCTCTCGACGTGATGAGGGAGGACTACGTCTCAACAGCAAGGGGAAAAGGCCTGCCGGAAGTAAAGGTAATATACAAACACGTACTAACAAACGGTTTCATCTCGATTTTAACTTTAATCGGGCTACAGGTCGGACAACTGCTGGCCGGGGCCGTAATAGTAGAAACCGTCTTCCATCTGCCTGGACTGGGGCGGTTACTGATCCTCGCCGTGGAACAACGAGACCTGCAGCTTGTACAATCCCTGGTAACTTTTCTTGTCGGCGCAATTATTTCTATTAACTTCCTCGTGGACATGACTTACGGAATTCTTGACCCGAGAATCAGATTAAGATAAATATGAATTTAAACGAGAAAAAAGACGTCTCGCGCGATGTTAAATACCCACGAAGATGGGCCACCCCCCATCTTCTTGTTGGCAGTGGAATAATCCTGGTGATTCTGTCAGGGTTTGTATTAAGCTATTTATATACCCCGTATGAGCCTTACAAAATGAATATCGGGCACAGGCTCCTACCTCCCTCTATTGACCACTTGTTTGGGACTGACCAATACGGGAGAGATATTTTAAGCCGTGTGTTAATCGGTTCCAGGGCCAGCTTCGCCGTCGGCTTTGCTGCTGTAGGAATAGGAATTGGTTTCGGCGTCTCGGCCGGTAGTATTGCCGCTTACTTTGGAAGCTGGTTGGATTCCACGACAATGAGAGTAATAGACATACTCTACGGCTTCCCTCCGGTTATAACCGCAGTTATCATAACCACGATTTCCGGACCGGGCCTGCTAAATTCGATGTTGGCCATCGGGCTTTTTAATATTCCGATATTTGCCAGGATTACCAGGGGGAACTTTCTCTCCTTGAAAGAAAGGCAATTCGTCGAGGCAGCAAGGGCCTCTGGCATGTCCAGTTTTTCGATTATCACTCATCATATCGTTCCCAATTTGAGCTCTCCAATTATAGTTCAAGCAACAACACAATTTGCCCTGGCTATTCTTGCGGAGGCCGCCCTCAGCTATCTGGGTCTCGGAATACAACCCCCACATCCATCCTGGGGGTTGATGCTAAAACAGGCTCAGTCCTTCATGGGGCTATCTCCCTGGCCCGCGATATTTCCCGGACTGGCGATCGTATTAACAGTACTCGGATTTAACCTGACCGGTGACGGGTTGCGTGATCTTCTGGATCCACGAAAGGTCGATAACCCCTAAATCCCGTTTTTACTGGACCTCAACCGGCAACTTCATGACCCCACACCCGGTTCTCGACAAGTCTGGTAAGGAAACTGCTTCCTTGTACTTACAACAAAGCTTGACTAGACTTTTAAGCTATGGATATTAACTTTGAAGAAATCGGCGAAATCTTAAAGGAAGAAGAAAATTTGGTGAAGCCGGACAATCCGGGGAGAATTGTTTTTGTCGGCGATACCCACGGGGATCTCCAGGCCTCCAGAAGGGTTTTCTCGAATTATTTTGATGATCGGACGACACTGGTATTCCTGGGGGATTACGTTGACAGGGGGCCGAAGTCCGAGGAAAACGTTAATTTTCTGCTCAATCACAAGCTAAAAGACCCGGACAGAGTTGTCCTCCTTCAGGGAAATCACGAGGGGATGAAGTTCAAGGATTTTGGACCGGTGGATTTCTGGAACTCACTCCGACCAGAGAAACGGAAATTGTACAGTAATTTGCTTTCCCAATTACCACTGGCACTAACCTGGAACGGAATAATTGCAACTCATGGAGGATTACCCGATCTCAGAGAAGAGGATGAGATAAACGAGATCGATGGAGGAGGCCCTAACTGGGGAAAGATAACCTGGGGGGACCTCAATGAAGTAGAAGGTTATATTCTGGGCGGCGGTTTCGGACGTCCCCAGCTCGGGTCGGACTACTTTGATCAGGCAATGGAGAGTTTTGAGAAGAACGTGCTTGTCCGTTCCCATCAGCCAAACGTTCCGACCTTCATGTTCGACAAACGCTGCATTACGATCTTTACCTCATCAGCCTATGGAGCTACAAGAAGGGTAGCTATAGCCGAGGGAAAGGTTGATAGCGGCGATGACCTATCAATTGAAGAAATCTGAACGAACCAATTCATATCTGGCTCAAGTATAAGCAAATCGGAACAAATTGAACCCTGCGGAGATCCCGAACGGAAGATGAACTTTCGAAATACGCTTTTCTACCCCGAAGAGGAGGGGTAAAATGGGCTTTAGCTGTGGTTTTCTTGGACTACCTAATGTCGGCAAATCAACCCTTTTCAACGCGCTTTCCGCGGCGGGTGCCGAGGTAGAGGGGTATCCATTTTGTACTACGGAGGCCCAGGTAGGCACGGTCAAGGTGCCTGACGAGCAACTTGAAGGGCTGGCAGAATTATTTCCGGAGAAGGAAAAAATCAATACCGAAATAGAATTCTACGACCTGGCTGGATTGGTCGAAGGAGCACATCATGGAGAGGGGCTCGGGAATAAGTTTCTCTCGGAAATACGGGGAGTCGATGCGCTAATTCACGTGGTTCGTTGTTTTGAAAACTCCGACGTACCGTTTGGAGAAGCCACAAGAGATCCGGTCAAGAACCTTGAAACCATTAAGTCAGAACTGCTGTTAAAGGACCTGGAAACCATAGAGAACCGCCTGGATAGCCTTGAGCAGGAAGAGGAGCAACTGAAAGATTTATACGAGAAGTTAAAGGAAGATCTGGAGAAGGGGATTCCAATACGGGATCACGAATTGAGTCCCCGCGAAAACCGTGATCTAAAAAGCATATCCCCCCTCACTGCGAAACCTCTGCTTTACGTGGTAAACGTCAGCGAAGATTCCCCTCGTGAATGTATCGAAGCCGTGAAAAAGCGGGCCAGGAAGAATGAAGCCGAGGTAATGGAGATTAACGCCGAAATAGAGGCAGAGGTGAGGGAGCTTGGCCTGAATAAAGAAGAAAGAGAGGAGTACCTTGAGGAGTGGGGTCTGGAAGAAACCGCTCTGGACAGACTCATCAGAGCCGGTTATGATCTACTCAACTTAGTGACTTTTTATACGACCGACGGTCCTGAGGTCCGTGCCTGGACGGTTCCCGAGGGCTCTACCGCTCTGGATGCGGCGGGAAAGATTCACTCCGACTTTGCGGAAAGCTTTATTTACGCGGAAGTAGTCTCTATAGATGAACTACTATCTCACGGAGACATAAAAGGGGCAAGACAGGACGGAATACTCAACCGACGGGGCGAGGATTACGAAATACAGAATGGAGACGTAGTACACTTTGTGAGTTCAAAATAGAGATGCACTGGTCCTGCAAGCAGGGTGACGTCTAAAACTTTATCAAAGGTGATAATTGTGTCTGATATGAAAAACGAGTCAGATATGGACGAAGTATTCACAGAAGAAACGTTGATGGTTTTCCCAACGGATACAGTTTACGGTCTGGGAGGTAACGGAAAAGAGAGTTCCGTTGTTTCGCGAATTTATCGGGTAAAACAACGCAGTACGGAAAAACCCCTTTCCCTGCACCTGTTTTCAAAAAAGGAAATAGATCAGTACGTTACGGATCTTTCGGATAGACAGCGAGACCTAATAGATAGATTGCTCCCGGGTCCGTATACAGTTATATTGCCCGCGAATTCTAACGCCCCTGAAGTATCCGTGAGCAGAGAGAAAAAAGTCGGTATCAGGGTACCTGATAGCGCTTCCTTTCAGGCACTTGGGGATAAGATTAACTACCCTCTAGTAGGCTCAAGTGTTAATAAATCAGGTAACCCCCCAATGACTGACTTCGACAGGATCGTCAGAGAATTCGGGGGTATCGTGGACCTATTCATCGAGTCAGACGAGGAAGAAGAGATAAGTGGCGAGTCTTCTATCGTGCTGGACCTTACCTTCGATCCACCAAAGGTCCTCCGTGGAGACTTTTCTCTGAAGGAGCTAAAGTAATACAGTGAAAATTGTCGTCCATGGAGGAGCCGGTTTTAACCAGAAAGGATTAACTCGAATAATTCAAAAAGCCCCGCAGGTGATCGCGGGGCTTTCTTCGTGATTTTAATTTTTTGTAAATCCAACCGGAGAGATCAAAAGAGCTAAAGGGATCAGCCCAACTAAAGTCCTATTATAACTCCTCAGTTATTGTAATTATATCGGCAAAGGACTCTGGGTCGAGGGAAGCGCTGCCGACGAGCCCGCCATCTATATCCGGCTGACTCATAAGTACTTCGGCATTGTGCGGTTTTATGCTACCACCGTACTGTAACCTTACGTTCTCGCCCGCCTCGTTCCCAACTATTTTCTTTACCTGGTCTCTGGCGAATTTGCAACCTGCCTGAGCATCTTCAGGGGAAGCAGATTCACCTGTTCCAATCGCCCAGATCGGTTCGTAAGCAATGACCATTTTTCCTGCCTGATGGGAAGTTACTCCGTCCAGGTCATTTTTAAGCTGGCTTTTGAGTACCGATTCCGTCTCCCCGCTGGCCCGCTGCTTTTCAGTCTCTCCAATACAGAGAATTGGCTTCATTCCATGTTCAAATACGGCATGGATTTTTTTATTAATCGTCCGGTCCTCTTCCCCAAATATCTGACGTCTCTCTGAATGTCCGACGATAACGTAGTCCGTTCCGAGTTCGGAGAGCATTTCCGGTGAAACTTCGCCCGTAAAAGCTCCCTCGTCCTCGAAATATACGTTTTGGGCACATAGCTTTATTCCAGTCCCCTCTATTCCGTCACTAACTGTACCGAGCGACGTAAAGGTAGGACCGAGACCGATCTCTACATCGGATACGTACTTCACTTTTTCTCTAAAACTATTGAGAAATTCCCTAGCTTCTTCTTTTGTCTTATGGAGCTTCCAGTTAGATGCTATAAAAGGCTTTCGCAAGTTATTTACCCCCTATTATGTTTAACAGATCGAATTCAACTAAAAGAACCCATTTGCGTAAAGCACAATAATCCTAAGGGGTAAAGTAGTTAACGACAACGCCGAGGGGGAGGGGTACCCCTCCCCCTTATAAATCTATAGATAATTTTATCCTGAAAACTAATTATAAGTGTAGTTCTCCAGCAACTTTGGCTCTAGCCCATTTCCGAGTAAATATACCCCATGACCATCACCACGACTCCAATACCTGCAAGTAGTTCACGCTGGCCAATGTTAAATTGCCCCTGATTCGAATCAGTCGTCTCTTTTTCCGCCATTTCCGCTGCTGGGGTTTTTACGTTACCCGTTCCTGCCAGACCGGATTCACCCGAGTCATTATAGGCCGCAATCTCATATGAATAAGAGGAGTTTGGATTCAATCCAGTATCGAGGTAACCAGTTGTGTTCGGTCCCAGGGTCGCAATTTCGGTGCCGTTACGGTATATACGGAAACCGTCCTCGTTATCGGACCAATCCTTCCAGCTTAACTTGATCTCGCTGCTTGAAAGTGGTGTAGCCTGAACGTTTCTTGGAACGCCAGGTATGGACTTCAACGTCATCGAACAGTTACGATTCGTCGTACCGGACTCACCGCTGCTATTATATGCCACTACCTGGTAACAATAGCGGGTTTCACCACTCAGACCTTTATGAATATAACTACCTGTGTTGGCCCCTACTGTCGCTACCGTATTACCGTTCCTGTATATTCTGAAACCGTCTTCGTTACTCGAATTGTCATTCCAGGTTAGTTTTATCCGCGAGGGAGAAAGAGTCTCCGTCTTTAATTGCCCCGGAGAACTCGGGACCTCTACCGGTGTAGTTAATTCCAAACCGGAAGAAAATGAGGATTCCCCTGCTTTATTATACGAAGAAATCTTGTACGTATAGCTAGTATCTTCGTTCAACCCGGTATCTACGTAGCTTGTAGTATTTGGACCAAGTTCGGCAATTTTTTTACCGTTCCGGTATATTCTGAAACCGTCTTCGTTGTCCGAATTGTCGTTCCAGGTTAGTCTTATCCTTGTCGGGGAAAGTATTTTAGAGGAGATGTTCCCTGGGGCAACCGAAACCTGTACCGGGGTCGACACGGTAAGTCCGTCAGTCAGAGGTGACTCCTTTCCATCGTTATAAGAAGAAACTCTATAAGTATATTCCGTATTGCTTGCAAGTCCGGTGTCAGTGAACGAGGTGGTGTTAGCACTTACCGTAGCTATTTCGCTTCCGTTCCGGTAAATCCTGAAGCCGGCTTCGTTATCAGAATTATCTTCCCAGGTTAATCTTATCTTGGATGGAGATAAAATTCTGGAAGACAGAGCTCCGGGAGTCTCAGATGCCCTTATACTGGTTGTAACACTCTGAGTGCTGGATAACCGCGATTCCCCGCTATTATTGAAAGAAGCTATTTGATAATTGTAATTCTTTCCCCCTTCCAGCCCGCTATCCACGAAGGAAGTAACGTTAGCTCCCACCGTGGCTATTTCCGTTCCGTTTCTATAGACCCTGAAACCGTCTTCGTCGTCAGAATTGTCATTCCAGGTTAACCTGACCTCGGTGGAGGAAAGAACCTGAGTTCCAAGATTACCAGGGGAATTGGGTGTCTGTAAATCCCCAACCATTTCTTCGTCTCCGCCCCCTTCCGGCTGCTGGACCTCTCCAGTACCTCCCGTCCTGTTAATCCGGAAATAAACGCGATAATTTTTACAGCAGCTCAAAGTGATTCTAATGTAAAACCTTCCTGCCCCCACCTGTTTTCCTTCAGTATTTGTCTGATCCCAGGCCCAAACCCATTTTTCTCTGTCTCTTTCTATCGGTCCTACGTCTTTCGCAACGTAAAATAGCTGGTACTCGTGTTCGAACATGGGTTTAAAGTGGACCTCGACCTTCTCGACAAAGTACTCGAAATCCTTCAAATCAGAGAGAGTTAGCTTTACTTCCTCGCCTAACCCGTATTCCTCTTTATCGGTATCAAGCGTTTCGTATCTCTCCGGACAATAACTCTTTTCTTCTGCTTCCCAGACCGGGCAACCATTGCGATAAGTATATTCTGGATTTCGACCTTCCGTCTGAGAAAGGGGAGCCACAGTTACTAATAAGCCGATTAATAAAGCTGCGACAACCAGTGCAGAACTCCAGTATCGGCGCATTCTGCCACCTCCTAAAGGAAACTTACTAATTTATCTAACTTTGCAGTCGGATCTAAAAAATTAAATTTAAGTTGTCCAACTCTCTTAAGTGCGACCAACTTCTAACCCAAAGAGCAAACACAACCTCAGGCGACACTCACCAGGTTAATAAAAATACTCTTTAACGTTTCATCAGGACTCAAATGACTCCCGGTGTTGTTAAAAAAGCTTAATTCCTCCTAACAAAGGAATCCAGCACGGGCTTCACCTGGTTCTTTCCGATCTCACTCGTTACAATCGGACATTCTTCCCCTTGAACGCTACCATCTGGAAAAATGATACTCATTACTCGGTTTCAACTGGACAGGTCAATCGTTCCAGTGCTTGTTAGTGGCAAAGTAACTCCTTTCACCTTAAAATACTGTCATGTAAGGGAAAAACAGTATTAACTGTAGTGAGGTATAGCTATGAGCGAAGACAAAAGGCTGATTCAACTCGCACTCGAATCCAGAGATAAGGCTTATGCCCCTTATTCAGAATTCCCGGTCGGGGCTGCTTTACTGACAGAGGAGGGCGAAACGTACACGGGGGTAAACGTCGAGAACGGTGTCAACGACCTCTCGATATGCGCCGAGAGAGTTGCTCTGTTTAAAGCTATTTCCGAGGGGGAGAGAAAATTCACAAAGCTCGCAGTCGTCTGCGAGGGGGAATACTGCCAGCCCTGTGGGGCCTGCAGGCAGACGTTATTCGAACACGCACCAAATTTGACTGTTTTGATGGGGAACCTGAAGGAGGAATACAGAACCGTTCAGCTCGCGGAACTTCTCCCGGAAGCCTTTCAGCTGGAATAACTGCTTGCTCTGCTATGACCGATCCAGCAGAACTTTATATTTGATTGACCTTTCTTATCAGAGAAAAGAGAAAAAGATGTTAACCGGTATAGCCGAAAACTAATCTTCATCCTGGCTCTGGTCGACAACCTCCCCGCAATGCGGACAATAGAACGGCTGATCCTGGTAAACTTCACCGCAATGCGGGCATTTATGGTGTTTCTCCGAGTGTTCCAGCCAGAACTTCATGTACAAAAACCTGGCAAGGAAAAACAGCAAAACCCCAACTAATACTATACCAAGTATCAATCCAATTACCCCGATCATTTAAATTTGAATCTTTTTTCGTCTCATTTTGAGTATAACTAATTTACCCCAGGTTACCAGGCTTTTCCTCGTATAAATTGATTAAAATTACCCTGTAACATATACTTCATCATGAAATCAACCCTTTGCTGGAGGAGATCAAAATGGAACTACAATTGAGCGAACTAAAGAACAATGAAGGGCAGTTAATCTCGATCGACGAGAGTGGCTCTCTGGATACGATAAGTTTTCACGATGACGAACTGGAAGTCAGGGAAGATCTAAGAATCACCGGGGGAGCAATATTTACCTCGGAAGAAGTAATTGACGTTTCCCTGGATTTTTCCACAACCGTCATCGAACACTGTCGCAGGTGCCTCGAACCGATCGAGACAGATATAGACAGGCACGAGGAGATCGAATTTCGGCCCGATATGGATGCGGAGGTAACAAGCGAAGGCAACTTATCGATATACAAATACGAAAGCGGAAGCGGGGCGATAGACCTTTTGCCATATATAATCAGATTTATCAAGCTGGATCTGGATCCTTACCCATTATGCAAGGATGACTGCCAGGGGCTCTGTCCAAAATGTGGAGCCAATCTGAACGAGGAAGAAGATCATTCCTGTGAAACGGAAGAGGAAGGTGAAGCCAAGGATCCAAGAATGGAAAAACTGGCTGAATTATTGTGAGTGAGTCGGAAATCATCCTTGGAATCGATCCTGGTCTGGCAACTTGCGGTTACGCTGCAGTAGAGGCTACGGGGAGAAGATCTTTTCAGCTAATTGAAAGTGGGGCAATTCGCACGAGCTCCGACGAACCGATAAATGCCAGGCTGAAGGCGATCCACGATTCTGTCCACGGGTTAATCTGCGACCATCAGGCGGAAACGGTTGCAATAGAAAAGATATTTTTTAGCAACAACCAGAAGACCGCCATCCTCGTCGCTCAGGCCCGGGGAGTCATTCTTCTGGCTGCGTCGGACAGGCAGGTGGAAAGCTATTCGCCTCTTGAGATAAAGAAGACGATAACGGGTTACGGTAAAGCAAATAAAAAACAGGTCCAGACAATGGTCCAACGATTGCTGGGTTTAAACGAGCTCCCTTCACCGGCCGATGCGGCTGACGCAATCGGAGTTTCTCTGTGCTGTGGCATGGAAACTAAATCCGCTCTGAAAGAACAATGGGAGTCACAATGAGTCTCATACCGGAAGAGCCGTCCAATGAAAGACTGCTCTTGATCGACGGTCACGCTATAATGTACCGTTCTTTCTATGCAATTCGCGGTCTGGCGACAAGCAACGGCTTTCCTACAAATGCCATTTACGGATTCTTCCAATCTCTTGAGAAGGTTCTGGAAGAGTTTCCTTCCTCACACGTGGTACTCGCGATGGATTCGAAGGGAAAGACAGTGAGACACGAAGAATTCGAGGAATACAAAGCAAATCGCCCGGAAATGCCCGAAGGTCTGGCTCGACAAATCCCCAGAATAGAGGAAATAACCGAAGGGTTGGGTTATAGAGTAATCCGGAAGGAGGGTTATGAAGCGGACGACGTAATTGCCAAACTGGCGAACCAGGCCAGGGAGGAAGGAATGGAAGTGCTGGTATTTACCGGGGACAAGGACCTGGCTCAGCTCGTTGACGAAAACGTAAAAATCGTCGATACCGGCGATAACAATGAATTAGAGGTAATGGGACCTGAAGAAGTAAAGGAAAAATACGGCGTTCCACCTGAAAAAATGGGCGATTTCCTGGCATTAATGGGAGATACGTCGGACAACATTCCCGGCGTACCACAGGTGGGAGAGGTCCGGGCGAAGAAGCTTCTTTCACAGTTCAATTCATTAAACGAAGTTCTGGATAACACGGAGGAAGTTTCCTCCACAAGAGTGAGAAACAACCTGGAGGAACATAAAGATCAGGCAAGACAGGGTAAAAGGCTGGTATCGCTGAGAGAGAATTACGAGTTAGATTACGATATCAGCGAGCTGAAGACTCGCCCTCCGGAGCTGGAAAAGTTACAGGAATCCTTTAAAGAGCTGGAACTCGCGTCTTTCCTCGAAGGTCTCGGGAGGGATGAAAGCGAAATCACCTGGGAATTGGTCGATTCAGAGGATTCTCTGGACACCCTTATAGAAGAACTGAAGGAAGCGGGTGAGTTTGCTTTCGATATAGAAACCGACGCCCTCGACCCTATTGAGGCGAACCCTGTCGCTATATCCATAGCGCTAAACGAAGAACACGGTTATTACTTACCTCTTAATCCGGATGAAGGTTCTCTGTTTTTCAGATCCGCCGTACTTGATGGATTAAAGCCCGTCCTGGAGGAGTCTTCCCTGGGAAAAATCGGACAGAATCTCAAATTCGACGCACTGGTCCTGAAAAAGGCCGGAATCGAATTATCCGGAATCACCTTTGACTCAATGATCGCTTCTTATCTGTTGAAACCGAGTAAGCACCAGCACAGCCTGAAAGAAATTTCTAAAACTTATCTTGGTCAGTCGAAAGAGGAGTTCGGAGATCTTTTCGATGGAGACGAAGAACTCGACTTTAGTAATCTCCCGCTGGAAAAAGCGGCGCCATACGCCGTAAGCGATTCGACGGTTATCTGGGAATTGAAAAAGCCTCTCGAGGAGAAGTTGAGCGACCGGAACCAAACGGATCTCTTCACGGAAGTTGAGCTCTCACTGGTCCCGGTTCTAAGGGACATGGAATTCCACGGAATCAAGCTGGACGAAGAAAAGCTGGGTGAGGGAGAAGAAAGATTAAAGGAAAGGCTCGATTCACTCGGAGGGGAGATCGACAACCTGGCCGGCGAAGACCTGAATCCAAACTCCCCGAAGCAAGTAAGGGAAGTGCTTTTCGAGAAGCTCGAACTACCCGTAGTAGAGAGGACGAAAACCGGCCCTTCGACAAACGCAAAAGTACTGGAAGAATTATCTGACGAGCACCCGTTACCGGAAAAGATAATAGAGTTTCGGGAGCTCAGCAAGCTGCTGAATACTTACGTCGAAACGTTACCCGAGGAAATTAACCCGAGAACTGGCAGAATCCATACTTCTTTCAACCAGACAGCGACGGCTACCGGGCGACTCTCGTCTTCCGACCCAAATCTCCAGAATATCCCAAAGGGATCACAGCTGGGGAGCGAATTAAGAAAGGCCTTTGTAGCGCCGAAAAACATGAAATTAATCGGTGCCGACTATTCCCAGGTCGAACTGCGGATACTCGCTCATCTTTCCGAAGACGAAGAACTAATGGAAACATTTGAAAAGGGAGAAGACCTTCATACCAAGACGGCAGCCGAAATTTTCGACGTAAAGAAAAGCGATGTTGATGAAAAAATGAGGGACCGAGCAAAACGGGTAAATTTTGGTATCGTCTATGGCATAACGGAATACGGGTTATCGCGAGATCTCGGAATATCCCAGGAAGAGGCAAAAAAATACATCGAGAGGTTCTTCAACCTGTACCCGAAAACGAGAGAGTTTATCGACCAGCTTATCGAGCTAGCTGAGAAGAACCACTACGCCGCCACGATATTTAACAGAAGAAGGTACCTCCCAAACATCAATAGCAATAACTGGCAGCAGCGGAATTACGACAGACGAAATGCCATAAATACTCCCATTCAGGGAAGCGCAGCGGACCTGATGAAGGTCGCTATGATTGACGTAAAGCAGAAACTCGACAGGGGAGAGCTTCCCGGTAAATTACTTCTCCAGATTCACGATGAACTCATCATGGAAGTACCCGAGTCCGTAACAAAAGAAGCCCGACAGGAAATAAAAGAGACCATGGAGAATAGCCTCAAGTTAAAGACCCCCTTAAAAGTCGACGTAGAATCCGGAGATAACTGGGGCGAGCTTTAGTTCCATTCTCCCCAAGCTCTCATAACACCCCGGATTGTACTTAAACTCCTGGGCTATACTCCTGCCCTAATCCAATACCTTACATTTGAGGTAAACACTTAAGATGAGACGAGGGGATAGTCCTGATAATTACCTGAGTTTTATCGGAAAGTTCTGATGAAACCCGCTCCCAAAATTAGGCGATCCAGGTTTTCAGCACGGAATTTTCTTATACTCCCGCACAATGGTTGTTGTAGTGATTGGCGTTATCGTGGATCAAGCAAACATTCTCCAGAAGCCCCTCCCTTAGGGGAAGATAAGTTTCGCAAATACAGGAACACCAGCCATTCGGCGACGTGTTACCCTCCATAGTTCAATGACCCCGTGGGAGGATGTTTCGCAATTTACACGGCCTTCTCCCCCTTAATACGGAAGCAATAGCCTGGGGGATAGTGAAAAAGTAGATTTGTAAAATGAACGGGGAAAAATGTATTATTATTTTCCGGGATATATAAGATGAAAGATAAAACAATTTCTCTTTGGCAGGAGATCAAAAAAATTCTAAAAAAGGAGCTACCGGAGGCAAGTTTCGAGACCTGGGTTGGTAACTTAGAGCTCATTGACCTCCAGGATGGCCGAATTGAACTGGCCGCTCCCAGTGGTTTTATCAAGAGGGGACTGGAGCAGCGCTATCTGGATCTGATAAATTCGAAAGTAAACGAGATAACTGGAGAACCAAAGGAGGTAGTAATTCAGGTGGCGGAGGCTTCAGGGTCCCCCGGGAACGGCAGTGAACCGGCTCAAAATGGAGAACAGGACCTCCAACCTCCCCCAGTCAGTCAGGACGAAAACCCGTACAAAAATTCTACAGCACAGGCCTCCCAGGGGGTCAATAGCTCGCCTCAAACGAACTCAAACAGCGGAAACAAGAACGGAAGCATAGCACTGAACAAGCAATACACTTTTAATACTTTCGTCAAAAGCAAGAGCAACCAATTGGCAAATGCTGCCAGCAGAGCAGTTGCGGAAGCCCCGGCTGATTCTTACAACCCGCTCTTTCTTTACTCCAAAGTAGGGCTTGGCAAAACCCACCTTCTTCACTCAATTGGAAACTACCTAACGCAACAGAACCCGGGAGGTGAGGTGGTCTACACTACCTCCGAAAGGTTTGCGATCGAAATGATCCAGGCCATAAGAGAAAACGAAACGGATCAGTTTAGAAAGAAATACAGGTCAGTCAAAGCCTTTCTTCTTGACGACGTCCAATTCCTAGAAAGCAAGGAAGGGACACAGGAAGAGCTTTTTCATACTTTCAACGAACTCTACGGGAATGGAAAACAAATCGTATTAACTTCCGATAGACCACCTCAGGAATTCTCCGACCTGCAGGATCGCCTCGTTTCACGCTTCCGCTGGGGTCTTGTAGCTGATATCCAGCCACCAAACTTCGAGACAAGAGTAGCAATATTACGAAAGAAAGCAACTCAGAAAGGCTTGAAAGTTGATGACGAAGTTCTGGAATTGATAGCTGCAAGAATCTCCACCAACGTACGAGCTCTCGAGGGGGCGTTAGTAAAGGCCGTGGCCCACGCGAACCTTGCCGGGGGAAAGTTAAAGCTCGAAGAAGTAAAGAGTTTTCTCCCGAAAGAAGACGAAGAAGCCGGGGAATTAACGGTAACAGCTATAAAGGAAGCCGTTTCCGAAAATTATGATTTAACCCTGGAGAAAATCGAGGGCAAGAGTCGAAAGAAGGAGATAGCACGAGCACGCCATATAGCTATTTACCTGGCACGTGAGTTAACCGATAATTCCTTCCCCGCTCTAGGCAAGAAGTTCGGCGGGCGCGATCATAGTACGGTTATGCATTCTCATAAGAAAATTGACGGGATGATTGAGGATACGCCACTTCTTTACGAAGAGATAAAAGAGTTAAAAGAAGAGATCAAGTCGAACTACAGTTAAACAAAGAATAGGGCAACTTTGGACTCTCGAGATTTATTTTTTCTTCAACTTTTATGCAAAACTTGCCTAAAACCCCTTTCGCAGATAATTTATGCAGAAAAATGATACTAAAAATCTTTTATGGATTAAGTTAAACCTAATTTAAGGCGGTTTGGACAGGTTAGCTGAAAGTTCAGTGGTATTTACAATTTTTATTTTGCAAGCAAGACTTGGTCCATCACCCAGATGAGATCCGGAACCTGGATCAAGAGTTTTTACTTCACTAGTGTATGGGCTGCCACGCTCGTTCAGTGGTAAATTATATTTCCAGGTAACTTTTCTCATCTGGGTGCTGGTTGAAAGTTTCGAGAAAGAAAGTTGGCCTGAACCTTTTAGAGGTCACCAACTGGGTGAAGTAATTAGATTTCTCAAAGGGTATATAGTTCATCTTATATATCCATTTAGAAGTTGGTCATGAGTGAGAGAATCGCACAACTTAGGTTAAAATTATCACCAATTAGAAAGCAAAATTATTCATTTGAACCTTCCCTCCAGGCGCTATATGATTTCAGAGAATTTGGAGCTAAAACATAGTTCGACGGCATAGCATTATAGCTTTCATGTTAAATCGTCATCTTAACTCAGGAATTAACAGGTGATAAAAATGTCAAAAACCAGTGAGATAACCGTACCGGAACTCGGAAAGGTAGATGAGGTCAGTCTGGTCGAATGGAAAGTTTCAATCGGTGATGAGGTCCAGAAAGGCACTGAGGTCGCTGAAATCGAAACCATGAAATCAACGTTTTCCGTTGAAGCTAAGACCGCTGGAACCGTCGGAAAGATTCTCGTTGAACAGGGGGAAAAGGCGGACGTAAGTCAACCACTGGCTATCGTGGAATCACGTTAAATTTGACCAGGTATGGTGAAAAATTACGACAATCAAACTCCAGTCAGTCTGTTTTCTCGAACTGGCTAACCAACTAATTGACCTACACGGCCGATTTACTTATTATTGGTTTTGAAGATGTGCTAAAAATGACAGGGTTTGACATTCGTTCAAAAAGGATATAATTATCTGACTTAGCCAATTTACTATGTAATTTCTCTCGGTTTGTGGAGGGGTAAACAGAGAGAAAGCAAGGGAGAAGCTAGCTTTCAAAACCCGTTTTTCAGAAATTAATTTATGAAAAATTATTCTAGGATAAATTTCGTCTTTAAACAAGGACGGGTAATATTTAACCATAAGTTTGTTTCTTCTCGTTTCTTTTGGGGGTGATCCAATAAAGCTTTTTGTCAGGTGGTTGGTCTTAGCCTTATCTGGAGTATTATCTAATTAACTTCCCGCACAAAGGAGGGAAACAATGAGATTAAATCGCAAATTTTTAGTTACAATCTCAGTCGTTCTCAGTATCGCATTGGTCTCCGGATTTGTTTTTACTAGTTTTGCACAGGATAGCGACAAAACCTATCGAATTGGACTGGTTTTTGATGTAGGTGGAAAGGGTGACAAGAGCTTTAACGACTCCGCTTATCGTGGACTGGAATGGGCAAAGAACGGAAGTGACGAATTTGAGAATTTCGAAGCTCTGCCGATCAACTTCACTACCATAGAACCTGGCTCCGGTGGAGCAGGACGTGCAGACGCAATGAGGATGATGGCTTCTCAGGGCTTCGATCTGGTTATCGGGGTAGGCTTCCTGTTTACCGACGCCGCGACGGATCTCGCTAGAAACTTCCCCAATGTCAACTTCGCCGTTGTGGACTATGCTCAATTTGAGAATATCCCATCAAACCTGAGAGGACTTTCCTTTGCCGAACACGAAGGTTCCTTCCTGGTTGGAGCCCTTGCCGCAATGAAATCAGAAACAAGAAAAATCGGTTTCGTCGGTGGTCAGAAATCTCCGTTAATCGGGAAATTTGAAGCAGGGTTCAAATCAGGTGCCTGGTACGTTAATCCCGATCTGGAAATTTCTGTCAATTACGTGGGCACGACCGGTGAAGCCTTCGCCAACCCGGCCAAAGGAAAGGAAATAGCAAAAGCCATGTACAGCAATGACGTGGACGTAATCTACCACGCGGCGGGCCTTTCCGGTTCAGGCGTAATTGAAGCCGCAGCCGAGACGGGTAACTACGCGATCGGCGTTGACTCCGATCAGGATTACATGGCTCCGGGGCACGTGTTAACCAGCATGCTCAAGCGCGTAGATGTCTCAGTTTATCAGACAATTAGAGACGTAGTAGAGGGCGATTTCGAAGGAGGCACGGTCAAATCATTTGGACCGGAGGATAATGGTGTCGGTTACGCAGTTGACGTCTTCAACCGTGTTGAAGAGTTCCCGGAATTGGTCGAACAACTGGAGAACGAAGGTATTGTCAAGCTGCCCGCACTAGGCGAGACACAAATTTCACCCAAGCGGATAGATCAACTTCCGAGCGAAAACCTCTTAACCGACAGCATGCTAGCAAGAGTAGAAGAGCTAAAGAGTCAGTTGGTAGATGGCGAATTCACGGTACCATCCGATCCCGAGGAAGTCTCGGCCGAGGAACCGGTCAAACGATAGATGTGAACCGATGGAAAATACTAAGAGGACCCGGCAATCCTTTTCCGGGTCCTCTTTTTGTTATGTTTAGAGAAGAGCGAGAGGGGGTTTATAGTGGCACAAGATAAACGCTCAGAGATGGATTCGGATCCTCTAATACGAATGGAAGGAATCACCAAACGCTTCCCCGGTGTTCTTGCAAACGATTCGGTAGACCTTTCCATTCAGGAAGGAGAAATCCATGCTCTTGTCGGTGAGAACGGAGCAGGGAAGACCACTTTGATGAAGATACTATACGGCATCTATTCGAAAGATGGGGGTCAAATATTTTTCGAAGATGAACTTGTTAACATCGAAGACCCAAAAGATGCCAACAACCTCGGTATAGGAATGGTCCACCAGCACTTCATGTTAGTTCCTCCCCTTTCCGTAGTGGATAATATAACTCTTGGAAGTGAAATTGCCCACCGAGGAGTTCTTGACAGGGAAGAAGGCAAAAGGAGGATCCAGGAGCTTGCAAATGACATTGGGTTCGAAATAGATCCGGAAGCAAAGATCGAGGATCTTTCTGTCGGGGTGCGACAAAGAATTGAGATACTTAAAGTGCTCTTTCGGGAAGCGGAAGTTCTTATTCTCGATGAACCCACGGCTGTACTCACTCCTCAGGAAGTAGAGAGTCTTTACGAAATCCTCAATAACCTCCAGGAACAGGGAAAAACGATAATATTTATCACCCACAAACTCAACGAAGTGATGGATATCTCCGACAGGGTCACGGTAATGAGGGACGGAAAGGAAGTGGGGACGAAAGAGATCGAGGATACTTCAAAAAAAGAGCTTGCCAACATGATGGTTGGCAGAGAAGTGCTGTTGAGGGTAGAAAAAGAAGAACCAGAGCTTGGTGAAGAGCTAATTCGAGCGGAAAACCTAACCGTTACCAACGATGAGGGTGTAGAATTAGTCAGCAACGTCTCCTTTTCAATTCGCGAAGGGGAGGTATTTGGGATAGCCGGCGTTCAGGGAAACGGGCAAACTGAGTTAATCGAGGCTCTCACGGGGATAGATAAGTTTTCTTCCGGAACGGTAGAAGTCCAGGATTCCGACTTGACCAACGTGGACGGTAAGAGGATTCGAGAAGAAGGAGTAGGACACATCCCCGAGGATCGACTTGACCGCGGGATGATCACAGATTTTACCGTTACGGAGAACTTCGTCCTCGGCTACCATACCTTCGAGCGTTACTCTAACCGGCTATTCATGAAGTTAAGAAATATGGACAAACATGCCGAAGAAGCCGTAGAAGAATTCGATATAAAAACTCCATCCACGAAAACACTCGCCGAGAGTCTCTCCGGGGGTAACCAGCAGAAATTGATCGTAGCACGGGAACTATCTCAGCAACCCAAACTTCTCATTGCAGCTCAACCCACAAGGGGAATTGACGTAGGAGCAATAGAGTTTGTCCATAAGCGATTGATGGAAGAGCGAGCCAAAGGGAAAGGTCTCCTGCTTGTCTCTTCCGAACTGGACGAGATTGTATCTTTAAGCGACAGAATAGCGGTTATATACGAGGGTGAATTTACAGGGATGTTTGATGCGGATGAAATATCGAAGGAGGAACTGGGGGTATACATGACTGGTTCCAAGCGACAGGATAAAGAAGAAGTCCGGCGGAAAGCTCTGGGCAAAGTTACTCTTCAGGAATGATCAAATACAATGAACAGTGAAAGAAGAAAAGAGCTTTTATTCAACGTATTGATGAATGGGGTCGCTCCGTTAGTTGCCATTATGATAGCTTTTGCAATTGGCGGAATAGTAATTACTTCTCTCGGGACCAACCCGTTCGCGTTCTTCTCGAGAATGTTCAGCCTGAATTTCGGTACGCTGCGTGGTGTAAGCCAGATGATCTACCGCGCCACCCCTTACTTCTTTACGGCGATGGCACTTTCATTTGCCTTCAAAGCTGGGTTGTTTAACATTGGTGCTGAAGGCCAAATGTTTATCGGAGGTCTCGCCCTGGCCTGGGTCGGTTTCACCTTCACCTGGCTACCTTTTCCGATCCTGTTCGTTCTTTGTCTGATCGCAGGCTTTCTGGGCGGTGCTCTCTGGGGGGCAATACCCGGCTATTTGAAAGTCAAGCGAGGAGCTCACGAAGTAATTACGACGATAATGATGAACTTCATAGCTATTGCCCTGGTCCAGTACCTGGTCCAGAACCACTTCATGAATCCGAACTGGGGAATTCCTCATACTCCCACCGTAGCAGAGGGCGCTTACGCCCCCAGCCTGGACAAGGTTATCCCCTGGTTTCCGGCAGGCACCCGGGCAAACATAATGTTTTTGGTCGCGATAATCCTTGCCGGGTTGACGCTGGTACTGCTGGACCGGACGAAACTGGGCTATGAAATAAGAGCCACAGGCCTCAATCCAAACTCCGCCGAATACGCCGGGATCGACATATCCAGCCGAACCGTGATGACGATGGCAATCAGCGGTGGTTTCGCCGGTATGGCAACCGCAAACTTCATCCTGGGACCGGGAAGCCATTACTTTCTGAAAAGCGAGTACGGAGGTATAGGTTTTTCCGGAATTGCGGTTGGTCTTCTGGGAAGAAACAATCCCCTGGGAATAATACTCGCTGCGGTTCTCTTCGGCTTCCTTGAAAACGGAGCTTTAGGGGTTCAACTTTACTTTCCCAACGTTCCCCGGCAGATCGTAGAGATCATGCAGGCAATTATTTTAATAGTGCTCGTGATAGTGCTAGAGCTTGCCAGAAAATTTTTAAAGAGATTACAAAAGAGGGGTTAACGTGGACTGGATAATGGATATATTCGCGATTTCAACATTGTTGGCGACGATCCGGATGGCCGTGCCGATTTCCTTGGCTGCCCTGGGAGGACTGTTTTCCGAAAGCACCGGTGTTATCAACATAGCCCTGGAAGGAATTATCCTCATGGGGGCTTTCGCAGGAACCATCATAACGAACGCGACCGGTAGCCCGTTACTGGGTATCATAATGGCGGTCGTTGCCGGAATAGGTATGGCATTGATCCACGCAATTGCTAGCGTTACCTTTAAGGCAAACCACATAATAAGCGGGGTCGCACTAAACTTATTCGCCACCGGAGTTACTTTTTTCCTCGCCCTGGTACTCACCGGTGGTTCTCAGATATCGGTCGAGAGCACTCTGCCAAAATTTCTGGGGGTATCGCCCGTAATTTACGTCACCATAGCGATATTTTTCCTATCGGGCTTCTTTCTCTACAGAACCAGACTCGGCCTCCGACTGAGAGCAACGGGTGAGCACATGGCCGCAGTAGATAGCGTTGGCATCAGTGTAACCAAGATGCGATACCTTGGAGTACTTATTTCCGGAGCACTTGCCGGATTAGGTGGAGGCTACCTCGCCATAGAACAGGCAAATTTCTTCACCAAGGGCATGAGCGCCGGTCGGGGTTACATAGGCCTGGCATCGATGATATTCGGAAAATGGACACCATGGGGCGCAGCGGGAGCGGCATCGCTTTTTGGGTTTTCTCAGGCATTACAATTTAGAATCTCAATCCCCTTCGTCCCCGACGAGTTTCTACAGATGCTACCTTATTTAATAACCATATTTGTTCTCGTAGGTGCTGTAGGAAGAGCAACCCCACCGGCAGAGGACGGTAATCATTTCCTCAAGGAGGGTTAAACAGGATGCAGTTCCTTGATATCATCCTAAAAAAGAGGAACGGCGAAAATCTGAGCAAAGAGGAGATAGACTTCCTTGTCGGGGAATACGTAGCAGGTAAAATTCCCGATTACCAGATGTCGGCTTTTTTGATGGCTGTTTACTTTAACTCACTGAATAGAAAAGAAACTGCTTATCTGACCGAAAGCATGGCTAATTCCGGAGATAAACTTGATCTTACACAAATAAACGGTTTCAAAGTCGACAAGCACTCCAGTGGAGGTGTCGGGGATTCTGTTTCTTTGATCCTTGTCCCTCTGGTTCGATCAGTGGGTCTTAAAATAGGGAAGCTTTCCGGTCGTGGTCTGGGCCATACCGGGGGAACTATAGACAAACTGGAATCGATCCCCGGGTTCAACGTCGACCTAACTACCGATGAATTTCTTGATAGTATAGATCGGATCGGTATGGCGATTATGGAACATACGTCCAACCTGGTTCCCGCCGATCAGAAACTTTATGAACTCCGTGATGTGACGGGAACTGTAAAATCCCTTCCGTTAATCATTAGCAGTATAATGAGCAAAAAAATTGCCTGCGGTCCCGACGGGATAGTACTGGATATAAAAACGGGTTCCGGCGCTATCGTAGACGAGTTCAAAGAAGCCGAGGAACTCGCCGGGGGTTGCGTGGATATTGGCCGCGAAGTCGGATTAAAAGTCTCGGCTCTGATTACTGACATGAATCAACCATTGGGAAGGGCAGTCGGAAACGCTCTGGAAATTAAGGAAGCGATAAAGGTTTTAAAAGGAGAAAAAGCCGGGGATTTAAAAGAGGTTACGGTCGCCCTAGTTGCTGAACTTCTACTGCAGTCCCGGAAAGCCGAGACTTTAAAAGGGGCAAGAGAAATCGTAGAAAGCAAACTGACCTCCGGAGAGGCCCTGAGTAAATTCGAACAACTTGTGGAAAACCAGGGAGGTAACCCTGAAGTGGCAAATAATACCGATATCTTACCCGGAAGCGATCAAAAAGCCAGAATCAAGACCGACCAGCAAGGTTTCGTCGGTGAACTGGATGCCCTCAAAATTGGTAGAGCCGCAAATCTACTCGGGGCGGGCAGGAGTGAAAAAGGTCAAAAAATCGACCCGGGAGTTGGGATCCAGCTAGAACGAAAGGTTGGCGAAGAAGTCACTGAAGAGGACCCCCTGGCCGTAATCCATTATAACGACGAAAAACACCTAAATAGGGTCAAACAAATGGTGGGAGAAGCTTATAATATGAGAGAAACACCACCCCCCGAGGTACAGTTGATCAAAGAAAGAGTAAGATGAGCTGAATTCCCGGGCCAATCACCGCCAAACAGGTCCGGGGAACACCGAGCAAAATTAAACCCTGCCGATTAAGTTGCGAAATCCTCCCCCAACCCCCCATAATTATCAAGCCATGAATAGAACAGAGTTTACAGAGTTAGATGCCATTTCTCCTCTTGACGGACGCTACAGGGATCGAGTCGATGCCCTCCACCCCTATTTCTCCCAGTACGCGCTGGACAGGGAGCGAGTCAGAGTAGAGACAGAATACTTGATAAAGCTGGGTAAACTGGAAGAAATACCGATCGGCCCTCCGTCCGAAAAACTAAGAGATATCTCCGAGAAGTTCGGGATAAAGGATGCCCGGCTAATCAAACAGATAGAGACTGAGGGTTACCGGGACATACCTCCTACCAACCATGACGTCAAAGCAGTGGAATATTTCATAAGGGAAAAATTGAAGGATGAGAATCTCGCCGAATTGATACCTTTCGTTCACTTTGGTCTGACCTCAGAGGACGTAAACAACCTGGCATACACGACAC
>JAIPHN010000026.1 GCA_021735185.1 Candidatus Bipolaricaulota bacterium
AGTAACTCTCCGGGGCTGAAGGGTTTTGTCACGTAATCGTCCGCACCGAGATCCAGACCCTTGATTCTATCCTCTTCTTCCGTCTTGGCAGTAAGCATGATAATTGGTACCTGGGATTCGCTTCTGATACTGCGACATACGTTCAGACCGTCGACTTTTGGGAGCATCAGGTCAAGCACGATCAGGTCGACATCCCGTAACCTGAACAGGTTGAGCGCCGCGCTCCCGTCATAAGCCGTCAACACCTCGTAGCCGTCTTTTTCGAGGTATTTTTTTAGCAATTCCACTAAATCTTCGTCGTCATCAACTACAAGTACGGTTTTCTTCATTCAGTTTATGGTTGAACTTGAGACTGACCCCGGGCAGGGAGCCAGCCTCAAGCTGCTTTTTAGATAATTTACAGGGAGAGAGTTATCCATCGATAACCCTTTCCTCTGAGCAGTCTGACTAGAAGAGTATCTTTTTTTTCCAGTGGTTTCGTAACTTTCTCCCAGTCCTCGACCGTATTGAGCGAGTAAAGTTCCATATTGCTCAACCCTGCCTGTAGCAGGATGTCACCTTCCTGTAGTTCTCCCGCGGGACCGAGTGGCTTTACTTCGGTAACCACGAGTCCGCTCCCGACGGCGAGGTCGTAATTTTCCTGGAGTTTTTCGGAATTTTCAGAGAGCGTTAGTCCGAAAGCGTCGTCCGTTATTGAATCCTCTTTCATAGAGGTCCCTTTCGGCTCTTCCGTTTTTTCCCCCAGCGTAACTGATATGGTTTTTTGCATCTGATTTCTAATTATCGTAAGCTCGATCTTCTCGCCGACTTCTCGGTACATTATTTCCTGCTGGAATTGGTTGCTGCCTGTTATTTCGGTTCCGTTTAACCTGACAATTACGTCGCCTGCTTTCAGTCCCGCTTTGTCGGCCGGTGAGTCCTTTATTACCTCCGAAATGAGAACTCCGTTGCCGTTCTCCAGGCCGAATTTCTCACCCATTTCAGGAGTTAACTTCTGAAACCAAACTCCAAGCCATGCACGAGTGACCTCTCCCTTTCTGACCAGGTCCGATATTACCTTTTCGACGGAATCTATCGATACCGCAAAATTCAGCCCGGTAATGGGTACCCCCTGCTGGTTTCTCCTTATTATCGCAGTATTCATACCGATTACTTTCCCCTGCATGTTTACGAGAGGCCCGCCGGAATTGCCGGGATTGATCGCGGCGTCGGTCTGAAGCAGGTTCTGGTAACTTCCCTCGCTGTTTGGCTTCGGGATCGACCTGTTCCTGGCGCTAAGAACTCCTGCCGTTACCGTGTTTTCAAATCCTTCCGGATTTCCTATTGCCACCACCCAGCTACCGATAGGAGTGCTTTCCGGGTCGCCGAGAGTAACCGTTGGTAGATCCTCCGTGGTCCTGTCACCTGTAAACTTCAAAACGGCGACGTCGATCATTTCATCGGCTCCGACCACTTCTGCCTGGTAAGTTTCTCCGTTCTTGAAAACCAGGTTGATTTCTTTTGCGCCCGATACCACGTGCTGATTTGTCAGGACGTACTTCTTTCCCTGCCAGCTAATGACAAAGCCGGAGCCCAGGGATTCTACCTCTCTTTCTTCCCTCTGTGGCGGTTCCCCAAAGAAGTACCTGAAGAACGGGTCTTCGAAGAAGCTGGAAGGACCGCTCCGGGATAGGCTTTTAGTGACTTCGACTCTTGCAACGGCCGGTCCTACCTTCTCTGCTGCTCTTGTTATAGCAGTTTGTTGAGAATCTACGAGATTCTCTTCTGCTCCCCCAGCTGAAATAACGCCTGTGGCGATAATTCCAGTACCGATTATCAGTACTAAAACCGCGGTTAGGGGTTTGTTTTTCCAGTTCATGGATTATCTCCTCCATGTTATATTTGGTTTTCTAGTCGATTATACTATAAGTTCTAAATATGAATAACTTGTGAAGAAGATTTGAAGACCTGATCCTTCCAATTTTCATAGGATATTTTCTCGGATTCAAGCTTTTTCTTTCCTGCATCCTGAACGCGATTACGGTTAGGTCGGATCATGCTCCGGAAGGAAGCTATGACTTAGCCGCCCGGGTAAGACAAGTTATAATTGAAGCCAGAGAGAAGAGGATTTTCGCTTAACAGCAACTGGCCGGCAATGATGATCAAGTCTGTCTAAAATCTTTAAGCTTGAAGCGGATGTCAGGGGCAATTTCCAGTAGAAATAACCGGAACGAAAAGTCGCCTGGTTTTATCGATGGACGGTCGAGAATATGAGGTTGATGGGCGCAAGCCTAATTTGCGCTGAAATTGAATAACTTTTGCCCCAGTTTGACGTATATCCATATGGAGGCACCGAATATCGCAACAGCGGAAAGAATCACTATCCAGGGGTAAAGTCCCAGCGGTACGAGTCCAAAGAAACCGTTCAGAGGAGAGTAAATTACTACGAACTGAGCTATAATTGATGCCACTATGGCGAGGTATAACCAGTTATTACGCTCGATCGGTTGCCCGAATATCTTTCTGATCGGCCAGATTTCAAGTAGCTCTATCAGGACCAGTTCGGTAAACACAACTGTCCTTGCCATTTCAACCTTCGGAAGAAAGTGGTTGAAAGAGAACAAGATCAAAGTAGTTAGACTTATCCCAATTCCAAGGATGATGAAAATAAGATAGTTGTTGATTACACCTTCTCCTTCTTCCCGGGGCGAGCGGTCCATGACGCCGCGAGATTTTCCATCCGCTCCCAGGGCGACGGCGGGAAGCCCGTCCGTAAGAAGATTGACCCATAATAACATCGGGGCCGTGAGAGGTAGTCCGAGTCCGACCAGAGATGCGATAAAGACCGTAAGGACTTCGGCGAGATTGCCGGAAAGGAGAAGCCCAACGAACTTCCTTATATTGTCAAAAATAGTTCTACCTTCCGCCACTGCGTCCCTGATAGAAGTGAAGTTATCGTCCATCAGGACGATATCGGATGCTCCCTTTGCCACGTCGGTTCCGCGGATGCCCATCGAGATACCGACATCCGAACGTTTCAACGATGGAGCGTCGTTTACCCCGTCCCCGGTCATCGCGACGACGTGACCTTCTTCTTCCTTGATTAGATTAAGAATTTTTAACTTGTGCGAGGGGGAAACGCGAGCGTAAATGTCGACCTCGGAAATCCGGGACCTGAGATCGGAATCACTTAATTTATCCAGGTCTTTTCCCGTCAGTACGTCGCCGGAGAACCCCAGTTCTCTTCCTATGGCCTTAGCCGTTAAGGCGTTATCCCCGGTGACCATAACTGTTCTAATACCTGCCTGTCTGCAGGAGTTGATGGCCTCACTTACCTCCTGTCTCGGGGGGTCCAGCATGCCCTGTAGACCGACGAATGTAAGGTTTTCCTCTATCTCGGAATTATCCATCCCTTCGATTTTGTCTCGCTCCATATCTCTCGTGGCGAAGCCAAGAACCCTGAGGGCGTCGCCAGCGAATTCTTCCACTTTGGCTTCGAACTCTTCTTTCTTTTCCGGATTTAGCGGTTTTACCTGGCCGTCTGCCCGGTAACTGTCACATTTGTCCAGTACGACGGACGGCGCTCCTTTCGTGTAAGCGACCGGGCCCTCGGAGGACTGATTTACGGTCGTCATCATCTTACGATCCGAGGAGAACGGAACCTCGCGCAGTCTTTCGTTTTTCTCGTTCAGGTCAGTTAAATCAAAGCCAGCTTTGCGGGCGGATTTTAGCAGCGCGGCTTCGGTGGGATCCCCCATTACCTCGTCGTCCTCCTGTAACTCCGCGTCGTTGCAGAGAACCCCGGTCTTGAAGAGAAGTTCCTTTTCGCCATCCGTTTTGCCCTGTCCGATTTCCGAAATATCTTCCTCCGTAATATCCATCTCCCCGGAGCCGGTATAAATTCTCTGGACCGTCATCTCGTTTTCCGTTAGAGTACCCGTTTTATCCGTACAGATCGTATCTACAGAACCAAGAGATTCGACGGCGGCCAGTCTCCGGGTCAGGGCGTTTCGCCTGGTCATCTTCTTCGTTCCCATGGCCAGTGCCAGGGTAACTACAGCCGGAAGCCCCTCCGGGATTGCAGCCACGGCAAGCGCTACCGCTGTCAGGAAGGCTTCAAGCCAGCCGGTTCCGTGCAGGAAAATTGAAATTGGGATAATCAGGGCGGACAGAGTCAGCAGAACGGTACCCAGTTGCTTGCCCAATTTGTTTACTTCCTTCTGGAACGGCGTTTTTTCCTTCTCTACTTCCTGAAGCTTTTGAGCTACCTTGCCAATTTCAGTATCCATCCCGGTCGAAGTTACTATTGCTTTTCCACGGCCACGGACGACATTGGTGTTCTTGTAGACGAAATTACTCCTTTCCGCCAGGTCGCTTTCCCCCTCCACCGGCGCCAGTCCTTTCTTGACGGGCTCGCTTTCTCCCGTGAGAGCGGATTCGTCTACCTTCAGGCTCTGGGCGTCGACGAGTCTACCGTCTGCCGGTATTGCGGCTCCCTGTTCCAGAGAGATCAAATCGCCGGGGACGACCTCTTCCAGCGGTATTTCCTTCTTTTTCCCGTCGCGATAGACAATTGCATCCGGCGAAGCCATTTCCTTCAGAGCCCGGATCGACTGCTCCGCTTTCCAGTCCTGGATAAACCCGAATATCCCATTGCCGATAACTATAGCTATTATCAGGTAAAAGTCGACCTGGTGGCCAAGAACCAGGGAAAGAGTTGCCGCGATAAGCAGGATTATTATTAGGAAATCGGCAAACTGTTCGAGGAAGAGTTTGAATGGGGATATCCCTTCTTCTTCCTCCAGTTCGTTGCTTCCGTACCTGTCTAATCTTTTTCGTGACTCTTCTTCTGTCAGGCCTTCAGGAGAGGAGGAAAGTTCGTCGTAAGCTTTATCCACTGGTACCGTCCAAGGTTTAGTGTCGCCCATTAAAATATTTCACCGCCTGTGACTTCGTCTTGATTGCCTTAGAAGTATAGCGAAGTGAAAAGAAAAATAAAGTACTATTAGACCCAGAAAAGGATATCGAACTTTGAGCAGAGGAATTGAGGAAATGGTTGTCCGAGCAATTCACTGAGGCCCCTCGGAACTTTCTTCTTCATTTACCACGTATAATTTTTCCCTGCCGGTAACGGGTACCGGACAGGACTTGCTCATCGGACAATTATTGCAGGAAGAATCGCAATCAACTTCTTTCAGGTGACCCTGATGTCGCAGTAATTCGATCATGGCCTTTATAGTTTGTTTCCGCATATCGAGCCTTTCGACGAGCTGGTCAAGCGTTTTTCCCTTACTCAGCTCGTTCAAAATCTTTGTCCTACCCTTCATTCTTTCTCTCCTCTCCGAATATCAGTAAGACAAGCACGAGAGAGATTGGCAGGAGAAAGATAGCGGGGATAAAGGGTCCGGTATAACTGCTAAAAAACCCTTGTGTTGAATTAAACCAGCGCCCTCCATCGCCGGGAATGGAGCTTAAAATAACGGAAAGGATTTCCATTCCACCGACTATCCAGATCATCAGGCTGGCCAGAACTGCCTGGGCCCTTTTTTCCGTGCGGGAGGTATGGTAGACGGCGGTCAGGTAAAAAACACCGGAGGCCAGGAGAACGACCCCTCGCCAGAACATAAATTCACCCTGGAAAGCTATCTCCCCCCAGGTAAAGGTTTTTCCCGTTAAAGTAAATAGTAACTCGAGTATCCCGGGGATCAGAGCGCTGGCCCCGACCAGAATCAGGATAAAATTGAACGTCTTCTGTTTCACTTCAGGTCACCCCGAGAATCATTCCTATTAAATGGAGCAATCCACCCCAGAGAAAGACTACAGTAACGAGAGTCAAAAGGCTTCCACCCAGAACTTTCAGGACCCCGCCGCTATTCCTTCCTTCTTTGATAATCATGGAGAAAGTTGCTATACACGGGAAGTAGATCGATATTATAACGACCGAAGTGATGAGCTGGAAGCCGGACATTTCTATCGCCGACAGCTGCGCCACTGCCAGGTCCTTCCGCAGGAAGCCCGCTATCAGTGGCGCTACTGTCTCCTTGGGGATACCGAACCAGCCGGTAAATACGGGTCCTAAAATATTTGATAACCAGTCAATAGCTCCGACCAGATAAAGAATGTTTACCAGGCCGACGCCGAGCAGTACGAAAGGGATAGCGTTTGTGAAAAATCCCTTTACCTTTACCCATAATTTCCGACTTACGTTTGAAATCGTCGGAATTCTGAACGGCGGTACGTCAGTCATAATTTCCGGAGAACTTCCGGGCACCACTTTGTTGAGAATCCAGCCAAAGACGAAAAATCCGGCGAGAAGATAAAGCATAATATATCCGAAGTATTCCGGTATCAGCGACAGCATAACGCCCAGCTGGGCACCGCATGGTATAAATATCGAGAGAAGGATCATCATCATGAACCTTTGTTTCTTGGTTTCCAGCGTTCTGGTAGAGGCGACCCCCGGAACGTTACAGCCCAGCGAGAGGATCATCGGGACGACGGCGAAACCGTGAAGGCCGATTTTGTGGAGAACCGTATCTACGAGGACAGCCAGTCTGGGCATGTAACCGGAATCCTCCAGCACCGTGATAACGAGGTAAAACGCTACTATTGCCGGGAGGACGACTCCGACCGCGACGAAAAGACCGCTGGTCAGTATGCCAAATGCCTCGAAAGAATTCGTGGCAGCGGGATCCCCGACCAGGATGTAGTAAAACCAGCTTCCCTCTAACGGAAAAGCCTCCTGAATCCAGGGTAACCAGAGGTCATCGAATAGCGGAACGAAAAAACCGTCCGTGAAAAACCCTGCAAAAGCGTTGAAGAAAGCCCAGAAGCCATACAGTATGGCTATAGCGAATGGTATACCTGTAAATGGCTTTACCGTTAACTCCGCCAGGGTGCTCTTGATGGTAGTTTTTTCAGCTCCGTACTGGACCGTTTCCCTGGCAACTCTGTCGATGAGTCTCCAGCGTTCTTCGGGTTCTAGCTTCATCTTATAGTTCCGATATCTTTTCTTTTAAATCTTTTATATCTACCTGAGTTGCTGATGGAATCTTCTCAACGAGGCGGTAAATACCTTTGCCGCTTATGGCAACGGTGGGCACGACGGGAACTTCCAGAATTTCCTCCAGCCGGGAAACGTCGATGTTTATATTTTGCCTCTCCGCGTCATCCCACATGTTTAAGGCAATTACGGCCGGGTAGCCACGCTCAAGAACTTCAAAAGCCAGGTAGAGCCCGCGCTCTACTTTCGTGGAGTCTATTACGACTATAACCACGGCATCCTCGTGTTCCTCGAGTATATCCAGTGCTACTCTTTCGGCCTCGTCTTTCGGCTCGGTGGAAAAAGTTCCCGGAACGTCGATGATCCGGTATTCTTTTCCCGCGATAAAAGTATGGCCCTCCGTAAAATCAACAGTAGTTCCGGGGTAGTTTGATTCAGTGATATTGGCTCCTGTAAGACGGTTAAATACGGCGCTCTTCCCTACGTTAGGATGTCCCATCAGAAGTATCGTCATCTTCTTCCACCTCAACGGTTATCTTCCTGGCCAGGTTGTAACCAAGCGAAGTCGTTGATTTACCTATCGTAATGACTACCGGTCCGTTTATCGGTTGTTTTGTATCCATCCGGATCTTCTTGCCTACTCTGATCCCTCGCCCGAGGATTTGATCCTTTAAATCCTGTTTTATTTCCCTGATTACCCCCCGTTCTCCGTATTCCATTTCCGAAAGTTTCATTGTGGACTTCGTTTTCATATCTTACGCACCTTTATTTTTTTTGCCATTCCCCGTCCGATAGTTACGGTATTCCCGTTTAATTTAATTGTAATTGGGCCTCGAGAAGAGATTACTTTGAGGCTAGTCCCCTCGGATATTCCCCTGAGAGCCAGCTTCTGGCGAAGTTTCGACCCTCCGGTAATCGAGATAACTCTTGCTTTTTGATCCCCATCCAGCTGCTTTAGCGTCATACTTCTCCATCCTTTTCCTGTTCTTTTCCCTTCCCCGTGCATTCGGAGGGCATTTCGCCGTGTTCGGAGAAGTATTTGAAGTGCCGCACCCATCTGGCTTCGTCTTCCGGGCAGGCTTCCAAGAAATCTATGAATTTGTTCAGCTGTACGATGGATTCCTTGCTTAGACTATGTTCTACTTTACATGCGTCCTTGTCGGCTTGTTCGGGAGAGACCTGAAGGAGTTTGAGGAATTCTTTCGTGTTTTCATGGACCTCGGAGACGTCTTTTGCGAGGTCTTCCCCCTTTTCCGTCAGAGTAACGCCCTCGTATTCCCTGTAGTGGATAAAACCCCTTTCCCTCAATTTGTGAAACATTTCAGTTACTGAGGGATCCTTGACTCCCAGGTCGTCCGCAATTTCCTTGGTCTTTGCATGGCCTCTTCTATTGAGAGAATTGTATATTGCTTCAAGATAATCTTCTAAGCTTTGAGTTACCATAATTGATTTAGGGATGCCTAATAATATGACAAATTATAAATCGGAACGGGGTCTGGATCAAGTCACCAAGTCTCAGAGCCAGAAGACGAAGCCAGTACGATAGCAGAGCGGTGAACGGTACCTTTCTACATTTCCCCTTCGATGGAAAGCTCAATGATTTTCTTTATCTCAGACAGGTACTCTTCCGGCAGGTCGTCGATGGCCGGTTCCACAAAGCCCTGGACTATCAACTGTGTGGCCTCTTCCTCGCTCAACCCCCGGCTCATAAGATAGAATAGTTCTTCTTCTCTTATCTGGCCGATGGCAGCTTCGTGTGAGAGTTCGGCGTTTTCGACGGTGGAAGATAGCCCAGGGTACGTCTCCATAGCTGCTCCATCTTCCATTACAAGGGCGTCACAACTTATATGTCCTTTCGTGTTTGAGCTTTCTGCGTTGATCTTGCCTCTGGTGATGACCCGGGAATCGTCCATTATTACCGCTTTGCTGTTGTTTATACCGGTTGATTGGTTTCCTTCCAGGTGGATTTCGCCCCCGAGATCGACGTGTGAATCCTCCTGGGTTAGGATAATACTGTTTATTTCTACTTGGCCTTCTTCTTCCACCCAGTACCGGGGATCGGTTATATTTGACTTTCCCGGCCCCAGCCCTACCGTCGTGATGGAGAACTCTCCTCCCCGAGCGATTTTTACCCTCTGAGTCGGCCTTGTATGAACGTATTCGGGCCAGTTCTGCAGCACTGAAAGGTCAACTTTTGCGTTCTCGCCAATGTAAGCCTCGGTCATATCCAGGTGCAGGGAATGCTTTGAAAGAATCGGGGAAGTGCAACCCTCTATTAGCTTGATCTCGCTGTTGGGCTCAGCCAGGATGACTATATGGGGTGCCTGAGCCAGGGCCTCCTGTTGAATCAGGAAGAATAAGTGAAGCGGAATCTCTTCTTTCACCCCTTCCTTGACCCAGAGAAATACCCCTCCATTCCAGACGGCCGTGTGGTAAGCAGAAAGCTTGCTTTCACCCGGATCGTAGAGTTTCATAAATCTCTCGCGGAGCTCGGGGTATTTTTTAACCGCTTCGTTCATTGGTGCCATAATTACTCCCCGCTTTTCCCATTTTTCCCTGAATGAGGAGTCTATCATTCCCGTACCGTCCTGAATAGTCAGTCCGGTAATCGCCTTCTGTTCCATTTCGTTTATTCCGAGTTCGTCAAGTAGATTTTTTGTGTCATCCGGGAGGTCGTCCAGGCTCTCGATATCGTCGGCGGGAGTTTCACTGTGTTTTGACAGGAATTCAAGCGGGTCGGAGATAACTGGATCGGTTAAAGGTGCCTCTTCGTAGCTCCTTAATCCTTGGTAGCGTAGCTCCGTAACCCATTCGGGTTCGTCGTTTCCTTCAATTATTTCCTCTATCTGATCTTCTATCGAAGCAACGTCCGGATTCATCGTGTTCGTACTGTTAATTGCAATCACACTCCTCGTAGATCCGATTGAAGCCCTTTTCCTCTACTTCCCTTATCAGGTCTTCCTCGCCCGAGGTAACTATCTTCCCGTCTTTGAATAGGTGAACTTTCATTTCCCTCCCTCCCAGTCCTTCCAGGAGATTGCCGTAATGAGTAATTAAGATTATCCCGGTTCCGTTATCGTGTAAATAATTCATTTCCCGGGAGATCAACCCGAGCGAGTCCACGTCCACCCCGCTATCGGGCTCGTCCAGTATCAATAAATCCGGGTTAATCAGGCGAGCCTGAAGTAATTCCAGGCGTTTGCGTTCACCACCGGATAAACCGTCATTGATGTTTCGGTTTAAAACCTTTTCCGGGAAATCAAGGGCACGTGTTGCCGATTTTATTGCTTCTTCCTTCTCCCCTTCTTTTTCGTACCCTTCCAGTTTATTCAGTACTTGTTTCAGGAACCTCTCTATTTTGACCCCTTCTATTCTGGGTGGATGTTGAAAGCCGAGCATCAGTCCTTCGAGCAATCTTTCTTCCGGGTTCAAGCTGGCCAGTTCATGGCCCTTGAAACCGATCGAACCCCGGTAATTTTCGTATTCTGGATGTCCGGCAAGTGTCCTGGCAAGAGTCGATTTTCCGGATCCGTTGGGTCCCATAATTACGTGGAAACTCCCGGGATCGGCATGAAAGTTCAGATCTCGTAAAATTACTTCTTCGTCTGGTTTAACTGCTAAATTATTTACCTCAAGCATGTTATCACCTGATATTAACCGGGTTGCTCTGGATCGCCTCAATAGTAGAGTAAATTCCTCTACTATTCAAAGGTGTTTTAACTGTTGTTGAATCTCCCGGGAGGACAGTTACATCACACCGAGGTAAGGAACTCCGGGTCCTTACAGGACACGGACTTATTGGTCTGCCGGGTTTGATTTTGTTGTCATCAGGGACCCCTTGTCCTAAAATCTCCCTATGAAATACACTACAAGCTCAGAAAAGGTAAAAGAATTAGATAGAAGGGCGGTCGAAGAATGGGGTATACCCTCCGCGGTTTTGATGGAAAACGCGGGGAGGAGTACGGTAGAACTGATAAATGAAGAAATTTCTCCTGTTCCCGATAGGGCCCTGGTAATTTCTGGAAAAGGCAACAACGGCGGGGACGGTCTGGTCGTCGCCAGGAGGCTGATTGACCAGGGCATAAGGGTCAAGACTTTTATTCTAGCCGAGCGCGAGGAATTGACCGGTGAAACGGAAAGGAATGCAGGGGTGCTTGAGAGGATGACCAACGAAGTTTTTTACACGGAACCCTCGGGAGAAGAATTGCTGAAATCTCTGAGAAGTAACCCACCTCTGGTAATCGATTCGATTTTCGGTATCGGTATTCAGGGAGAGTTAAGGGGAGATTACCCGGAACTTATTTCTGCAATCAACCAATCAAATGGCCAAATAATTGCGATAGATCTCCCTTCAGGGTTACCAGCCGATTCCGGCAACCCTCCGGGCAAAGCCGTAAGAGCCGATCTGACAGTTACGATGGGCTTTCTGAAGCGAGGCACGTTGGTTCCGAAGGGGCGGCAGTATACGGGAGAGCAGTTAGTTGCTTCGGTAGGATACCCGGAAAAACTGCTCAGAGAAGAGGGGGATATATGGGAAGTTATGGATGATCGACTTGCGGGGGAACTACTGCCGGCCCGTCCACCTGGCGGTCACAAAGGGACTTTCGGGAGGTTACTGGTAGTAGGGGGTTCTCCCGGAATGACCGGTGCTCCGATTCTCGCCGCGCGGAGCGGTTTGAGGTCCGGAACCGGTCTGGTTTACCTTGCGGGACCGGAGGAGGCAAATGAAATATTCAGTAACAATATAATTGAAGGTCTGACGATCCCCTTGCCTGATACTAAAGGCAGAATTGGCCTTGAATCGCTTGATTCGTTGTTCGAAGCAGCTGAAGGAAAAGACGGACTTGCCGTGGGGCCGGGAACCGGCAGGAAGAAGATTACGAGTCGAGCTCTTAGAAAGTTTCTCAGTGGCGTTTCGCAACCCAAGGTGCTGGACGCGGATGGGGTCGTCGCCTTTTCGGATGCGGTTGGCGATCTGAGAGAGATAGACAACCTGGTTCTGACTCCTCATCCCGGCGAACTCTCCGCACTCCTCGACTTTACCCCGGAAGAAGTAGATCAGAGCAGGTTTCGGCTTGTCCCTGAACTCGCACGGGACCTGGGGGTAACCCTGTTACTCAAGGGGGTGCCGACCGTAATTGGTTCTCCTTACGGTGAGGTAAGCGTAATTAATTGCGCCAATAGTGGGCTGGCTAAAGGGGGAAGCGGTGACGTCCTGACCGGACTTATCGGGGGTTTCCTCGCTCAGGGGTTAAAACCTTTTGCTGCGGCCCGACTTGGAGGACAGTTACATTGTCGAATCGGCAGGCTTGGAGCGGAAGATCTGGGAATAGATTCACTCCAGCCCGGTGACATGATTGAATTGATTAACGAAGTTCTCTCGGACTGGCGGCGCGAGAAACAGGGGAAAGAACTATGAAATTAAATCTCATCGACACCCATGCACACGTTTTTATGGATCATTATGACGGAGATCGGGAGAAAGTAATTGCCAGAGCCGGTGACGAGAAAACCGGCATGATAAATATGGGATTGGACATCCCGTCGAGCAAGAAATCCGTCGAGATAGCGGAGAACCATGAAGGTGTTTACGCCGGTGTGGGTTTCCACCCTCACGAGGCAAAGGATTTTGGGGCTTCGGCATTGAGATCATTACTTGACCTGTCCGTTTCGGATTCTGTCGTGGCGGTAGGAGAAATAGGTCTGGATTATTATCGAGATAACTCGCCCCGGGAACAGCAGAGAAAAGCCTTTCGTGCCCAGCTGGACCTCGCAGTTGAACTCGGGTTGCCTGTATCCGTGCATAATAGGTCCTCTACCGAAGACACCCTGGGTATTTTAAAGAATAGAGACGAACTCCCTTCCGGAGTAATGCATAGTTTTTTCGGCGATTACGAACTTGCAGGGGAAATTCTCGACCTTGGCTTTTATCTTGGTTTAAGCGGCCCGCTGACTTTTGACGGAGAGTCGGATCTTCGCGATACAGTTGGTAGATTGCCCCTGGATCGGCTTCTGCTCGAAACGGATTCGCCGTTTTTGACCCCCGAGCCTTACCGGGGGAAGAGAAACGAACCCGCTTTCGTGAGCCATATAGGAGAAGAACTTGCCAGTATAAAAGGTATTGGCGTGGAAGAGGTCGGAGAAAAGACCACGGAAAACGCCAGGAGGTTATTCAGTCTGGATGAACGATAATCCCGCGGAGCACGAAATGTTGCTGGGGGCTCATAAGTCCATTTCGGGCGGAATCGATAAAGCAGCCGACAGAGCGGCTGATCTGGACACGAATGCAATGCAGATATTTTCTCAGAACGTTCGCTCCTGGAGTACCAGAGAGCTGGAGGAAGACGAAGTAAGTAGATTCAAGAAAAAAAGGATTGAGTTCGGGATCGAGTACGCCGTAATTCATACTAGCTATTTGTTGAACCTGGCTACTCCGAAAGACGACCTCTGGGAGAAATCAAAAAAAGGATTGATAGAAGAAATCGACCGGGCGGAAAAGCTCGGGGTTCCCGCAATCAATACCCATATAGGGGCACATACGGGCTCCGGACTGGACAAGGGGCTGGAAAGGCTGGTTGATGCCCTGAAGGAAGTCGAGAAGTCCGAGGTCTTTCGGAATTCCGGAGTCGTAGTTCTGCTCGAAAATACGGCCGGAAGCGGGACGACCCTTGGATCCCATTTCTCGGAACTGGGTTTGGTCCTGGACCAGCTGGCGGAAGAAGAACGTTTCGGGGTCTGTGTCGATACATGTCATGGCTACGCGGCTGGCTATGACTTTTCAACGGCTGAAGGTCTGGATGAAGCACTGGCGGAATTCGACTCGGATGTCGGACTCGATCGGCTGAAACTGATCCATCTCAATGATTCTATCGGTGAGCTGGGCTCCGAAAAGGACAGGCACGCACATATCGGTCGCGGAAATATCGGAGATACCGGTTTTGCAGCGGTAGTAAATAACGAATACCTGCGGGAACTTCCGTTTATCCTGGAAACCCCAAAAGAGGAGCTGGGTGGGAAGGAAGCAGACAGGGTTAATCTGGACAGGGTGATGGGGTTAAGAAAGTAAGTAACCGGCCTTGAGCCCCTATCATTACGGTAAAAAGCGCAAAAAGTTGATATTTTTTAGCCTTTCTATTAATATTCCTTTTGAGATAATTTTTCTATAGAAATATCCAGTTAATAAGGTACGTTCTTATATATTCCGGGCAGTTGTAGTGGATTATCTGGATCGGTAATGACTTGACTGAACCCATAATACCATTTAGATA
>JAIPHN010000027.1 GCA_021735185.1 Candidatus Bipolaricaulota bacterium
AGGAGTTCCTAAAAGTTGATAGTTTTCTCAACCACAAGGTGTCTCCTTCCATGCTCAATAAAGTCGGGAAAGCAATGGCGGATAAGTTCAAAGAGCTCGGCGTTACAAAAGTTTTAACTGCGGAAGCTGCGGGAAATATTATTGCATATACCACGGCAGAAAACCTGCTTGATACTGGCCAGGAAATAGAGGTGGTTTATGCGAAGAAAGGTGTCCCGACCACGATGAGCGGAGAAGAAGTAAGGACCATCCATTCCCCGACCAAGGACAATAAAACAACGCTAGCCGTCTCGGGTAATTATTTTAACCCCGATGACAGGGTTCTGATAGTGGATGATTTTCTTTTTACCGGAAGAACAGCCAGTACTTTGACCGACATTATGGAGGCACTTTCAGTAAACGTCGTCGGGTACGGCTTCGTTATCAGAAAAAGGGGGTCAGGGGGATTTAAAAAGTTGAGTAAAACCGGAAAACCGATATTTTCCCTCGTTGAAATCGCGTCCATGGACCCCAAAACCGGGGAAATCACCTTCGGTTCGGATAATTAACGGGACTCGATGACACCTTTCCCACTTTTAAAGACTTAAATTAAATTAGCAAGACACATTATATTCATTTTCCTTCACCAACCACCAGACGTAATTTTTGTTATAAAAAGTCAACTTCCCCGGGGGAGCTCAAAAGGCAGGTAAAAGAACATTAAAACGGTGATCGGGGAGACTCTCCGGTAGACCACGAGTGGTTATCCGTCATCAAACCAATTATTTTCCGAATAAATTATTATCAACCGGGCTCTATAGAGGGAAAAATCGGGGTCCGAAAAAATACCTTGCAATTTTTCGAATCTACCCGGAGAAACCACTTTTGGGAATCCTTTAATGTTACAGTTTTAACAATTTGAAATATTTTTCGACAGGTAGTATATTTAAAAAAGATTATTATTGAAAAATAGATTTTAATTAAAATATAAATAAACTCTGATAGTCCTTTATCACGAGCGAAGAAGGGGAGAATATGAAACAAAATAAGACGTATTTGGGCTTGATTACCGGGGCAATTTTATTTTCTCTTTTGTCGATGACTCCAATTGTGCTGGGCCAATCGGCCTCGGACCTACCGGTCTATAACCAATTCAAAGACGCTTCTTCCGGTACTTTCGCAACAGGTGAACTTATCTATATAAACAAGGGAAAGAAGCTGGGAACGGAATCTTACAAATTGAGCAAGACTAGTTCGGGAGGGGTAAAATTAACTGCAAGCGGTGTTGTCACGCCCCCAATACCCATTCCTTTTGTAAAGCCAAAAATCAAATTTGACCAGACAATCCAGGTCAGCAAGGAATTAAAACCATTGAGCCTCGAGCTTCAGTACAAAGGCCCTCTGGGGATTGGTAACAAAAAGATTAAGGTTACGGTGAATGGAGACCAGGTAAAGGTCGACAGGGGAGGTAAAAAAAGCGAAAAAACACTAAGATCCACCAACCCATTCTTTCTTGGAACGAATAGCTCTCAGGCAATCGTGGCTCTTCTGCTGGTTGCAAAAGGCGGGCCGGAACAAATGACCGAAATCCTCTCGGGCAGCACTGGACCGGGAGGCGGGGAAGAGGGACAGATTACCAGAGGGGTCGAGCTAAAAAGTATCGATACCAGAAGAATGAAAATTAAGGGAAACATCCTTGATGTTGACCGGTTTGTCTACGGTGAGCTGGAGTCGAAAATAGAAAAAGCAATTTACGTGAAAAACGGGACCTTTATCGCATACCAGCGGTTGAACGCGGAAAACCCCTTCTATGTCTACCGCAGTGATTTACTGGGTGAAAATTTTAAACTGTAATTAAATTCTCAAATTAAAACCCCGACATTTTACTCTATATCCTGAAAGTTTTCTAATTTATTTCGCTCCACCTGGTAAATCTCTGATTCCAGAGGATACTTTCTGCAGGATAAAACCCTGCTGGCTTCTTTTATCAGTTATTCGCTTTGAACTTTCTCCCGAGAGGTAAATCTTGCCGGGCCAATTTTTCGGTAGAAGTATATGTTACATTTCGACCCATTACTGGTACCTGATTTAACCGGCAAATAAACCAAAGACCAAATCGTTCGTGCCAGGAAAGGGTCGAAAGGTAGCTATTAACAGAGAAAGAACTTGTACGGCCAAACACCCCACCACTAAGGGCAAAGCTTTTATAAAACTTCTAAATAATAACTGTATACTTCAAAAACGCGAGATCCAGCACCCGGCATTCCATTTAGAACTCGAATTGCATTTTTAGATAGCTCAAATGATCAAGCGGATTCACCCCGGGTCAGGCGCTGGGGCGTTTTCGTTGATTTCTATTGCTACAGCGAAATTTAGTGGATCAATTCCTGCTCATTGACGTCAACAAGCCCTCTATCCGTGACTCTAACTTCCGGAATAACTGCAAGAGCCAGACTGGAAAGAATCATCAGCGGCTTTGGAATACTGCACCCCAGGGTATCAACTGCCCTCTTGACTTCTTCGAGGGAATCAGCCACTTTTCTCGGAGCGGCATCATTCATCAATCCGGCAATAGGGAGTTCAACCGACGCAACGGGTTTCTGGTCTCTAACGACTACTTGCCCCCCTCCCGTTTTCACCAGATTCCTGGCAGCTGCAACCATATCGGACTCGTTCTCACCGAGAACCACCAGATTGTGACTGTCATGGGCAACCGTTGTGGCTATGGCGCCATCAGCAATGTCAAACCCGCTTACTAGAGATCTTCCCACGTTTCCCGACAAATTGTGTCTTTCGAGAACGGCACACTTATTGAGCTCTTCTCTGTTTAAACTATCCCGGGTGAAGTCCAATTTCTCCGTGATAATGTCATCTGGGTGTACGAGGATACCGAAGTTCTTTTCTCGTTGTGATAGTTCAAAGGTCGAAGGATTAATTTCGTCGGCTAGATTAACCGTATCGGTAAGGGCAGATGGACCTGATTTCGGCCATTTAACCTCATCCATGGGAACCCCGTGCAGTAACGTCTCTTCTATTTCAAGTTCGTTCAGGTCGCTGATAATGTTTATATCTGCCTTTCGACCGGGAGAGATAGAACCGATTTCACCGTCGAGGCCAAACCGGGTAGCCGGATTTAAAGTCGCCAGGGTTATGGCCTCAACAGGATCAAGACCCTCTTCGATCGCCCTTCTCACAACGTGATCGACGCCCCCTTCCTCAATTAGATCGACCGGATCCCTGTCGTCCGTAACAAGACAGAATCTTCCGGAAGAAAGATCCGTCTCTGTCAGCGCCTTTATGACCTCGGTCAGATCCGCCCAGCCCGAACCTTCTCTGACATAAGCCCAGAAACCCTTCCTTGCCCTTTCCACTCCCTCTTCTTTGGTAACTGCTTCGTGATCGGAGTCCACCCCCATGGCTCCATAACCATCAAGTTTTCCCGCGCCAAGGCCACTGGCATGACCCTCAACCGGCAAACCCCTGGAAAACGTTTCGTCCAGTTTCTGAATCGTCGCACCGTCGCCAGTTAAAACGCCGGGAAAGTTCATCATTTCCCCCAGCGCCACAGCGGAATCCCATTCCAAAGCTTCCTTTATTTCCTCCAGGCCAAATTCAGCACCCGTGGTTTCCAGCTCCGGAGAACTGGCCGGAATACAAGAGGGAACTGTCAAAAACCCATTTAATGGCGTTTTTTCAACTTCCTCGACCATCCACCTTACCCCGGAAATTCCCGCCACGTTTGCAATTTCGTGCGGATCGAAAAATACCCCCGTAACCCCTTTACCAGCCATAAGGCGGGCGAACCGACCAGGGCTTAGCATTGAGCTCTCAATATGGAGATGGGCATCGATAAATCCTGGTACCAGGTACAGTCCACTGGCGTTTATGACGTCAGTATCTTTGCCCTGTAACCGATCAAGATCTCGCCCCACGGAACCAATACGTCCAGCTATGATTGCGACATCTCTTTCCAGAACCTCGCGGGTCGCTACGTTTACCAGGGAACCGTTCTTTATAATCAGATCGGCGGATTTTTCTTCGGCAATTAGTTTCCCTGTCTCCAGTCTCTCTCGAACTCCAGTTAGAAATTTACGTTTATTCAAATATTACACCTCAAGTACACTCCCACAATAATTCGCCCGGGGGATAACCACCATTCGCGGACATGAAACCTTGAATAATTTCAAATCCGTTAATCATATCAAGGGACTTATACCCTTTCAATAAAAAACCCCCTGCATTTCGCAGGGGGTAAGATACAAGTGTTTTTCGATAAAAGAATTCCCTTATAGAGCTCTTAAAACTCCCCTTCCATGGTAAGGGCCATCAGACCTTTCTGGAGATGGAGTCTATTCTCAGCCTGATCGTATACGAAGGAAAGGTCGGGATCGTCCATTATCTCATCGGATACCTCGTTGCCACGGTCGACGGGCATGCAGTGTAAAAGATGACCGGGGTCGGCGGTTTCCTGTTTTTCTTTCGTGTACTTCCATTCCTTATGTTGTCCCGCCATCTCGATCTCTTTCTCTTTTCCTATTTCGTAGCGATCAGGGCTCATCCAGTTCCGCGGGTATACTATGTCGGCGTCTTCTATGGCCTCGTCCATATCATTCGTCACCGTAAACGAGCCACCTGACTTTTTCGCGTTTTCCTCGGTCATATCCAGAACGTCGGGGTCGAGATCGTAGCCCGCGGGATGGGCCAGGTTAACGTCCATGCCAAAGAGCGCCGACGTGAGGATATTGGACTGAATCGAACCCCAGGACCTGACCCAGGGAGAATAGGCCCAGGTAACGGCTATCTTTTTGTCCTTTAGGTCTCCGACTTTTTCCTGCATCGTCATTATATCGGTCATCGACTGACAGGGATGGTAGATGTCCGAAGCCATATTGATTATCGGTACCGAAGAGTATTTTCCCATTTCGTACATTATTTCCGTACCCTGACCGTAATAGTCGACCTTGTCTTCCAGGATTCGAACACCGACCCCTTCGGAGTAACGGCCCATGACTCTGGTGGTATCCTTGATCGATTCACCGCCTCCGGGTTCCCGGTTGATGGAAATACGCATCGTCTCCGGTGCAAGAAACTGAGAGTGACCACCAAGTTGACTCATCCCGGCCTCGAATGACTGCCTCGTTCTGGTCGAAGAATTGAAAAAGAGCATCATGAAGGTCTCGTTTTCCAGTATATTTAGCGATTCACCGGAATAATGACGGCTTTTCAGGTCCCCGGCAACTTTGAGTAAAATATCCAGTTCCTCTTTTGACCAGTCCTTGACACTGATCATGTTCTTTCCAGCTAAATCATGCCAGCTCATATTTACCTCCTAGGATAAAAGCAAGCTCAAGAGTCCCTTCTGGGCGTGTAACCTGTTTCCGGCTTCTTCAAATACGATAGAGTTCGGTCCGTCTATTACTTCATCCGTTACTTCCATATCCCTGTCCGCCGGCAGACAGTGCATGTAGTATGCATCATCCGTCAGTTCCATCTTGTCCTCAGTCGTAATCCAGTCCTTGTTGTCTTCAAAGACTTCCTTTGCTTTCTCCAGGTCAGCAGTAGAACCGTCCGTCGGCTGCAGCGTCCAAGATTTCGGATAAACGACGTCAGCGTCGGCAAAGCCTTCTTCCATGTCGTGGACAATTTCGAAGTCCCCGCCATGTTTCTTAGCTCGCTTCTCCGTCGCATCAAGAACGTCTGAATCGAGATCCAGACCTTCCGGATGGGCGAGAGTTACGTCCATTCCCACTGTAGCTGCGCTGATTACCGCGGATTGAGGGACGGATAACGGCTTTTCAACCGAACCAGAATAAGCCCAGCTCATGGTGAATTTCTTTCCGGTCAGGTCCTTTCCCACCTTTTCCTGCATCGTCATGACATCGGCCAGAGCCTGGCACGGGTGATATCCATCGTCTTCCATGTTGATAATCGGGACCGAACCCCACTCCGCGAACTGCTCGAGGATTTTGTAACCTTTTCCGTACTGCCAGTCCGTCTTGTCCCCGTAGATCCTGATCGAGATCGCGTCGCCCATTTCCGATAGAACTCGAGCCACGTCACTTACCCGTTCGGTGGAATATGCCTCTTCTTCCCCTTTCAATGCAGGAGTATAGACAGCTCCCGGCTGGAGAAAATGAGCGTGGCCTCCGAGCTGAGTCATCCCGGCCTCGAAAGAGTTTCTCGTCCTGAGAGACGTGTTGTAAAAGAGCATAAATAATGACTTCGCCGGGAGAACATCGGTCTGTCTCTCTCCCCTTATCTGTTTTCGTTTGAGATCATGTGCTGCCTCAAGAATGGCATCCAACTCGTCCCTTTCGTAATCAAGCCAGCTTAAAAAATCCCTGCCCTGTAGTTGAGTGTTTGACATGTTTTTCCTCCTGTTTATTTTGTTATGGTAGTTCCGGTATTTCCTTCCAGTGCTTCCAGCACTTTGTTCAGAGACGTTATAACGGCCTTCTTTCCGCCGGATTCAACGAACTCGATTCCAGCCTTTACCTTTGGTTTCATTGAGCCCCGGGCAAAATGTCCTTCTTCCAGATAATCGGATGCTTCATCGACCGTTATCCGGCCAAGCGCTTCCTGATCGGGCTGGTTGTAATTGAGATAAACGTTCTCCACGTCAGTAAGTATGACCAGAACTTCAGCTCCTACGTCTTCCGCAAGCTGTTCGGTTTCCAGATCCTTGTCGATAACGGCTTCGCGACCAACAAGCCTATCCCCCTCTCTAACTACCGGGACTCCCCCGCCGCCTGCGGCAATTACCACGGTGTGTGCGGCGAGTAGCTGTCTTATCGGTTCCTTCTCTACTATTGCCTCCGGCTCAGGAGAAGGCACGACGCGCCTGTAACCCCGACCAGCGTCCTCGATCATGTTATAGCCTTTCTCTTCCTGTAACTCTTCCGCGGCCTCTTCTGTATAAAAGGGGCCAACGGGCTTGGACGGATCATCAAAAGCCGGGTCATCACCGTCAATTAAAGTCTGCGTCAGAACCGTAGAGACGGGAATGTCTCCCCTGCCGTTCTGGTTAAATACGTTATCCAGGCTCTGCGAGAGCATGTACCCTATGAAACCCTGGCTTTCAGCCCCACAGACGTCGAGTGGGTGAGAAGGAACCTCTTCCTTTGCCAGCTCGTTTTGCAGCATAAGGTTTCCTACCTGCGGACCGTTACCATGAGAAACAACGATCTTGTATTCTCCCGATAAAACCATCTTGGCCAGCTGTTTTGTCGTCTCGTTGACGTTCTCAATTTGTTGCTTGGCCGTTCCCTCCTGACCGGGCTTCAAAATAGCGTTACCCCCCAACGCAACTACCGTCAGGGTTTTCTCGTTACTTGCCATAATTTTCCCCCTTGTTGAAATTGTTAATTTTCCGATTTCTCCAGTGCATCTTCCATCAGTTCCCAGTGCATTTCCATCGATGCCTTCGCGCTCTCCAGATCTCCTTCCTTAACTGAACGAAATAGGTTTTTATGAATGTCAAAACATCGGCGAATCCGGGAATTGTCCACCAGATAGTATTTATGAGTCAGTTCACGGTAAAGGGAGCCATTTATCGTCGCTAACAGGGGTTGTGCCGCCTCCAGGACCAGAGGGTTGTCGGTTAAGCCGACCAGGGCTTCGTGAAAATCGTGATCGGCATCCATGTACTGCTGGTACTCCTTTTCAGTTGAATGACCCTCCATTTGCCGTAAAGAGCTCTCCACCCGGTCAAAGCTCTTACCCTCGCTATCTTCCACTATTATTTCCAGCATCGCGTTTTCCAGGTTCTTTCTCGCTTCAATTATGTGAAGATGACTCATTTCCTTTTCAATCAGGGAGAGATCAGTCGATATCAGGTTACTCTCGTGGATAGATTTACTCAGGTATGTCCCGGACCCGATTTTTGTGTCGACGATATCCAGCGCCTGAAGTCCGCTAAGAGCCTCTCTAACCGACGGCCGACTAACGTCCATCCTCTCCGCCAGCTCATTCTCCGAAGGCAATTTATCGCCGGGCCGCAACTCTCCTCCTTCGATTGCTTCTATGATCTGCTCGGCGACCTTTACGCTTTTCTTTTTGGTCGGCTCAATTCTTTTAAACATGGAGTGTCCGATAAATTTGGCTCATCAAGAATTATACTTACCCTTCTTCCCTTAATTTTTCCATTAATCCGGTTCGCTGGTTAAATTCTTTTATCCGGCGGTCGATTTCGTTAACCTGATCATGGATTTCAGTCCAGTAATTTGGCCAGTCGTACCATTGAGCGTCCAATTCCTCGACATCTTTCCCCTGCTGTTCTATCCAGGTGTAATACTTCAAATTATGGATTCTTTTCTTCTCGTAATAAGTCAGCTCCTCCATGTTATCCGTGGTGACGCCCTGAATGAACTGGTGATAATCCTTTATCGCGTCCTCCCGGGAATATTCGCCGTGGGCTTCCCGCATCTCTTCCAGTCTAGTTCCGTACAGTTCCATCGAATCGGTAAATACGGTCATCACGACGTCGTCTTCCGTAAGCTCGTAATGTTTGGCGTATTTGATCGCCGAAGTAAGATTCGCGACTGAAGAGATCCCTAGCTGAGGTAAATTCTCGATTGTTTCAGTGGGCACGTTCTGGTCTTCCAGGTACTCCTGACCCGCGGGCTCGTTGAATAGCCTGATAAGGTTCATCGAATTCGAATCGTCTATGTCAATTACCATATCCGTATTTCTAACGTTGTGAATCCAGGGAACGTGTTTATCGCCGATTCCTTCGATTCTATGCCCACCGTAACCGTTCCGCAAAAGCGTAGGACACTGAAGGGCTTCCCCCACTGCCATCTTCGAAGTCGGAAATTGCTCCTTCAAATAGTCCCCACAACCCATCGTACCGGAAGATCCGGAAGTAAGGACTACACCAGAGTAATTTGAGTTAGGGGTAAGTTCCTTTTCCAGCACCTCTTCCATAGCCGCACCGGTGACCTCGTAGTGCCAGAGATGGTTGCCAAATTCGTCAAACTGGTTGAAAATTACGATATCGTCCCTGGTTTCTTTAAGTTCCCAGCACTTGTCGAAGATTTCTTTGACATTGCTTTCGCAACCGGGGGTGGCAATGACTTCACCCGCCACCTTTGAAAGCCAGTCGAACCTTTCCTGACTCATTTCTTCCGGAAGTATAGCCACGGAATCACAGGCAAGCAAATCTGCGTCATAAGCTCCACCACGACAGTAGTTACCGGTGGATGGCCATACGGATTTCTGATACGTGGGATCGAATTGCCCCGTGGTTAGTCGCGGGGCCAGACAGCCAAAAGTAGCCCCTACTTTATGAGAGCCCGTCGGGAACCATTTCCCGACCAGAGCGATAATTCGGGCGTCAACTCCCGTCAGCTCTGACGGCAACTCCATGTAATTTACTCCATCGTAAAGGCCACCCTGTTTGACAGGTTCATTTTTCCAGGTAATTCTAAACAGATTGTAGGAATTGATATCCCATAGCCCGATGTCCTTCAACTTGTTTTTAATTACTTCAGGAACGAGTTCGGGGTTCTTTTGCTGTTCCAGTGTCGGTATAATAATATTTCTTTCTCTGGCCCGTTCCACGGTACTTTCTATCTGGTCTTCGTTCATCGATAAATCAATAATTGGTACCACCTCAATCGTTGGTATTGTTCTTGGTCATATATCTCCACAGAATTATCATAATCTAACCGGTCCATCTCCGCAGGAGGTAAGGGGTTCCCCGGTGAGTTCACAATTTCTTTTATTTATTTAAAGGTCGAAAACTATAACCACCCGGCCGGAAAAGATATGTCAAACTGTCTTACAGGTTAGATAGTACAAAAAGGTCCCCCCCAAATCAATAAACCATCTACCGCGTCCCCCTAACTACGAATAGTTAACGGTTAAATCAACGGAGATATGCCCGGAGAATCCTCTCGGGGGTAGCCGGATATTCAAATACTCTTTCACCTATCGCATCGCTTACCGCGTTTATAACGGCGGCATGCGCTGCCATCAACGGCACTTCCCCCAGTCCCTTTGCGCCGTAAGGGCCTTCCGGATAATCTGCTTCGACAAAATCCACTACCAGATTATCCGGCACGTCCTGGGAGGTGGGCATAAGATAATTCGTGAAATCGGGATCGAGGAACTCACCCTCCCTTTCGGCCAGATCTTCAGTAAGGGCATAGCCTATTCCCTGAGCCACTCCGCCCTCCACCTGGCCGGCGGCGGTCGTCGGATTAATTATTTTACCCGAATCGTGCACCGCAACGTACTTCGTCACCTCTACCTGCCCCGTCAAACTGTTTATTTCTACTTCACTTACATGGGCGGCGTAGGAGTAAACAAAATAAGCATCGCCCTGACCGGTTTCCGGTTTCCAGTTTTTCATGCCCTTTCTCGCCCAGCCTTCCGCGGCAAGGTCCACGTTCTGAGACCACATTTCTCCCGCCACTTCTTCCAGGGAAATTCTACTTGATTTGTCCTCACTGTCGACGACGTAACCGTTTTCGAAGAGGACCCCGGAACAGTTAAGTAACTCACGGGCCACGGCACCAATACGCTTTTTCAGCGTCTCTAGAGCATCGATTATCGCGTTTCCTGCCATCGTCGTGGTTCTCGAAGCCACGGTCGGTCCACTATCCGGTACTCTGGATGTATCCACGTCGGTTAGATCCACTTTTTCCACTTCCAGACCGAGAGGATTCGCCGCAATCTGAGCCAGGACTGTTTCCGCCCCCTGACCCATTTCTGTATTCCCAACTGCCAGGGTAAGAGTCCCGTCGACTTCCAGCTTGACGTAAGCGCCGGCTTTTTCCAGAAAAGGAGCACCCGCTCCCATTCCGACCCCGTACATCACCGTTGATAACCCGATACCCTTTTTACTATTTTCGTGACTTTTATTCCATTTATCGTACTCCGACCTGGTCTTTTCCCAATCGGATAATTCTTTTGCCCTACGCAGGGACTTTTCTAACCCGACGCTCTTTTCTACTTTCTGACTGGTTGCCGTCCGATCGCCGGAACGCAAAATATTGGCTTCCCTTATCCCGGCGGGGCTTTTGTTTAGTTTTTCAGCCAGCAAATCCATCTGAGACTCGTGGGGAAAAATGACCTGAGGACTTCCAAAACCGCGGAAAGCACCATTCGGGACCTTGTTGGTAGCGACGCTTTTTGCAACCACTTTTACATTCGGAATCGAGTACGGCCCGGGGGTGTGAACCAGGGATCTGAACAGTACCGCCTCGGAGAGAGTTTGATATGCACCGGAATCGAGAAAAACTTCCGCTTCTACTCCCAACAGGTTACCATTTTCATCCGCCGCCGTCCTGTAGTGCACGACGGAAGGATGGCGCTTGCTTGTGGATTCTATATCCTCCCGCCTATCGTACGTTAACTTGACGGGTTTATTCGCTTTATGGGCTAACAGGGCCGCTAGCACAGCAACCTGAGAGGGAACGTCTTCCTTTCCGCCAAAAGCCCCTCCAGTCTCCAGCTGAACTACCCTGACTTTGTTTATCTGGTAACCAAGGGCAGCGGAAACTGCGTTCTGAACGTAAAAAGGGCATTGCATGGTTCCGTGGATCTCCATTTTTCCCCTGGCAACGGGAACAGCCGTTATCCCCTGCGGCTCTATGTATCCGTGCTCCTGATGGCCGGTCCTGTATTCGTTACTTACCACTACCGACGCTTCCTCCAGGGCCCCCTCAAAATCCCCTTTTTCCAGGACCATTCTGTCGAACAGGTTACCTTCCTCGCTAACTTCCTCCTGAGCGACCCTGGGGCTATCTTCCTCCAGTGCTTCCAGGGGGTCAAAAACTGCTTCGGTTTCCTGGTAATCGACTACAACCGCTTCAGCACCTTTTTCCGCTGTCTTTCTCTCGTCGGCTGCAACAAGCACTACCGGCTCTCCTGCGTAACGAACTTCATTGGATGCAAGAGCCGGTTGGTCCTCCTCTATAACCGTAACAACATTACTGCCCGGTACGTCCTCCGCCGTAACTACGGTCCGCACACCTTCAAGCTTCCTTGCCTGAGAAGCATCTATACTTTCGATCTTTCCACTCGGAATCGGACTCCGGACCACAGCCGCATAGAGTAAACCCTGGGGTTTGAAGTCGTCGGCGTAAACGGCCTTTCCGGTAACTTTATCCAGTGCGTCAACTCTGGTCTCACTTCGGCCAACCGGACCCGAATCTTCTTTGGCGATATTATCATTCTCGCTTGAATTTTTCATGTTCCCCCCGGTTTATTAGTTTAACCAATTGTATCCAATAAAAATACCTGGAGAAAAAGGGTTTTAAGAATAAAACTGGGCGGCAATTTCGTTTTGCTCGGGTATATAGTCCAGTATTTCCCGGTCTTTCAATTCCCCGTCTTCCACGAGGACTTCCCCATTTACCATGTTAAAATCTACTCCTTTAGTATCACACATCAATAAAGCAGATACCGGGTCGGACAAACCGCCGGCGTATTCAAGACGGTTCAAATCGACCATGACTAAATCAGCTGCCTTCCCCGGTTCGATCGAGCCCAGCTCGTCCTCCCGACCGAGAGCTCTCGCACCACCTATAGTGGCAAAACGCAAAACTTCTCTCGGCGTTATCGAATCAGCACCGTATTCCACCCGCTGGAGCAATAGAGCCTGCCGCAGTTCCTTGATCATGTTCGAGGTGTCGTTACTCGCGGAACCGTCCACGGCCATACTTATATCTATGTCCGTATCTTTCATTTCCACAACCGGGGCAATCCCGGAACCGAGCCTCATATTCGAAGACGGGCAGTGGGACATTCCCACGCCGGCGTCCGAGAGTTTTTCTATTTCTTCCTTATTCACGTGTACCACGTGAGCAAACCAGACCCTCTCGTTCAGCCAGCCCAGACTTTCCATGTAGTCAACCGGCCTCATCCCGACCTCGTCCATGCAAAACTCTGTCTCATCCGCGGTCTCCGCCAGATGCGTATGGAGCGACAGACCCTCTTCCTCGGCTATTTCCGCAGTTTCTCTCATTATCTTATCCGTAACGGAAAAGGGCGAACACGGCGCGAGGGCTATCCTGGTCATGGCGAATTTGCTACTGTCGTGGTATTCATCGATAACTCGCCGGTATTCAGCCAGGATTTCTTCCTCAGACTGTACTACCTCTTTTGGAGGTAACCCCCCGTCTTCCTTCGACAGGGACATGCTACCCCGCGTCGGATGAAACCTGATGCCCACTTCCCTGGCTGCTTCAATTTCCGTATCAAATAAGTCGTTCTGGCCTTCGGGAAACAGGTAGAGGTGATCGCTCGTCGTAGTGGCTCCGCTAAGAAGCAGTTCCGCCGTGCCTACGACGGTGCTGGTATGAATCGCACGAGTATCTATCTTTGCCCATCTATCATAGAGCTCCGTTAACCAGGTAAAAAGCTTGGCATTGTTTACTTCCTTGAAGTTACGGAATAAGGTCTGGAAGATATGGTGATGAGTATTAATCAATCCGGGTATCATGATCTTGCCGCGGCCATCTAATACCTGATCCGGATCCCGGCCTTCGTATGGCGAAACACCAACTTCTTCTATTCGATTACCTTCAATCAAAACGTAAGCATCATTTAGTTCCCGTCCTTCGGGGTCGGCAGTAAATATCGTATCTATGTTTTTAATTAATTTTCTTTCTCTCATTGGTTATCTAAAAGGCATGTTAATCGTGGATAGAGGTTTTTGCAACAGTAAGCAGAAAAGTCCAGAAGATTTGGTTATTATAGATTGCCCAAATTACATTCACTGTATCATACCTCTCGATTGAACTACATTATTGTTTATTTAGTTTACCTAATAAGGACTGAAAAACCATCTAAATTAACGCTGAAAGTTCGGTAATTGGAAATATAATACAATTAGAAACAGGGTTTCAGGTAATATTCAAATTCTATTTTGCTGGATAAAATAATTGATACCGAAAAAAACCACAGGCTTTCAGCAAAGTTTTACACTCAGGCCAGAATGACCACCCAGCAATTTGAAATAGGGGGTGAACTATAATAGACTGATTTAAAATATAACAATAAAACCATGACAGAAGAAAATTCTCCTTTGATCAAATTTGAGTCCGTTGTAAAGGAATTCCCCGGAGTCGTAGCCAACGACAAAGTTTCCTTTACCGTGGACAAAGGGACTATCCACTCCCTCCTGGGTGAGAACGGAGCTGGCAAGACCACGCTG
>JAIPHN010000028.1 GCA_021735185.1 Candidatus Bipolaricaulota bacterium
AATTCGGTTCAGGGACTGGTTCAGGACTGCGTTTTTTCTTCCCTGGATAACGCCGATGGTTGCCGGAGCATCCGTTTTCGTCTGGATGTTTAACGCTGACTATGGCCTGGTAAATCACATACTGGGGTTCGTCGGCCTCGGGGATTTTCGCTGGCTCAATAGCCCGGCTCTGGCAATTCCTTTACTGATAATATTCGGAGTCTGGAAGTTCCTTGGTTTTCAGGTCGTCCTCTTTCTCGCAGGTCTACAAAATATCCCGGAGCATTACTACGAAGCGGCAAAAGTTGACGGAGCGAACAGGCTTCAGCTATTTAGACACGTCACTCTGCCTCTTCTTACCCCAACAACGTTCTTCGTTTTGATCATTTCTATGATAGGTGCTTTCAAGGTTTTCACGCAGGTATATGTCCTCTGGTCGGGAACGGCTGGCCCTCTGGATAGCGCTCAGACGATAGTGATGTTCTTTTTCCAGAAGGGTTTCAACAATTTCGAGTTTGGCTACGCTTCCGCGGCTGCCTACATTCTGTTCTTCATCGTATTTATCCTTACGGCGATCAATATGAGACTGTCAAAGCGGTGGGTCCACTACCAGTAAACTCAGTCCGCCGAGGAAAATTTTCTGGCAAGTTTCCTCTCTACTACACCGGGCACGAAACTGCTCACGTCGCCGCCCAGCTCTTTCACTTCTTTGACTATACTTGAGCTGAGGAATGAGTATTCTCCTGCGGTCATCAAAAATACTGATTCGATTTCCGGTGCCAGATCCCTATTTGTAAGGGCCATCTGAAATTCGTATTCGAAATCCGAATTTGCCCTGAGGCCGCGGACTATCGATTCCCTGTTATGTTGTTTTGCGCAATTAACCAACAACCCGGAAAAGGTGATAACACTGGAGACCTGAATATTCTCTCCCTCCAGGGACTTTTTCACAAGCTCTTTTCTTTCATTGAACGAGAGTAATGTTTCTTTGCGCGGGTTTTCAACTATCCCCACCATCAAATCATCAAAGATCTTTTCCGCTCTTTCTATAATATCCAGGTGTCCGTAGGTGATCGGATCGAAGCTCCCGGGATAGAGTGCCTTTGGCATTATTTTACCCCCTTGGGTCTCTTCATTTGTCCGCTCTAAGGTAGAACTGATGATACGAGTTATTATACCCGTCATGACCCGCCGTTAAAAGTTTGTAAAAGCTGTTTTTTGCCGCAGGGAAGAGTTTATTTGGTCGAAAACTTGCAAGGTAAAGGTCCAGTGTTTAAACTATTTAAGCAAGAGAGACTTAGTTATATACGTTTTTTATACCCGGGCGGAAAGGTGACGGTTCTTCATTTATCTGACGCAATAAAGCTTGTTAGCGAATTATCACTGGCTTCTAGGTGGTAGGAAATATAGCTGTAATTTACTCATCGGGAGGTTTTTGTATGGCTGAAGTAAGGTTAGAAGACGTGACGAAGAAGTTTGGCGACTTGACGGCCGTTAACGAAGCAAATCTGGTCATTGAGGATTCGGAATTTATAGTTTTGGTTGGCCCTTCGGGCTGTGGCAAAACGACTACACTTAGGTGCGTGGCGGGATTGGAAGAGCCGACTGCAGGGGAAGTCTATATAGGAGATAGAGTAGTAAATGGAGTACCCCCGAAGGACAGGGACATAGCCATGGTATTCCAGAATTACGCACTTTATCCCCACATGGACGTTTACAACAACATTGCGTTTGGTCTCAAACTCCGAAAGCTCCCCAAGGATGAAATTGAGGAGCGGGTCAATAGAACAGCGGACCTCCTCGGAATTCATGACAAGCTTGACTCAAAGCCAAAAGAACTTTCCGGGGGACAGAGGCAGAGAGTGGCGGTAGGTAGAGCAATAGCCCGAAACCCGAAAGTTTTCCTGTTTGACGAGCCTCTGTCAAACCTGGATGCCAAGCTGAGAGTTCAAATGAGGGCCGAGCTTCAGGAACTGCATCATAACCTTTCCACCACCTCAATGTACGTTACGCACGATCAGGTAGAAGCAATGACCCTGGGCAATAGAGTTGCTGTAATAGATGAGGGGATCATTCAGCAGTACGATCACCCGCAGACCATTTACGATCAGCCCAGCAACAGGTTCGTGGCCGGTTTCATCGGTAGTCCCTCAATGAATTTCCTTGACGCCAGATTGACTGAGAGAGATGGAGATATTTATATCGAGGGCGAGGGGTTCAATCTATTGTTGCCTGACAAAATAACCAGCCAGCTGGACGGAACAACTGAGCAGAATATCACCTTTGGTGTAAGACCGGAAGACCTTACGGCCGAACAGTCCATGCACGAAGGAGATAAAACGAAGAGCTTTGGCGTGCACGTACTGGTTACAGAACCGCTGGGCGATGAAATAATCGTTCACTCCGAGGTAGGGGATCAGGAGATAGTTGCTCAGCTGGACCCCAGGGTGGATATCGAGCCCGATCAGGACGTTACTCTCTACGCCGACATGGACTATATTCATATTTTCGACAAAGATACCGGTGACGCTTTAGTCTGACCTGGTTCGGCTGGTATTTATTAGCCTGCCATATTTCTTTATGTAGCCTGAAGGCCTCCGCGAAAAGGAGGCCTTTGTTTTTTAAGTATCGGATGGCCAACTTAATGTTCATTACCGCCAAAGATGAAATACTCCTGGATTATTCAAAAATTACGTGACGTTCTCGTTGATGGACTGGTTGCGATATTGCCCATTTCGATTACCGGGTATTTACTCTGGCTCGGTTACAACTTAATTGATCGTTACTTTGGTCGGGGTACCGTTCTGGGTAACCAGCTCAGCAGGTCATTGCAGAGTCTCTTCGGAATCGAATGGATTCCCGGTCTCAGCATCATATATACTATCGTAGTGGTTCTTCTGCTTGGTTTCGTTTCCAGGGTGTACCTCGGGAAGCTGTTTCAGCGTTACATGAACGTCGCGCTGAAGCAGGTACCTATAGTGAAAAGGATTTATCCTCCCGCCCAGGAGATTTCAGAGGCAATACTGGGTCGAGGCTCCTTTTCTTCTTTTAAGGAAGTCGTGCTATTTGAATATCCTCGACCGGGTAGCCATACGATCGGCTTTGTGACAAACCATATCGGGGATAGCGTGTCCGTCTATATTTTTTCGGCACCAAACCCTTTTACGGGAAAGCTCTTCATATTACCGGAGGAAGACGTTACCTACCTTGATATGAGCGTCGAGCAGGGGATCAAGATGGTTGTTTCAATGGGAATTTCCTCGTCGGAAGGTGTCGTCGACCCCGAGGATATAAAGAAAAAGGTCGAAGGGGACGATTAACTCAGTAAAGGTGAAAGCTTGATACCAATAAGAGATACTAGACCGAGCTATCGTTTTTCCTGGGTGACCGTAACTCTAATTTCTCTAAATGTTCTAGTATTTCTGTTTCAGTTGAGTTTGAGCACTCAACCGTCGCTGACCCTGGATATTACCCCGTGGAAAGAGCATGGCGTGATCCCGCTTGATTCTACCAGGTTAAGCGAACCGGGAATATCGGGAGTCCGTATTTCTCCCAAAAGGAACTACTTTTTCAAATACGGCGCTGTTCCCGGGGAAATTGCCAGTTTTACCGATTTTCCGCCCCTGGTACCCTTTCCAATTTTATTGACATTGATAACCTCGATGTTCATTCACGGAGGCTTCTTTCATCTGATAGGTAATATGTTGTTCCTCTGGATTTTTGGGGACAACGTTGAAGACGCGATGGGGCCGTTTCGCTTTACTATTTTTTATTTTCTCGCGGGAGTTGCCGGAGCGAGCCTTCAGATAGTGGCGAATAGCGGTAGCGGGACGCCGATGATTGGCGCTTCTGGTGCAATCGCCGGGGTAATGGCCGCTTACCTGTTACTTTACCCTAATTCCAATATAGTGACGCTGATACCTATTTTCTTTTTCTTCACCTTCGTTCAAATTCCAGCCGTTATCATGGTTGGCCTCTGGTTTCTCTTCGAGTTAATCCGGGCCGCCGGGAATCAGGTAGGTAATGTTGCTCGGCTTGCCCATGTAGGTGGGTTCATTGCGGGCTTACTGCTTACTCCTTATCTGAAAAGTAGCTTCGTTCGAATTAAACTCTGGGATTATTTCCGATAAAAGATTGTTTTTTGACGGGTAAAGGTATTTGGCCGGAAGGGGGAGCATAGCGCGAAGGAACTATCGCGCTATTTTGTTGTAGAAATCGTTGTTTTTGACGTACTGTAGTAATTCCGCGTATCTGGTGTGGTTGGAGAGAGTTTCGGCGTCACCGACCATTACCAGCTTTCGCCTCGCCCTCGTCAGGGATACGTTTAATCTCCTTTCGTCCGTAAGGAAGCCCAGTTCCTGGCCATCATTGCTCCGGACGAAAGAAATGACGATAACTTCTTTTTCCCTGCCCTGAAAACCATCGACGGTTTTGATTTCCAGGTTTTCCTGATCGTGCCGGGAGTTGAGCAGTCCTATCTGATCGTCATAGGGTGATATTATGCCAATTTCTTTCGGCGGTAAATGGTCGAGTAGCTCTTTCACTACCTGGCTTACTATCTCGGCCTCTCCGGGGTTTTCGCGAGAATTAGAGCCCGGACGCTGTCTTTCCCGGGCGTCAAGATCAGAAGTGTCCAGAAAGATTACCGGACGTGACGGGTCGAGTGCTCGCTGAAGCCAGTCGGGTTGAAGATCTTTTAAAGAGGATCCGTTCGCGATTATGTCTCCTAGGGTGTGATCCGAGACGGATTCGTCCGCCTTCAAGTTACCATCGTAAAAAGCGTTATTTGAGAATTCCATTATCTCTGTATTCATTCTGTACTGGGTTACCAGCATTTCGGTAATCGAGCTTCCGGCTCTTTTAAGGAGCTTTTCAAATGCAGTTACCTGGAGATCATCCTTTGCCTCTTCTGATAGGATTGTCGGTGGGAGCTGTTTGTGGTCCCCTGCCAGGATTGCCCTCTCGCCCTTGTTTAAAGGGATTAAGCAGGATGGTTCCGTTGCCTGGGTGGCTTCATCGATAACCACAACGTCAAAATTCTTTCCCTCGAGCAAACTTGATCCTGCCGTCGAATTGGTTGTACAGATCACGTCGGCCTTCTCTATTATTTCGCTTATCGCTGCTTCTTCCAGCTCTTTACTCCTTTCGTATAGTCCGTCAATTTCCTTCTGAAGGGAGAGCCACGTTGACATCTCCTTTATTTTTTCCCGAGACACGCCCCGGGACCCCGAACCCTTCTGTGCGAGCTGGTGTATCTGTGTGTCGCTCATTCCCCGGCGGTATCTACCGGAGGGGAACTGATATGAATCTTGTTCGTCCTGCAATTCCTGAGCCCGATCCCTTAGCTCGCGCGTTTTTTCGTATTTCGGGTGTTCCTGGACCTGGTAATCGAGGCTTATTTTTCTCAAGTAAGGTGTTATCCGAGCAGGATGACCAACTCTTACCACCTCTACGTCTCTATCTACCAGGAATTCTACCATATTATCAACCGCGATATTCGACCCTGCAGTTGCGAGTATTTTTTCTTCCTGTCGTGCCAGTTCTTCCACTGTGCTGGCCAGAGTCGTGGTCTTACCGGTTCCGGGCGGGCCGTGAATGCAGAAAAATGGATCGGCGTTTACGCTACGCTGGACCGCTTTAGTCTGAGAATCATCAAGTTCTTCGGCGAGAGGAACGATATCACTTCCCCTGACTTCGCCATGCGGGGAAAGTCCGACCAGCTTTTTTACTAAATCTCTGTTGGTATGAAAGGGCAATGCTTCCAGGCTGTCGAGCATTCTCTGATAGGTGATATCGTTCACGTAAAGATCCATGCGCAGTCCTTTATCGAGCAGGAAACCGTCCAGCGGTGGGTCAAAAGCTATCGTCAGGGAATAGTTCGTACGCTCCGCCACTGTCCCTGACGGGTTGTCGTCACGAAGTGGTTGGTTTTTCGAGAGGGTAACTAGATCGCCGACGGATATTTCGTTATCCGGAAGCTCCTCACTCTTTTTGTTTCGGCTGAACTTGACCATTTGTTTGCCACCGAGATCCTCGCCAACGTCCTTGCCCCGGAGATGAAGAATGGCCCTGCCAAGTTTTTCCCTCTCTCTCCCGCTGGTTGTTCTGATTTCTTGCTCGTGTCTCTCCATTTCTTCTTCACGTTCGAGCTGTACCAGCTCTTTCTTCTGCTGGATATAATTATCCAGTTCTTTCCATTCCTTTTTTTCCCATTGAGCACTTCTCACCGACGCAGGACCGACAGAATCCACGTCACCGGAATCGTACGAGCCGGGATCCTCGAAAACTTCTACTTCGGCAAAAGTACTGTCAAGTTCGATATTGCCAAGAGAGTCGGGAGACAGATCCGTTTGGTTGACCAGAGCACCGACGATATCTCTTGGACCGATATCGTGATTCAAATCACTTAGAAGAAGATAATGCATAATACTTATCCCTGTAAATGTCCTTGCTGAAGCCTCTAAAGAGTTGTCGGGTAAAGCAGAGGTTGATTTACTTAGAGGAAAAATTTATACTTATTTTCCAGCCAGGGTGGCGGAATTGGCAGACGCGCGGGACTCAAAATCCCGTGGTCCGTTTGGACCGTGCGGGTTCGACTCCCGCCCTTGGCACCAAAAACTATATAGCCTTTTTTACCTTTCCACTCTTAATGCAATCCGTACAAACGGTCTTCTTTACTTTCTTCCCGTCTTCCAGGACCTTGATGTTCTGTAAATTTGGTTTACGCTTCCGGCTTGATCTCTGATTTGAGTTACTGACGTCGTTACCGAAACTCGATCCTTTTCCGCATACTTCACATTTATTTGCCATGAATATCACCCTTTATTTGTTCGATTTCTTGTTCCAATTGATCTCAGCGATTGGTCGCTGTGCGTAAAGCGGTTCCAGAGCAGCCAGTTCGTCTCGCTCCGTCCGGATCTTTTCCCCCAGAAAGGCTATCTGTAGCCCGGAAGGATTATTTAGGCTTCCTTCCGCAAGAACCACTTCTTCCATTTGCTCGAGCTCTTCTCTATGACGTTGTACACCGTCTCCAACCAGCAGGACCGGGTCCTGAGTCTTTTTTAGGCCGGGTATTACCTCGGCCTTCAACTTTTCGACTGAGAGTGACTCTTCCTCGACTATTTTGTCACCGTTTCCATCAAATCCGGCCAGGTAAACTAGATCCCGCCTGTCCTCTATTAAAGTGCAGACCGGACCGGAATAATCTTTCACCCTGCTGTAATAGCAGTCGGTTAAAGGAATACCTACGATCGGAATTCCCAGGCCATGAGCTATACCTTTCGCCGTACTGATGCCTATTCTGAGTCCGGTAAAAGAGCCCGGACCGCAAGATACTGCTACTTTTTCCACGTCTCCGATCTCTAGCCCGACCTTCTTTAACAGTAAATCTATAGAATCCAGTAACCGTTCCGATTGGCTTTCTTTCGCCTTGAAAGTATATTCGCCTTTGACCTCGCCTCCATCAACCAATCCCACTGTACCGGCATTCGTTGCGGTATCAAAACCTAGTGTCAACATTTTACCTCTTTAGCCTCTAATCTAAAAGATGGAGAAGGAGAGACCAATACTCGGAAACGATTAGATAATTCTAATGGAGTGCGGGTAAAGCTTCAACGACTCCCGCATGAGCCGGGGCTGAATTAATAAAACGTCGTACAGGACCCGCTCTTTTATCGCAATTATGGAAGAGGCACAATGCTTATTTGAACTTGACGGCGGTTCCGTAGGCGAGAATTTCCGCCGCCCCACCCATGGTTTCCGCCGTGGTAAAACGGACTTCTACGATTCCGTCCGCTCCCATATCCTCCGCTTGTTTTACCATCCGTGCTACCGCTTCGTCCCTTGCATCGGTCAGCATCTCCGTATAGTCTTTGATTTCCCCTCCTACCAGGTTGCGGAAGCTAGCCAGGATATCCCGGCCTACGTTCTTTGCCCGAATGGTATTTCCCCTAACTAACCCCATACTCCGTTCGATCTCTTCGCCGACTGCTTCACCGGTAGTATACATTTTCAATACAATCGACCTCCTGTTGTGGAAAGGTGTAGCCTTATTCAAGAATATTAGTTTTGGTTTATCGTTAACTTCTCTTAAACTATGAAATTATCGACCTGAAGGAGTATTTTGCAACTTTTCTTCCGGGTCTTATGGGAATCGGGAAGTACCGGGGGTTTCCCCCCAATTGTTATTGCTTCACGGGGGCGCGATTTCAGTGACTGTATCTCTTTTGTTGAAATAGGGGGGCCCGTGTGATAACATTTTTCAACCCAAACGAATAGACAAAAGGAGAGGTTTTACCGTGGAAATAACTAGAGTCGAAATAAGACCGATGAAGGACGAGGGGAACCTTAAATCGTTCTGTTCTGTCGTTTTTGACGATGTATTCATCATTCATTCGGTGAAGGTCATTGAAGGAAGCAACGGGCTGTTTGTAGCCATGCCCAGCAGAGAAGTAGGGGATGGGGAATATCGCGACACCGCCCACCCGATCGACAACGATTTCAGGCTGGAGTTAGAGGAAAAGGTATTGGAAAAGTACCGAGAAGAAGTCGGGGAAGACGAAAAAAAAGAAGAAGAAGAGGAACTAGAGGCAGTTGGTGAGGCCGTAGAAGAGAGCGAAGAGGAAGAGGAAGAATCCGAATCCGATATCGAGGATTTGAGTTTTACTGACGAATTTTAACTTTTATATAGGGCGTGGCCAAGGGGTAAGGCACAGGGTTTTGGTCCCTGGACCGGTGGTTCGAATCCACCCGCCCTAGCCATCCCTTTCACCCTGGTTCGACCGCGCCCGAAAATATTTGTTGGCAATAACCATTACCGCTAGGCCTGCTATAATACCGAAAAAATCCGCGGCCAGATCCAGAAAAGAGGCGGTCCTGTAGGGTATAAAGTGCTGGCTCAGTTCGGTTATACCGCCGTAAAGTAGAGAGGTAGTTATTACGGTTTTTGATCTTCCCCCTTTTTGGGAATAATAACCGAGCGTCCAGTACGCTATAAGTGCGAATAACCCGAATTCTACTGCGTGGATCAGCTTGTCAATTCCCGGTAAGCTGACGAGTGGGGCCCCTTTACCTATAGGGCTAACGAGCGAATAAAATACCAGGCCGGCGTAGGCAAGAAAAATTGTCGTCCAGAAGGCCTTTTTTAACGTTTCGGCGGATAATTCTTTAAAAGCCACTCAACTCACTCCCCCTTTTCAATCCCTGTAACCGCATTCCGGGCAGTACTTTTCTTTACCCTCTCTCCAGGTACCCTTTGATGTTTTTAATCGACTTCCGCAACGAGGACACCTGTTCATTCCTTCCCAGCGGAGTAGTGTCCCGAGCAAAAGTATTCCGCCTGCTATACCTGATACGATGTAGACCCAGCCCATCCCGTTTTTCTTGTTTTTCTCGGAACTGGTTGTTTTTACTGGAGGAAAAGCTTTTCGGTAAAGGTGGTTTACCGCGTACATGGCTCCGGACCTGATCTCTCCGGCCTCCGCTTTCGTTTCCAGACTATCACGATATTTTGTCAAACCCTCTGGGCTAAAGAGATTGGTTGTTTCAGTCGTCAGGAAGATTCTGACTGCCCATTTGTCCGATTCCCTGATGAATACGACTAAACTTTTAGCTGTTTCCCCGCGGATACCCCATTTTGCCCTGATTTTTGATGTAAAAATATTTGGGTTGAGGTACGGGTCACGAGTAGAGATAAGCAGGATCAGGTCTATCCCTTTACCATTAAGTTGATCCAGCTTATCGCTAAGTTTTTGCCGGTCCCTTCTTGTAAGTACGTTGCCGTAATCGTTAACTTTGCCGATTCTTTTTGGGAGGGAAATCGGGTAAGCTCCGATTGAACTCAGAAAAATACCGATCAGGCTAAGAATAATAACTAAAGCCAGAAATGACGGGTTTTTACCTGAGGTATAGTATTCTAGAACAATTTTCACAGGTTGCTATCCCCTGAGAACTACGAGCCTGTTTTACCGTATTCTTGCTAACGGACATCTGACAGCCCTGACAGACCCCGTTCTTAATTTGCACGACAGGTTCATTGGTGGTTTTTCTCAGTCTATCGTACTGACTTATCAATCTTTCGGGAATTTCCTTTCTTACCTCTTTTTTACTGTCTTGCAGCTCGTTTAACTCTCCTCTGGTTTCCTTTTTTTCATTCTTAAGCTCTTCGATTTTTCCCGTTTTATCGTCAATGCTGGATTGGGACTCCGATTCTTGTTCTTTTCGCTCTTCTTCCCTGCGGTCTATTTCCATCATGATGTCAATAGCTTCGTCTTCCAGCTTCTCCATTCTTTCCGTAGAATGCTCTATTTTTTCCTCAAGCGCCTCGGTTTCTTTAAAGCTGATGATGCCCTCGTCCAGTCTTTCCTGGTATTCCTCTATCTTCCCCTGAAGCTCGTCGACCCTCTCGTTTTTTCTCTGACTTTTTTCTTTTAATTCTTTCAGACGATCTTCCCGTTCTTTTTCTTTTTCCTTTATTTCTTCGATCTCTTCTTTCAAGTTCTTTCTTTTCTTCATTATATTATCGATCCTTCTTTCCTTCGTCCGTATCGAGTTATCGATTTCCTGTAGTTCCAGAAGTTTTTTAACTTTCTGATTCAACTCTTATCTTCCTCCTCGTAAAGCTCGATGGTAAGTTCACTCGATGTAAAATTTTCCCGCAATAGATCGCGCGTCCATTCTATGAAGACCTTTTCGGAGTGATAATGACCGACTTCTATAACGGCCAGACCGTTTTCCACGGCATCTCCCCTTTCGTGATAATCCAGTTCGCCGGTGATAAGTAGTTTGGCGCCCGATTGCAGGGTGGGTTTTACGGCTTCACCGCCGGCGCCCGGGGAGGTTCCGACCCATTCAACCGGTTCAGTCGGATTTCCCGATAGTGTTATCTCGTCAGGGCTAACGTTCAATGATTTCTCTATTAGCGATTGTATTTTGTTCATATTCCTTTCCCCGTCCCATTTGCCGAGTCGTCCCAGTCCGACGCCGTCTTCTTTTCTTTCCGTTTTAACCAGGGAAAAACCTGGTTGTTCATAAGGGTGAACGCGGTTTAGGGTGGATATTACCCTGTCCTGAAATTTTCGCTTCAGGAGAAATTCGAGCTTGACTTCTTTGGTTGATGTAGTTTCGTTTTGCCGCCCCGCGTAAGGGTCGGCTGATTCTCCCGGTTTAAAATTACCTTCTGCCCTGGACCGATAATAACTATCGCTATAGTCTCCTATCTCCCCTGCTCCGGCTTCCAGTAATGCCTCCGTGACTTTTTCCTCCTGCCCCTCTGGAACAAACACCTCTAATTTAAACAAATTTGCACCTGTAATCGACTTTAAGGGCCGGGTGGATTTTAGTTTTAATCTCTCGGCCAGACCCTGGGATATTCCCCGTGACGATTGATCCATGGGAGTATGGATAGAGATCAGTCCGAGTCCGTTCTCAATCAGCGAGAATATTTTCTTTCCGGTGAGCGTATTCCTGTCAATTTTGTCCAGGCGCGAGAAGATGAGCGGATGGTGTGTGAGCAGGAGGTCGGCTCCAGTCCCTCTACCCTGGAGGATAAAGTCCAGAGTTGGATCGAGTCCGATAAGTACCTTTTCTATCTTTTCCTGGTTAGGATCAACCTGAGAACCCGAATTGTCCCAATCGGCCTCGAGGTAAGAAGGAGCTAACTCTTCCAGATATCCGCGCAAAGTTCTGTATAGAACCAGGAAAATCACCTCAAAAAATTATAACCTTAATTAACGTCGGTCTCACGCTGAAGTCAACTTATACTGCTGAATTAATTTAATTTTATCCAAGCAAGTTGGTACCCGTTGAAAAAGCTACCTGGTTATAACGGAGTTCGCAAAACCCTCTCCCCGTGATTTTCCCGTTAATTTCCAGGTAAAGCAATTGAAAGCTCTCCTGAGAGATTCCTGAACAAAATTATAGGGTAAAATGGTTTCTTAGTTAACGGGGATTGCTGTGACCCCGTCAATTTCCCGTCACTTTAGCTAATATAATCTCTCTTTAGCTAAATATCAACGATAAATCAGCTGGTTAACTATTAACATGAGGTTTCCAGCAGTCAATTCCCTCCGCGCATTTGGGCCCGCTACCTGGGGCGGGGTTTTTGACTTGTTAGGCAGAGATACCCATAGGATTCGTTTATTAATGAGGCACTGCCTTTGTTGGAATAGCGGGTAAGGGAGTTATATAATTTATTATCAACGAACTTATCAAAAGAGGTAATAATGTACGGAAAATTGGATAGGAACCCGAGAGAATTGTTTAGTCGTTATATGGGAAATCCGATACTCGAGGCCGGTGAATGGCCATACGTTATAAATTCAGTCTTTAACCCGGGAGCTACGCAGCTGGGAGATGAAACTGTTTTGCTCTGTCGTGTCGAGGACTGTCGTGGGTTTTCACATCTTACTGTAGCTCGAAGTGATGACGGTAAAACGGACTGGAGGGTTGACTCCGAACCGACCTTTTCCCGGTCTAAGGAGTTTCACGAGGAGCAGTGGGGGTTAGAAGATCCCAGGGTAGTCTGGTTCGAGCCCTATGAAAGATTTGCCGTGGTTTATACTTCTTTTTCTCCCGCAGGGCCTCAGGTCTCGCTGGCTTTTACGGATCAATTCGAGGAGTTTGACAGGCAGGGCGTTCTCCTGTCGCCAGAGGACAAGGACGCTTCCCTCTTTCCCAGGAAGTTTGACGATAGGTACGTCCTAATTCATCGTCCGATAGTTCGGGGAGAGCAACATGTCTGGATATCCTTTTCCCCCGATCTTGTTCACTGGGGTGACCACGAAATACTGTTAACCAGGCGGAGCGGCTGGTGGGACGACGCAAAAGTCGGACTTGGGCCACAGCCGATAAGGACGGAAGAGGGCTGGTTGATCCTGTATCACGGTGTCAGGGAAACGGCTTCCGGTAGCCTTTACCGTGTCGGGCTGGCATTGCTGGATCTCGAAGATCCGACAAAAGTTATTAAGAGGTGCGATCCCTGGGTTATGGGTCCCAGAGAGGACTACGAATACAGGGGAGATGTGCCGGGAGTTGTATTTCCTACGGGGGCCATTGTTGATGAGACGAAAGGGGAGTTAAGAATCTACTACGGGGCCGCCGATTCCAGCATTGGTCTGGCGACGGCGGACCTGGATCAGTTGCTGGATTACGTGAAGAACTGTTGAGTGTAATAACGGAAAATCGTTTAGCTTAAGTTTAGAGAGTAACAAGGGGGTTCGCATTATGGCAGAAGAGAAACTGCACAAACATCCAGTAACGTTTCTAGCTACTTATCCGCCGAGAAAGTGTGGTATCGGAACGTTTACCAGAGATCTTGCGAGTAGCGTCTCGCAGCAATACGGTGAAGATCTTTCCGCCCGGGGCAGAGTTAGCATAGCTGCTCTGAATGATAATTCAGAGGGTTACGACTACGACACGGAAGTTGGTTTCGAAATTAACTCCATGAACAGAATGGACTATCGAAAAGCGGCGGATTACGTTAATCTGTCAGACACCCGGGTAGTTAACGTTCAGCATGAGTACGGGATATTTGGCGGCGAGGACGGGGATAATCTACTGACTTTCCTTGATGTAATCAGGAAACCGGTGGTTTCCACCCTCCATACTATCCTTAAAGAACCGTCCGATCACCAGCGCGAGGTCCTGCAAAAGGTCTGTGAGGGTTCCACGGAAGTCGTCGTTCTGGCCAACAAAGGCAAGGATTTACTGGAAGAAGTTTACGATGTGCCCCGGGATAAGGTGACTATGATACCTCATGGTGCTCCGGACGTTCCGTTCATGGATACGTCTTATTACAAAGAGGATTACGGGGTTGAAGGAAGGCCCGTGATACTAACTTTCGGGTTGCTGGGACCAAATAAGGGTATAGAAGTGGCGATAAAGGCGATGGAGAAGGTTGCTGCGGAGTTTCCGGAAGCCCTCTATATCGTTTTGGGTGCAACTCATCCTCACGTAAAAGAAAGAATGGGGGA
>JAIPHN010000029.1 GCA_021735185.1 Candidatus Bipolaricaulota bacterium
ATGAGTGAAAAGGCCGTATCCATCGGGTTCTACTTCGTCGCTTCCGGGGTATTTACCGTTCTGAACGAGGCCTTTCCCGTTACCGGGTCCGACGGGGTGATGAATTTCCTGACCGACGAGGTCGAATCGGTAACAGGGGGAAAATTCGCCTTTGAGAGGGATCCACGGAAGGCGGCCGAATTGATGATAGATCATATAGAAAGAAAGAGAGAGGAGCTGGATCTGAAATCGGTCATGTATGCTACGTAATACGATGACTTTATTCTGGAGGTGGGTGAGATGGCGGACAATCACGAAGCCGAGCTGAGTCGGATTATTGAGGCGAGCAAACCAATTACGGTCATGTTGTCAAACGGGATGAAACTAACAGGCGTTGTGGAATGGCAGGACGATCGTTTTATCAACCTGATCAGTACAGTAGAGGGTTCGGAGCGAAACTGCACGATATCAAAGGAGGCGTTAATCTGTTACTACGATCATAGAGAAAGCGATGAAATGTCCGCGACTATTGAGGATATCTAGTTATCCCTGCAAGAAATACCGAGCATTCTAGTTTAGGAAATTAACCGAAAGTCCTTATGAAGTGCCGGCAACGAATTGGTTGATATTGTCGAAGATACAGGGACTTGAAAATAGAAGAAGGCATTGTCCTCTGGAAAAGTTCAGAAAGAAGCCAGTTTTCACAACTATCCAGGAGTTCGCTTCCTATCTCGCAGATGAGGTTGGATTTGAACAACCCCAAAAAGTTGACAGCAAAGTTTCTTTTATCACCAATTAGAGCACCTGCTACGACTTTTCGGCTATATCCGAAGGAGACATCTGACAGGTCACAGAGAAATTTCCCACCGATCCTCAAAAAATAGCTGCAGGCTCAGGAACTACCCACCAAAGTTTGCCCCCACCGGCTAATACTCACAGGAGACCACGGGGCCTAACTTGCACTGTTTGAAAATATATCACAATTGTTATAATATAACGATTGTTATACTCGTTAACAATTTTTTCTTTCAGGTTCCCTACCTGAAACGTTCATTACTGGAGGTGTCACCCGTGCTAAACGTTAGTACTGAACTCAATATGTCCGTAGCCGGGAGAAACGAAACTGTAATTATTGCCGGAGGAAAATTTGGTCCTACGAGGGACTGGATAATTAAAGCTCTTAAAGAGGGAAGCGAAGAAGAAATCCGCCTCTTTTTCGGGGTCAATTCCCGAAAAGATCTTAATGGACATGAAAAACTACAGGATCTGGCCGATCTCTCGGATAATTTTAACATGGTCACGGCACTGAACTCTTCAAACCCGGATTGGGAGGGGGAAGTAGGTCTGATCACGGATGTGGTACGGGACAAACTGGACCCTGATAGAGTCAGCAGATGTTTACTTTACGGAACCCAGGTGATGGTAGAGGAAACCAGGCATACCCTGACTGAATTGGGAATTCCCGAGGAGAAAATACATCACAAGGCTTTTGAAAGAGAGTATTGACCAATCTATTCTATAACCTCTTATCCTAAACACGAAAACGTAAACAAAAAATGTTGTTCCATTTTCGTCATTTAATTTGGAATTCAATCACTTTCCCTCTGAAAAGAAACTATCAAACGGGAGCTAAATTTATGGTCAAAGAAGATGGCAAATGGGATGAAGCTGAGGTAAAAAACTTTATCTGGGAACATCTCTGCAAATCGGAGAACAACAGGTTCGATTTCGCCCCACTTTTGTTCGACGTACACAGAGATGCTCCAACTGAGCCAAAATTTGCGGAGATAGTACACGGGATGAAACAGCGGGGTTATATTACTGATAATCGACCGAATTACGGTCATTTCTGGGTGGAACTTGAGGGTTCAGGAAGAAAAAAATGTGAGGAAAAGCTATAAATATCCTCAACGGTATTTTTAGGCTCCGGGTTATGAGTCATCCCTAATTTAACAGAGAATCTAATTTTAGCCAGTTACCTTGCGTAAACCGCTTCCATCCAGCTGGAAATATCCCTCCGTCGCACAATCCCGACAGAGGATTTTTCCTTTCTTTTCTACCCCCTTTGGCGCCATGAACTTTTCGCCGCAACTCTCACAATATTCGTCCTCGTAAATCGGGGCGTAGTCAGGTATATCGGGATAATCAATTTTCTCTATCTTGAATAGCTCCTCTGCTGACCGGGTTACCAGATCAAAACCGATATCGCGCCAAACTTTCTTTAATTTTTCTTCTTCCTCCTCCGTCCCGTTCCTTTCCTTGACTACTTTTTCAAATAGCTCTCGCCCTTCGGGATAGTCTTCTTCCAGGAGGTCTTCCCTGTTCAGGTAAAGTCTAATTCCCGAACCCTCTCGGGTAGCTACTGTAGTGGCAGTCTTTCCGTAATCCCGATAGATGAGTCCATTATTTCCAAAAGTACAACCAGTGACGTGCTGAATCCCGTCGCTAAAACAACTATTTGTTTCGACTATTGCGACGGTTTCTTCCATGCCAGGGACAGCTGACTCCAGTTTAGAGACAGCATACTGTCCAGCCAGGACCCCGAGAGCAAGGAACGGGCAGAAATGTCCATGGACCTCTCCCGCCTCCAGTAAAAGGGTCTCAATATCCCCCCGTTCTATTAATTCCCGGATTCTCTTCCTCGGTTCCTGCTTTCGCTCTTTTTCCGTAATCCCCGAACTGTCAAAAGGTTCCGCGTAAGGTTTTATATCAATCACAGGAGTTTCGTTAACCGCGTCTAGCCCCTTAACCCGTAACTCGTTGCCGTTACGTTCTTTAAGTTCTATGACGGTGGATCCAATTGAACCTGGCCGGTTGGGGCTTCGGGAGGCAAATACGCCTCGTTTTTCGCCGTGACGACGGGGTGCAACGAGTTCATAATCATCCGAAAGGTGAAATCCAAACAAAACATGAATATACTTGCTATCTTCAATACCGGTGAGTCCGGCTTCGTATTCCGGATAAACTTCTATCACGCTTTCGGACCCGCGCATCTCTTCCGGTCCCAGCGGCTCGTCAAATTTACTTTTTACTTCACCTATTTCTACCAGTTCCACAATTATCACCCTCCATGCTAAGTCAACGGTTTCGTCGGTTCGATCCAGCGAGAACGGGGGTTTTCGTTGATCTCCACTTCGACACCATAAACGGGTTCTATCGTCTCCGAAGCCAAAACTTCGGGACCGCCGCGGGCAAAAATCTTCCCGTTCTTCATAACCAGTAATTTGTCACAGTATTTACCGGCAAGATTGAGGTCGTGAAAAGTAATCAGCGCAGCTCGTTCTTCAGTCAGCCACCCCTCCACGCTATTGAGAACCTCAAGCTGGTGCCGTAAATCCAGGCTTGCCATCGGTTCATCCAGGAGAAGTAAATTCGGCTCCTGTGCGAAGGCCCGGGCAATCAGAACTTTCCGTAACTGGCCGCCACTCAACTCCCTCACGTCCCGGGTGGCCAGATCGGCAAGACCCATATCAGTCAGAGTCTCGGATACGGCCAGAAGGTCGCCATCCGAAGGTTTCCAGTTGCTGTGTGGAGCTCTACCGGTCAAAACCGCATCAAAAACAGTGGATGGAAAAGTCGGACTTTCTGACTGAGGTACGTAGCCGACACTTCTGGCTATTTCCCTCCGAGAAAGGTCCGTCAGGTTTCGACCTTCAATCGTTATCTCCCCACCATCCGGGTTAACCAATCCATTCAGATACTTAATCAACGTTGTCTTCCCTGAACCGTTTGGGCCGACTACCCCGAGAATATTTCCGTAATCCAGATCGAAACTTACCCCTCGAATAGTCGGCTCTTCATCGTAACTAAATTCCAGCTCGTTCGCCTTTAACATTACCAATATTCCTTCCCCCTAATTACGAGATAAATAAATAAAGGAACGCCGAGAAAAGACGTCAGGATTCCAACAGGCAGTACTATTGGTGCGACCACGGTCCTGGCGGCGGTATCGGAACCGAGCAACAAAATACTACCAACAAGGCATGAGGCGGGAATGAGGGACCGTTCTTCCCCTCCGATAAAGCGGCGAACTATATGAGGCACGACAAGGCCAACAAAACCTATAATACCGACGAAAGAAACCATAAGGGCCGTGATCAGCCCGGCTAACAAAGTTCCAATCAGTCTTAACCGTTTCGGTTTTACCCCCAGGCTTTTTGCAGTTTCGTCACCGGAACTCATCGCCCTGAACTGCCAGCTTCGATACACGAAGTAAAGCGCGACGGGTATTACTACGACCGCGATTATCGCGAGTTGCAACCAGTTAGTCCTTCCGACATCTCCAAAGGTCCAGAATACGATCGAAGATAGTTCGGACTGGTCCGCAAAGGATTGCATCACGGTATAACCGGCGGTAAACAGGGAACCCAGCGCTATGCCCGTCAATATGAGCGTAACCGGCGAAGAATTCTTTAACCTTCCTAAAGTAACGATTATAAAAACGGTGATCATCGACCAGCCAAAAGCGGAGAGCACAGTTATATAGGGATTATTAAAGACGATATTTCCCCCGGCTCCGCCACTGGAACCGGCTCCAAGAACTACCACGGAGAAAGCGGCCCCAAATGCAGCGGCGTGGGATATCCCGAGCGTATAGGGCGAGGCAAGAGGATTTCTTAACAGGGACTGAAGCGCGGCACCCGCAACTGCCAGCCCTGAGCCGACCAGTATTGCAGTGAGAACCCGGGGCACACGGATATTCCATATTATCGTCCGGGCCATACGAGTACTTCTTCCCAGCAATGCCCCTGCGGTCTCGGTAACGGAGAAGTTAACCGCTCCGATACCGAGCGAAAACACGGCCAGAAGCAGCAGCATAATAGCCGCTATAAAGATAAAGACCAATTTTCTGCCGAAGTGGCTCTCGTAACTCGCCTTTACCCTCTCTGCGTCAGAAGTGCTCATTACAAGTCCTTATCTAACGTTAGCAAAAGACATACCCGTATAAACGCCGATCCTATCATTTGTTAGAGACAGCATAATATTCCCCTAAACAGTCAACTTGATCGGTTCAAAGCCACCAAAAACCTTTTCCATTTCCGAATAAACTTCATCCCCAACCAGGAATTCATATATCTCGTCCGCTTTTTCTTCCGGATCTATTCCATTAAATGCTTTCGGATAGACCAGTTTCCCGATATAGTAAGCGTTAGCCATAACAGTGCCGAAATTGGTCGTATAATAGTTGTAGGGAAGCAGGCCAAAAACGTTTCCCGTCCTGACTGCATAGAGACCTTTAAACTGGGCTCGCCTCAGGTCCTTTTTAACCAGCGATAAGCCGGCCTCATCGACGAAAAGGTAATCAGGATCCCACTGTATCAGTTTTTCCTCGTTTATCATTGCGTGATCCATTCCTATATCGCCTGCGGAGTTTTCCAGACCGATAAAGGAAAATGGAGGATACCCGGGTTCAGTCGAATTGATTCCCTGAGCTCCTCTCTGACCGATTCCACCGACGTAAGCAGTCACTCCACTGATTTCTGCGTCTTTACCCAGCTCTTTTAATTTAGCTATTTCATCGTCGATGAATTGAATCACCTGCCGTGCCCTCTCTGTCTTTCCGAGCACTTTCCCCATCATTTTTAATGAAGATTCCAGTTCACCTTTTGCCATGGTCCTCGGTGGGCCAGGATTTAGCACTATTACGGGAATACCCGTCCTGGCCTGTAGATCATTGGCCTTTTTCTCCGTTGCGTAAGACCAGAATATAACTTCCGGCCGGGCAGCTACAATTAACTCTGGATCGCCGCCGTGTATAGGACCGAGATTCGATAGCTCGCCAAATTCGGGATGTGCCAGTCTATAAGGCCTCTTCCGGTCTCGCTTCTCAAAGTTTTCCACCCCAACCACCAAATCAGTGGCTTCCAGGTAGGTAATTAGCCGCAACGTACCAGCTTCTATCCCGACGATTCGCGTCACTTTCCCCGGAACCCGAACTTTCCTTCCCAGGACATCTTCTAGCACTCTCGCCCGCCCCATAGTCGAAAAGCCGGAAACCGCCACCCCCATTAGCACCAGGAACAGGAACAAAATTAAACTCTGCCTAGTTCTTTTCATCTTACAGCACCTCTTATCCAGGCCTTCTTTAACTCAACTCGTTACCGGTCGATGTAGCCAACAACTTACCATGAATGACTCCCTTGGTGCTGATCAATTTGTCGGCGACTTCTTTCACTTCCTTACCCTTTCCCTGAACGGCAACCAGCTCCAGACAATTCTTTTCGTCGACGTGCAGGTGGGTAGTGGAAAGTATGAGATCGTGATAGTCGTGCTGTCGGTGAGTCAGCTCGTCGGATAAATGTTTTTTGTGGTGATCGTAAAGCACGGTAACTACACCCATAACCTCTTCGTCTTCTTCCCATTCCCGCTCCACCAGCCGATCCCGGATCATGTCTCTGATGGCCTCGGAGCGATTGTTATAACTTCGCTCCTCGATCATCGCGTCAAACCGCTCCAGTAAGTTCTCGTCGATCGATACCCCAAACCGTTTTGTCTCCGCCAAAGTTATCACCTGCTTGGTCTTCGAGTAGCACGATTTCTAATATCGTGTTATATTTGTAATCAGAATAACAATATTAGTTCGGTCTTTCAACCGCGATTAAAACCAGACGACGAGATAGCGGGAAATGCGATAACTCTTCAACCTTGCCTTAATTTACGCGAAGCGGGTAGGAAGAATCCTAAAAATATATTTCGTGGCAGGAGAGGTCCGAAGTTGAAATTCCAATATTCGTAGTTTAATATAAATGTGAATAAAATAACTAGTTTTTATCTTCAATTTTAAACATTTAAATTTTTAGGAAGGTGAAATACATGCAGGGATTTGCGATAGTACTGGCATCGGAAGAACTTGAACGGGTTCAGGCGGTAAGCATTATTAGTTCGGTAGCAGCTGCTTCGGAGATACCGGTAGAGATCTTCGTTACCATGAATGGATTTAGACCGTTCGAAAAAGAGGTAGTGGAAAATATGGATTTCGAAGGCGGAAGAGCTGCAGAAGCCATGATGGAGGCGGAAGAAGTTGACGTTCCCCTGTTCAAGGAACAATTGGAACAGGCAAAATCGCTGGGACCCCTTTCCATTCATGCCTGCGAAATGACCATGGACCTTATGGGTAAAGAACTAGACGATTTCGTCGACCTGTTTGACGGCACTTTAGGTGTATCCGGTTTTATTAGTGCCGCTGAAGACAAACAGGTAGTATTTGTCTGAGGTGATATCCGATGAGCCAAGTAAACTACGATCCCGACGTTATAGTGGATTCTCGGGACGCAACCTGTCCAGGACCGCTAATGGATCTAATCGGGAAAGTAAAAAGCGCGGAATCAGGTGCCCTTTTGGAATTAAGGACTACCGATGAAGGATCAAAAAACGACGTCCCGGACTGGATAGATAAAGCCGGTCACGAATTGCTGGAGACCGTGGACCAGGGAGACTACTGGAGTATTTACGTGGAGAAATCATGAGCACGAAGATATGTGTGGTCGGAGGCGGTTCCGGCGGTACAATAGTAGCAAATCGCCTCGCGGAGAAGCTGAGGCCCGAGCTGGAGTCCGGCGAAGCAGAGATCATAGTATTAAACGATAAACCGGAACAGATCTATAAACCCGCAACCCTCTACATGGCTTTCGGGAGGAGTGAACTCTCCGAAGTAAAGCGGCCGGTCGAAGACCTGCTCGACCCCGGAGTTGACTTCAGGCAAAAGAAAGCGGTCAGCATCGACCCCGAATCCAAGCAGCTGGGCCTGGAAAGCGGAGAAACATGTAATTACGATTGCGCCGTTCTGACTACCGGGTCCAAACTCGATATGGCGGGAATACCGGGGTTGAAAGAAGCCGGACATCACTTTTACGGTCCCGACGGCTCGGAAGAACTGAGGGAAGAACTGGCGAATTTTGAAAGTGGACACCTTGTAGTTAGCGTGATGGGAGTACCTCACATGTGCCCGGTAGCTCCAATGGAGTTTTCTTTTCTGGCTGATGACTGGTTCCGCACGAGGGGTCTGAGAGACGAAGTAGAAATAACCTATACTTACCCGGTCAATGATATCTTTGGGCTGGATACGGTCGCCAACTGGGCCCGTCCCCTTATGGAAGAAAGAGATATAAATATCGAGACGTTTTTCAACCCGGAAGAGGTCGATTCCAGCGAAAAGGTAATTCATACAGTCGAAGGGACAGAGATGGAGTTCGATCTGCTGGTGGCAATTCCGCCTCACAAAGGCGCGGAACTGGTAAAATCAGCGGATCTGGGTGAGGGCGAGTGGATCGAAACGGACAAACACACGCTGGAGGCAACCCGGGCAAAAGACGTTTACGCTATTGGCGACGCCGCGGACGTGCCGACGAGCAAGGCGGGCAGCGTGGCCCACTACGAAAGCGGCGTAGTCGCGGACCGTATAGCCAGCCAGGCAAGAGGGAGAACGCCGAGCGCCAGATACGATGGGAAGACGGTCTGCTTCATCGACGGGGTAGACGGTAACAAAGCGACGTTCCTCCAGTTCAAATACGGAGAAGAGCCGGACCTTCCAGAGGAATCCAAACTGATCCACTGGGCAAAACACTCCTACAACGAAGCTTACTGGTTAACTGCAAAGGGACTTTTGTGAGGTGATACCATGAGCGACCCTCAATCAAGCAAAGTAACTGAAGAAGAGTTGAACGAAGAGCTAAAACGAGCTATAGATGAAAACCCGGAGGCAATTGCTGGTTTTATCCAAAGACTGGATCTCACCAATCAACTTCTGGACGTCGCTTCTCTCGGAACAGAGGCGATGGACGACGAAATGGTTACTTCCATAGTAGGAACTGCAACCAGACTCGGGGAACTGGCCGATGCGGCCTCGGATCCAAAAACCGTCAGGAATATAGACAAACTGATGTCCGCTCTCAGAGAAGCCGGCGATCCGGAAAATAAACCGGATTCCACCGGAACTATCGGCCTCATGCGTGAACTAAGAGACGAAGACGTCAGGAAAGGCCTCGGTTTCTTAGTTGGGCTGGCCAAGTCACTGGGAAAAACACTGGAGTAGATTACGACACGGAGGGCCGGTCAGCGGTCCTCCCGTTTTTTTAGCTTCGCACTCTCACTATATCAAGCCATTTTTGCCGGGTAAATTAATCAAAGGAAAATCACCGCCGCGGAATAGTTGCATAAGGTGGGCTAACCTCCTATCTTTATTGCCGAAAACTAATGGTGATTATATGGTTGAATACTTATTAGAGCCACGATATCTTTCCTTTGACCTGGAACTCTCACTCGGAAACGGCAGGTTATCCCGGTATTTAAAGACCGGGAACAGCGAGGCGCTGGAAAGTTACATAGAAGAGGGTCTCAAGCTGGGTAACCGTTTAGCTGACGCCCGAGCGACGTATTCAATTGCCGAAAATAGTCAGGATTTGATAGAAAATTACGGATTTCCAGAACCGCTACACGAAGCCAAATTACTCGTCTTTGGTATATCCACCATCGGAGAAGTTCTTGAGAAAAAAGTAGATGCGCTGATGGAAGAAGGAAACTACACCCTGAGTAACATCCTCGATTCGATCGGTTCCGCCGCAGTCGACGAAACCACGGACCGCCTTGGAGAAGAAGTTATGAATTACGCAAGAGAAAACGAACTTAATACCACCAGGGCCTTTCAACCCGGTTCCGGCGCCAGTCACTGGAAGGTCAACAACCATAAGGTAATCTTCGAACATTTGCATCCCGAGGAGCTGGAAGTCAACCTTACCTCATCATTTACGTTAACCCCGAAAAAATCGACTTCATTCGCAATCGGGCTCGCCGGAGATATAGAGCAGGTAAAGGATCTTTTTTCCTGCGTGGGCTGCGAAAGAACTGACTGCCCTTACCGACATATCCCCGAGAAGACGACCGCTGGTGGTCAAAGACGGGGAGTTACAAAATGAAGAAAATCGGCATACTTGGCGGAATGAGTCCGGAATCCTCTCTCGAATACTATAGCTCGTTTATCTCGCTATCCCAGGAAAGACTACCGGAAGGCCGTTACCCTGAGCTGGTAATATACAATCTCAACTTTGAAGACTTCTGCAGGCCCGTCTCAAGGGGCAAAGACGAACGGGTAAGAAATTTACTTCGGGAGAAATTAACCGATCTGGAAAAAGCCGGTGTCGATTTTGCCCTAATGGCGTCGAACACTCCTCACATGTACTACGATGAACTAAAAAAAGAGATCTCCATTCCTCTTCTCAGTATCGTCGAGGCGACAGCGGAGAAAGCAAAAAAGGAAGGTTACGAAAGAGTCGGCCTTCTCGGCACGGACTTCACGATGACGGGGGATTTTTACGAGAAAGATTTCGCGGACAGGGATATGGAAATAGTCGTTCCGGACGAGGGGGACAGAGAGGTCGTCCACGATAAAATAATGAATGAACTGGTAAACGGGAAGATGCTTGACAGTACACGAAGAGAGCTCGTTAAAATAATCAAAAAAATGCAGGAGGCTGAAGGAATCGAGGCAATCATTCTCGGTTGCACGGAATTACCTCTTATACTTTCCGAAGAGGAGGCCGGGATCCCCGTCCTGGATACTACCAAAATTCATGTCGAAGCCGGGTTTGATCTGGCTTCCGACTAAATATAAAATCATTTTACCATTTTACGGATACTTCGATGTTAAACTGGAGGGAATAATATGAGAGTTATTATCGCCGGACTGGGCGACGTTGGAACACAGCTTGCCGAAGATCTGACAACTCAGAAAGGTTTCGAACTCGTGTTGATAGATCAGGACGAAGAAAAATGCGAAACCCTCTCGGGAGAATTCGACGCGCTTGTCTTAAACGGTGACGGAACGGAGCCGGAGCTACTTGACAGCGCCGGGGCCAATGAGGCGGACGCCTTAATCGCGACCACGGACTCCGACGCTCTCAATATGATCATAGCCGTACTTGGGAAAAAGTTCTCCGTTCCTAGAGTAGTGGCAAAGTTAAACAAAACCAGTCTTCGAACCACCGCGCGGGAGCTTGGAGTCGATCACGTGATATCCCCGAAGCTCTCCGCGGCAACTGAAATTACAAGCTTGCTCCACGGTTACGACGTGCTGGATTTTTCCCTGCTCGTTCAGGGTGGAGCTCGACTGGTGGAAATCTCCCCCGGTGAACTCGCGGGTAAACAGGTAAGTAAAATTGAACTTCCGGAAGGAACCCTGATAACCTCCATATTCCGGGAAGGGGTAGCAATTATCCCTCGTGGCAGCACACAGTTGAAAGAGAGGGATATCCTGGTCATCATCACCGAAAACGAAGAAAAAGAGACGGAGATAAAGCAGATATTCGGAGAACTTAAAACCTCACAGCGACCCGATAAAGTCAATGAAAATTAGCCAGCATATACGGCCGGCGGACTGGCATTCCGTTGTTTACGAGTTATTTGGCGCCCTCGGCTTACTGGGCTTGCTATTGCTGGTACCGTTTTTCGTCTCGATATTCTTTCAGGAGTTTCTCTATTCCCAAATATTCGGTGTCCTTGCTTTCGGTTCGACTATCGTCGGTTTTGGCATTCAAAAGCTGGGAATTATCGACAGCCAGGAAATGGAATTGACCGATGCCCTGATAGTGACGGCGTTATCCTATCTCCTTTTCAGCGCAATTGGAGCAATACCTTTTCTCCCGATAAAATCTTTTCTGGATAGTCTATTCGAGGCGATGTCCGGTTTTACCACTACTGGCCTGACCATGGTCAACGAAACCACCCTACCCGCTTCCCTCCACTTTTTCCGAGCATACTCCCAGTGGCTAGGTGGAATGGGGATCATAGTCCTGACCCTGGCCATACTTTTACGGCCGGGAAAGACGGCCTTTAAACTGTACTCGTCCGAGTTCGGGGAAACCAACATCCTCGGCAGCGTTATCTCTACGGCAAAAGCGGTAATCAAAGTGTATCTCTCCCTGACCGTCCTCGGGTTCGGTGCCTTTTATCTGGCAGGTATGGGGCTTTACGAAGCATTTATCCATATACTTACCACGATTCCGACGGGGGGTTTTTCCCTTTACTCCGGGAGTATAGGCTATTACGACAGCGCAGCCGTGTCCCTGACGGTGTCCCTCTTCATGATAATGGGATCAATTAGTTTCCCACTTTATTATCTGGCGGCAAAAGGAGATATCAGGGAATTTTTTGAGGACCATCAGGTTCAGGCTCTGTTTTTACTGGTGTTGATCGGTTCTTTGATTTTTATTATCAGCTTTGGCGCGATTCCGGGAAATATTGCCCCCGGAATCTTTCAGGCGACAACTGCAATAACAACCACGGGTTACAATACCGTTTCAACAGGGGGGCTTCCCGCTGGAGATAAGTTCGTCACGATTCTATTGATGATTGTCGGTGGTGGTACGGGCTCAACTGCCGGGGGAATAAAGATCTTCCGCTTACTAATTCTCCTCGGTATAATAAGGTTGGCTTTCTTTCGTACACTCCTGCCCAAGGAGGCCAAATTACCATTAAAATTCGGGAAGCTAACGGTAAACCAGGAGGAAGCCGAGTCCATTGTGGCATTTTTCCTGACCTACCTCCTGATAATGGTTTTTTCAACCCTGGGAATAGTCTGGCTTGAGGGGACCAATATCGTCAATTCACTCTTTGAAGTCGCATCCGCGGAGGGAACGGTTGGTATGTCGGTTGGGATAACTTCTTCAGCACTTAATCCCGTCTCAAAACTAATCCTTATAGTCAACATGTGGCTGGGCCGTCTGGAAATTACCCCCGTTCTGGTCGCACTGTACCCGAAAAGCTGGCGATAATAATTTTATAGTTATCTGCTCTGATAAGAGATTTCCTTTATAGCGGTACTTCAGTACTGATCCAAAAGGTCAGTTTAATGGCTAAAGGTAATAAGCCAGAGTCTCGAGTTCTTTGGTAAAAAACATATGCGTCAGCCTCACGTCCTCGGGTAAGTCCAATTGAGTCGGAGCAAAATTCAATAAGCCTTGAATCCCGCCTTTGACCATTTTTTCAGCAACCTTTTGAGCTTCTGCAGGTGGCACGGCAATTATCCCCAGTTTCACGCTCTCCTCTTTGACCCGCCGGGTCAACTCCTGCTCATCCTCAATTATAACTCCATTAACTTCCTTTCCGATCAATTCGGGATCTTTATCGAAGGCCACGGCTATATCGAAAACTTCTCTATCGAACCCACTGTAAGTCATTAAAGCAAACCCCACGTTTCCGATACCACCGATCCCAACCTTCCATTTTCTGTTCACGTGTAAAATTGCCCGAAGTTTTTCAGCTAGCTTTCGCGTCTTGTAGCCTACACCACGGGTCCCAAAGTCGCCAAAGCGAGACAGATCTTTACGAACAAGATAAGAGTTTAGATTGAGCCTTCGTGAAAGTGCTTCGGAAGTAACCGTATATTCTCCTTCTTCCAGCAGCCTTTCAAAGCACCGCAAATAGAGAGGCAGGCGGTTAACTGTTTCCTTGGGGATGTCTCTTTTTTTCATTCTATTTACACCTGAGAATGTGTTTATCTCCTGATTCTGTCTAACTTTTATGCTTTATTTTAGGGATCCCGAACTGATGCAGGTGGGATATCTTCGGCCGAGACTTTAACCACCGGCTAGTTGTATTAAGGAAAAGAGACTCCTCCCGGGCGATAACCGGGCTGGACTTTAATTATTTGACTGCCTCTTACAGACTCAAAGGTATTTCCAATCCTAAACTTCTCTCAAAAGCCTACTTGTTTTCGCCCTCTTCAATGAGCGTTAACTCTCGCCGGCACTCCGGACAGAGGATCCTAATTCGGTCGCTGCGCTGGCTCGGTTTGTCCTTTAACCCTTCCCTGCGAGCGAGATCCAAATTCTCAAGATAAGTTAAGAAAATACCGGGATTCGAGTAAGCAAGGCTTCCGAGCTTGTCGTAGAGCCAGAGCAAGTGCTCTCTGGTTCCGACTACTTCTCCACAGGCTTCACAAATTACGAGTTCCT
>JAIPHN010000030.1 GCA_021735185.1 Candidatus Bipolaricaulota bacterium
GCGCGGAAAAAGTAAGAGGGTATAAGACGAGGTTTTAGCTGTTTGTCAGGTGGTAAACCAGTCGACCCAGTTCGCTTGAAAGGTCCATCTGTACTACCTCGACGTCTTCTGGGAGGTCGATAAAAATTGGTGCGAGGTTAATTATTCCTTTCACTCCGGCATCGACAAGTGAATCTGCGACACCCCTCGCTTCAATTGCCGGTACTGCTAGCAACCCAAGTTGAATCCCCTCGCCGGACAGTTGATTTTCTATTTCTGTGACGTCGTGAACTGTTACCCCTCGAACCGTATCTCCAATGAGTTCGGGGTCCTGGTCAAATGCGTGAGTTATCTGAAAGCCGGGTTGATTGAACTCCAGATGGTCCAGGATTGTACAGCCGACGTTACTAATTCCGGCAACCGCGATCTTCCATTCCTGATCGAGGTTCAATATATTCCGAATTTCCCTTACGAGATTATTAAGGTCATAACCAACACCCCGAGTACCAAAATCCCCGAAATAGGAAAAATCCTTACGGATTTTGGTCGGCTTTACCCCGAGAAATTCGGATAACTCTTTGGAGGTTAGAGTATCCTTGCCGAGTATGATCAGCCTGTTGAGGCAGCGCAGGTAAAGGGGCATCCTCCTGATAGTTTCGTCGGGAAACTTGGGCCTTTCCATTGTGAAAAGTGTGAACACTTCCTTGTACTTTTTTTCACAATTATATTAACGCACCTGGGGATATTTTCAAATAAGATCACCCTAAGGTTTACAGGAACTGGTTATCGTGCCCAGAGTTTTCTTTAGAATGGCGAAAGTTCTTTTGAGGGTAATTCCCTCGGACCAGTCGAGTTCGTTTCTATCGATGAGCAATCTCTCCTTTAATTCACTCAGAGATTCCTCCAGCTGCCCGTCGTCAAGAGTACCATTTTTTCGCGCGTCGGAAAGTCTTATCATCCGTTTTGACACCGAGATTTTCCTCTCGATCTCCCCGAGTTTCTTCGCGGAAATAAGTCCGTGATCCTCTTTTATCCGCGCCAGTTTTAACGCTGCACTGTAGGTAATCCGGACTATATCATCTCTGCTCATGGCGTCAGTTCTATAGCTCAAAAAGTCCTTCCAGGTGAAACCGCTATCCAGGATATCGTAGTGTTCCATTAGAGTCGTAGCGTATTTGGTAAAACCATATTTATCAGGGAATTCAAAGGCAAGAGAACCAGGGTCCAGAAAGGGGCTATAGGGAGAGATAAATGGTTTTAAGTCTTTACCGGGTCTTTCGTCAAGTAAATCATCGATAAATTGCAGGGTAGATTCTATTGAACCCTCAGTTTGCCCACTGAGTCCGATCATGAAATAAAGATCGAACTGCTGGCATCCGACCCTGAAAGAGGTATCTATCGTTCTCTTTAATTCGTCGTTTTTATAGCCTCGGCCCGCCGTCTCTCGAATTTCTTCGATTCCCGATTCAGGAGACATTTCTATGCTGAATTCTTCTACGGATTTTCCGAGTTTTTCCAGGAAGACGTCACTGGGAGGGGTAAAGAACTCGAATACTACAGGTATATTCAGGCTTTCTTTGCGCAGTAGACGAAAGATTTCCCGCCCGTAGTCCTCATCGGGGTGAGATAAATCCCCGATCACGAAAGCCGGAGTCTGGAATTCCTCTACCTTTTTTAGATCTTTTACAACTTTTTCCGGCGCCCGCAATGCCATTTGGGGCCTCTCGCAGACGGTTGAATAAGCGTAACTGGATCCACCGCATCCGGGACAGCTCTGATCGCAACCCTTCCTGGTAAGTACAGCCATAATTGGCCGATTGATGAATTCCTGGAACGGCATCATATCAAAGTTTCGCCTCTTTAGGACGCTTTCAAAAATGAATTCGTAGTCCAGGGAAAAGGTATCCATCTCTTTCGGAACTGAAGATATCTGGTTTACTTTGATTTCGGAGTTAGAGCGGTAACTCATGTTTGGGACTTCCCCGTACTGGTTTTTGCCCGTTATTTCCTCTGTAAGCTTCAGCAAAGGTATCTCCCCTGAATCTCCACGAATTACGAAATCTACTTCCGGTACTTCTTCCAGTATTTCCTTGTGGTAATACGTGGCAGATAGCCCGCCCAGTACCACGGGCGTGCTGGGTTTGACTTTTTTGCATAGTCTGGCTAGATCCAAAGCTCCGTGTACATGGGGTAGCCAGTGAAGGTCGATCGCAATAAGTTCGGTGTCCAGTCGCTCGATGTAACTCTCTGGCTCAAATCCAGGATCCTTCAACATTTTTAGCGCCAAATTGACTATACTGACGTCAAAACCGTTTTTATCCAGTGTAGACGCCAGCGAAACAAAACCTATCGGGTACATTTCGAAAACGGATTTGGACGGGACGAGGTCATTTATCGGTCCCCATAAGATGGGACGCTCTCGAAAATCAAAAACGTTTGGCGGATGCAAAAAAGTGACGTCAGGGTTCATCTATACCTCTCTGGTAAGTTCGTAATATTTGAATCGGAAACTGAATAATTCGATCAAGAAAATATTACTCTCCCCTTGAACTGAGCTCAAGGCGATAGATTGAGGTCACATCCCCCGGTTGGGGTGCCGTGACCGACGTCTTGTTCATACAGTTACGTTCCAGTAAAATACATCCGGTTAGTGAACTTTTATATCTAAGTTCCAAATGGAGTCGAAAACCTGCTCCAATTTGTGGAGCTTCTTAAACGATATTCGCCTAGTTTAGTCCTAGTGATAAACAGATCAACAAAAATTAACTATATATGACTGAAGGGAATAATCCAGGTACCGGGAAGGGAAGCGATCGGGTAAGGGAGATATTTTCCAGTATTGCCAGGGAATACGATAAGGTCAATACAGTAATTTCATTTGGCCAGATAGGCAGGTGGCGAAGAAAGCTCGTTTCGGAGATGAATATTCCCGAACGGGGATCCGTCCTGGATCTTGGGTGCGGAACAGGGGAATTAACGCGCTTGATAGCGGGCGAAATTGATGAAGGGAAGGTTTGCGGAGTCGATCTGACGCCGGAGATGATTGAGATCGCGGATGCTAGGTTGCCGAAAAAATACCGGAACAGGGTCGATTTCGCAGTAGGCAAGGGAGAGGAACTTGAGCTTGATTCCAATAGCTTTGATGTAGCAACTTCTGCATTTACTCTGCGAAACGTTGAATACCTACCCGGAGTTATCTCTGAGTTAAAAAGAGTTGTTAAACCGGGTGGAAAAATCTATTCTCTGGAACTTTCTAAACCGCAGATACCTGTTTTTCGGGAAATTTATTTCTTTTATTTCAACAGAATTCTTCCTACTCTGGGAAAGCTGTTTCAGGGAAACAGGGGGCCGTATAAATACCTTACCGAATCCTTGAAAAAGTTCCCGAATCAGGATAAGTTAAAAAAAATCTTCCAGGAAGCGGGTCTGACAGGAGTTAGCTATAAAGAGTTGTTTGGCGGGATAGCAGCTATACATAGAGGAAAGAAACGGGAGACATGAATTTATGCCCCTTAAAAGGGATATATTAAATCCGATAAAAGGCGATCTAAAAGAGCTTGAAGAGGAATTAAAGGAACTGGTTGATGCAAACCTGGAGCCGTTGACCGGCAGTTCATCTTATTTGCTTAATTCCGGGGGGAAGCGCCTGAGGCCCGCACTGGTTTTACTTTCCGGTAAACTATTCCAGTACGATTTTGAGAAAGTGAAGCCCCTGGCAATAGCCGTGGAGTTCGTTCATATGGCCTCTCTTGTCCATGATGACGTGATTGACAGTTCAAAATTCAGGAGGGGGGCGGAAGCCGTCAATTACAAATGGGGCAACAAAGTAGCGGTACTTAGCGGTGATCTCCTTTATACTTTTGCTGCAAACTCTCTGACAGAGCTGGAGGACAGTAAATATCTCAAACATTTACTGGAAGCGGCACTGGAGATGACCCGGGGCCAGGCAAGCCAGACTGTCAGTCGGAATGACTACGAGCTATCCGTAAAGGATTATCTGAAGAGAATCAGGCAAAAAACTGCCTTTTTGATGGGCAAGAGTTGTCTTCTCGGCGCAAAGGCTTCTGATGCTGAAAAACGTGATCAGGATAGGATGGAAAAATACGGGTTGAATCTGGGGTTGTCCTTCCAGATCACGGATGATTTAAAGGATTTAATCGGAACCAGGGAAGAACTGGGCAAAGAGCCCGGAAACGATATCAGGGAAGGTACGCTTACTCTTCCGATAATGATAGCTCTGGAGAATTCCCCACGATCCGGCTTTGTAAAGGATTTACTCGAAAAGGAGGATCCCGGTAAAAGAAAAATTCGGGAGGGAATTGATATAATACGGGATTCGGGAGCAATCGGCGAAAGCATCGAGCTTTCCCGAAAGTTCGCAAAAAAGGCCGATTCGGCACTTCCGACTTCTGTTGAAAACTCCGATGCAAGAAAGTCGCTCGCATTTATTGTCCGTTATTTCAGCGGCGAGGAGGTGCTTGGTGAATCCTATTTAGGTCAGGGTTTGCCGGTATGAGCTTTACATAAAATCTATAATTGTTGTGCTCCTTGTTCGTTTGGCGAAAGTGAATAATGTAAACCTGATTCTCTTCTGGTATAACATACAAAATCGAAGTACTATACGGGTATTAGAAGGAGGCCATGTTGAGAGGTTTCTCCTGGTGGGCTAATATATTTCTCATATATTTATTGCAAAATCCGGCGCAGAGTTATAATATTCAAATTAATAGTTGCTCTTAGGGTTTAGTTTATTCTCTAGACAATACTCTCTTTTTCGGTGTTGTTGAAAATTAATTTAGTCAGGTGAGTTTGGTACAGTTAAAAAAATAAAAAAAGACGGTGAATAACGTGAAAACATTTGGCTTAGATCTTCAAAAATACGAAACGGAAAAAGAACCGGCCCGTCTGATCAGTCGAAATCCGAGTGACGTTATAATACCGCTTAAAGGAGGGTTCGGTTCTGCTTTGTCTCCGGCCGTGGAAGTCGGGGACGAGGTGGAAGCAGGCGAAATAATTGCGCGGAACGATAATTCCATCTCCACTCCAATACATGCCAGTGTATCCGGGGAAGTTAAGGGGATCGAGGAAATGGACTACTTTCACGAGGAAACGGGAGAAGAATTAGAGGCCAGTGTCAGGGCTGTAAGAATTAGCTCCCGACAGGAAAAGGATACAGGGGGAGGCGGCGTAGAATGGAAAAAAGAAAAACCGAAAAACCTCAGGGAGTTGCTTTACCTGGGGGGACTGACTTCCTTTGGACAAACTGGAATACCGACGGAATTCAATAGTTCTTTTTCCGGTCCGGACGATGTGGAGGATATCCTGGTTAATGGGGTCGTGACGGAACCATTTGTTCACCACCTGATCGATTATGAGAGTGAGCTCTCGTCTTTCAAGACCGGCCTTCAAATTCTGGCAAGAGCTTTTTCTAACTCTCAGATCCACTTTATCCTGGATGAAGAGACTCTGGATGACCTGGTCGATTTGACTTCCAGTCAGAGGATAAAAGTTCATTCCGCTCCTAACGAAGCACAGATGAGCAGGTCAAAGTTATTGGCTCGGGAAGTTCTCGGGGTCGACGGCCTGGATGAAGGCGGATACCTGCTGGAACATGGCGTTCTGGCCCTCTCCGAGGTGGTGCCCCTGATGACATATAGAACTGTAGTTGAAGGAGTTCCTTTTATTCGTAACAGGTTTAGTCTGGGGGGACCACTTGCTGAGAACTTAATTATCGAAGCTCCGATTGGAACTACTCTGGGTCAGGGAATTAGTAGCAGCGCGGAGGAAAGCGACAGGGGCGTAACTATCGCTGGAGGACCGTTAACGGGGCAGAAGATGGAAGATATGAAGAGGCCCATTGGAAAAGAATTACGTGCCATTACCCAGCTGGAAAAACCGGAAGAAAGTGAGTTTCTCTCATGGTTACAGACAGGGTTGACGAAAAATTCTTACACCAATGCTTTCTTTTCTGCTCTGGTACCTGGAAAAGAAAAAAAAGCCGACGCTGGTCTTCACGGGGAGAAAAGACCCTGTGTTTACTGCGGTTACTGCAGTGACGTCTGTCCGGTTGATATTCTACCCTATCAAATATATCAAACGCACAGTCACGAAATGGTGGACGAAGTTAACAGATTGCAACCACAGCGTTGCGTTGATTGTGGTCTCTGTTCCTACGTTTGCCCGTCAAAACTTCCTCTGAGTTCGACTGTCAGGGAGGCGAAGCAAGAACAGCCGGGAGAGGCAAATAATTACGTGGAGTACGAGGAAACCGAAGAAGGTTTAGTCCCCGTAGTTATCGAATCGGATCAAGGAAGAGGTGAAGAAGTTGAATAAATTAGACGAGCTAATGTCGGACGTTGCGGATTATACGAAAGGTCACCCTTATCTCCAACACATAACTGAAGTAGTAGAAACGGTTCGTGCGATAGTTTTCCACCATGGTGAAGCCGCGTCCGAGAGCCCTTTCCTGCGTGATTACATAGAGATAAAACGTTACATGTTCGCCGTAGTTCTCGCAGTTCTTCCGGCCACTTTTGCCGCGATATACTTTTACGGATGGCGAGCTCTTGCGATGATAGCCATCTCGTACGTTGCTGGAGGGATAGCCGAAGTGACTTTCACTTTGGTTCGCAAGGAAGAAATTACGGAAGGTTTCCTGGTAACCGGGATCCTTTTTCCGCTGATTCTCCCTCCAAGCACCCCGTACTGGATGGTGGCAGTTGGAATAATAGTCGGGGTAATTCTGGGTAAAGAGGTCTTTGGTGGTACGGGTTACAATATATTTAACCCTGCACTCGTCGGGCGCGTATTTTTGACTATTTCGTTTCCCGTAGCTATGTCTTCTCGCTGGGTGCCTCCGCTAACAGGAGGATGGGCTGGATTTACCCAGTACAGTGTTGACACGATTACGACGGCTACGCCACTGGGTGTCTTTGCCAATAGCGGTACTTTAGCCCCTCTGCGCGAGCTATTTCTCGGAACGATTCCGGGTTGCCTGGGAGAGTCTTCTGCTCTGCTGGTAATAGCAGGCGGGATTTTCTTGATGCTGGCGAAAATAGTGGATTGGCGGATTCCCGTTGCCTATCTCGGGTCCGTATTCCTCTTTTCAACCCTGGGAATGTTTCTCTGGCCCAATCAGGTTGCGCCGCCGCTATTCCAGTTGCTTGCCGGAGGACTATTGTTCGGAGCGATGTTTATGGCAACTGATCCGGTATCTTCACCGACGACGAAAGAAGGAAGGTGGGTGTACGGAGTATTCCTGGGAGTTATGACCGTATCCATAAGGGCTTTTTCAGGCTATCCTGAGGGTGTACAGTTCTCGATTCTTTTGATGAACATGTTTGCCCCGCTGATGGACGAGATGGTTATGACTTTCAGATACGGACCGGTTCAGAAACCTTACAAATAAGGTTACGGTGATAAAATGAAGGAAGAAATATGGATGGTGGCTATACTGGTCCTGGTTGCGACTATAAGCGCCGGATTGCTTGGGTTTGTAAACGTAACAACCAGGCCGATTATAAAAAAGAACGAAGTAAGGAAGTTAAGGGAGTCGGTTTTGGAATCATTAAAGGTGGACTATACCGCCGACAACCTTGAAGATAAATTTGAATCCGAAATAAAGACGAAAAAACTGGACGGAAAGGAAATTTTCTTTAGATATAACGATAGCGGCGAACTCAGCGCTGTGGCTTTCAAAGTAACCGGTTCCGGTTTCCAGGGGCCGATAAGTGGGCTGATTTCGCTAAAACCGGACTTAAAGAAGATAATTGGACTGGAAATGTTGAGCCAGCAAGAGACGCCGGGTCTTGGCGCCAGAATAACTGAGGAGTGGTTTCTCAACCAGTTTAAGGGAAAAGAGGTCGAGCCCAGGTTGCTGATAGTAAAGAGTGGTGCCGAGGAAGCAAACAACAAGGTCGACGCGATTACGGGTGCAACGAGAACTAGCAAGGCCATACAGGGCTTGATCAACGATGACGTTAAGCACGTGAGAAATGATATATTGACGGACAAAGTTATGGAGGGCTATCTCAATGAATAAAACCAAGGATCTTTTTATGGCCGGGTTATGGGAGGATAATCCGGTATTCCGTCAAATGCTGGGACTCTGTATTACCCTCGCAATAACCAATAAGGTAGCTAATGGAGTCACGATGGGGGTAGCAGTTTTCTTCGTCCTCACGGCCAGTTCTTTCGTCGTATCTTTGATTGGGGATACGGTGCCCAGAAGGGTAAGGATACCGGTCTTCATGCTCGTTATCGCAACCTTTGTGACACTAGTTTATATATTCCTCCAGGCTTTCTTTATGCCTTTGAGCCAGGCGCTGGGCGCTTACGTGGGGCTGATAATCACCAACTGTATCATACTGGGGAGGCTGGAATCTTTCTCCAGCGAGAATTCTCCCTGGGACTCTCTGGTTGATGCCGCCGGCGTTGCTACCGGCTTTGCCTTCGCCCTAATTGCAATGTCGGTGGTCAGAGAACTGCTTGGCTTTGGTACTCTGTTTGGTATTCAGGTTATGGGGCCCAGCTGGACTCCCTGGGTAAGTATGATTCTTGCACCCGGTGGTTTTCTGGTGCTTGGTTTGCTGATCTGGGTCCAGAGAGCTATTTCACCCGTGGAGGAGGAGTAGAATGCAGTATATTTCCATACTTATAGCGGCTATATTTGCCCATAACATTGCCCTTAGATACTTCCTGGGTTGGTGTCCTCTCGTCTCTCAGTCCAAAAAGCTTTCATCGGCCTGGGGCATGGGAGTTGCCGTTACCCTGGTAATGACGATTACGAGTGCGGTAAACTGGCCGGTTTATCATTTCCTGCTGGTACCTTATGGGCTCGAGTATCTTCAATATATTGCGTTTATAATCGTCATCGCGTCGACGGTGCAGGTTCTTGAGATGGTTATCGAGAGGTTCTTCCCGTCACTTTACACAACTATGGGCGTATTTTTGCCCCTGATAACGGTTAACTGCGCCATTCTGGGTGTATCTTTATTCATGATCCTGAGAGATTACACTCTGCTAACCGGAATAGTTTATGCTCTGGGTAGCGGTATAGGCTGGTCGGTGGCGATTGTTTCACTTGCATCCATCCGGGAGAAGTTGAGATTCTCCGATGTTCCCAAGCCTCTTCAGGGACCGGGAATTACCATGTTAATTGCGGGGATTATGGCATTTGCGTTTCTCGGTTTCTCCGGTATGGTCGGAATTAAATAATTGGGGGAATTACAATGGGTTATTTGAGTCCAATAATCGTTCTCGATCTGGTTGCCGGATCGCTGGCGATAGTTCTGGTAGTTGCCAATAAACTCTTTGCCGAATACGAGGACGTTACGGTGGACGTTAACGATGGAGAAGAAGAGTTTGTGGTCGAAGGCGGTGTAACGCTGCTTCAGGCTTTCACTCAGAACGAGATTTACATACCTTCCGCCTGTGGTGGGCAGGGAAGCTGTGGTTTTTGTACCGCAAAGGTCAAAGAAGGTGGTGGTCCTGTTCTGCCCACGGAAGAGCCGATGCTTACTCGAGACCAGTTAATTGATGATGTCAGGTTGAGTTGCCAGGTAAAAGTTCGAGAGGATATGGAGGTTCAGATAGAGGAAAAGTACCTGGAAGTCGAAAAGTACTCTGCTGTGGTCGAATCTACCAGGGACGTAACACCATCTATCAAGGAAATAGTTTTCGATTTGAAGGAACCGGAAACAATTGACTTCAAGGCAGGGCAATACGTCCAGGTTCAGGTGCCCGTCGACGGCGATACGGTGGACCGAGCTTATTCTATAGCTTCCGAAGAAAGCGTTCACGATAAGGTTATGCTCACCGTTCAACTGATTGAGGGCGGTCTTGGTTCTACCTATCTTCATGAACTGGAAGAGGGAGAAGAAGTCGAATTTACCGGTCCATTTGGTGACTTTTACATTCAGGATACGGACGCCACGATAATCGGCGTAGCTGGTGGTGTGGGGCTCGCTCCTTTGCGTTCGATTGTCTTTTCCCTCCTGGAAAAAGGAGTTGATAAGGAGATATGGCTGTTCTACGGGTCCAGAACTATGGAGGACCTCTATTACCATGAAGACTTACAGGAACTGGCGGACGAGCACGATAACTTCCATTACGTGCCGGCACTGGACTCCTCGCAGCCGGAATGGGAAGGTGAAGTAGGTTTGATTACCGAAGTTATGAAGGATTACCTGGACAAGGGCGATGATATGGAAGGTTATCTCTGTGGTCCTCCTCCGATGATGGACGCAACGATAGACCTGCTTACTGAATACGGAATAGACGAGGAAGACATACTTTACGATGACTTCTCTTAAAGCACGGCTAAACTATAGATGAATAAATTAAAGGCCCTGTTGATAGGTAGCCGACCGTGGTCATATCCGATGACCCTGGCGTCGGTTTTAGTAGGAACTTTACTTGCACTGGAGACAGGGGGATTGAACTTTTTAAACCTGGGGTTGGTCGTTCTGGGTACAGTTCTCTTCCACGGAACGACCAACCTGATAAACGATTATTATGACTATAGTTCGGGGGTAGATAAGGCCGGCTCTCCCACTGCGAAGTACCGAAAGCAGCCTCTTGTCGAAGGCTGGTTTGAAGGAAAAGAGCTACTCGCTTACTGCGTAATAGGATACGCTGTGGTAACAGCGATAGGTATTTATTTGACTTTCAGAAGTGGCCCACTTGTACTTGTGTTTGGGATGCTGGGGCTCGCGGCAAGCTATCTCTATACGGGCGGTGGGGTCCAGTATAAATATCTTGGCTGGGGAGAGTTTTCGGTTTTGATCGTCTGGGGACCGTTGATGGTTACCGGGGCGTATTACGTCCAGGCAGGGGCCCTGGCGCTCGACCCAGTTTTGGTTTCACTCCCTCTGGGCCTTCTGGTTGCACTTGTATTACTGGCAAATAACCTCAGGGACAGAGAGTACGATGAGAAAGCAGGAGTTAATACGATTGCGACTTTACTGGACAAGAAGGATGCCCTGATTATCTACTTTATACTTATTATGGTAACTTACTCGACACTTGGCTACCTGATCGTTGCAGGGGTTTTGAGTCCCTGGGGCCTGTTAGGTTTTCTATCTTCTCCCCTGGCATATAGGTTAATGAAGAGGTTCTTTGTTGAAATCCCGGATGATGCGGACGCCCAAACAGCAAAGCTGGACGTCGTATTTGGTGCTCTGTTGACAATTTCTCTGGTCTTTGAAAACGTGATTTAATGGACGATGGAAAGAATGTCGTCGGGAGATAAATACACGAAGTATCTCATTTTGCTGGCCTTCGGATTCTGGTTTGTTTCTTTTTACCTGAATCCCTATAACTTCTGGCTGGAGATGAGCGGTTCTGTGTTAATACTGGCGACGGCATCCCTGTACTTATGGGGTAGCTACGAAGAATTATTTAACTGGAATATTAAAAATATTTTGCTGGGAGTAATTTCTGCCCTGCTACTTTACGGGGTTTTCTGGGTCGGGGATGTAATTGTGACTGAGTTGATCCCGTTTTCGGAAGGGGAAATTGCCTCGGTCTACAATAATTCACAGGCGGCGGCCTTACCGGTTATTGGTGCGTTGCTGGTTGGAGTGATCGGACCGGGAGAGGAAATATTCTGGCGAGGCACGGTTCAGAAGAAACTTGAAGAAAGATATAGTGGCCTGGTTGGGGTATTGCTGGGCGGGTTAGTTTATTCGCTGGTTCATATCTGGGCGCTGAACCTGACTTTATTGCTTGCCGCGCTGGTCTGTGGTCTGGTCTGGGGGTGGATGTACTACCTGGAGAAGAATCTTGTACCAGTGATTATTTCTCATTCTCTGTGGAGTCTATTAATTTTTGTAATATTTCCCGTTTGATGATACAAAGGAGGAAAAAACAACCATGAATTCGGAAGACAAACAAAACGACTTAACCAGAAGAAGCTTTCTCAAGTGGACAGCCGGCGGACTGCTCGGTGCTGGTGCCCTGACGGCAGGGATCAGACCCTGGGAGAAAAGCGCAAAAGGAGTAACGGTCAGCCAGAGGCGGCCGGCGATGGGTACCTTTGTCGAGATAACCGCCAGAGGCCAAAAGGAAAAGAAGGTAAACGACTTTATAGATAAAGCCTACGATAGGATAGCGAAAGTGGACGAGACGATGAGCGTCTTCAAGGGCGGCAGTCGCGTCTACCGCCTGAACGAACCGGGGACTAAACGGACCTCCCTCACGCCGGAGATGGCCGAAGTCCTGCTGGAGGGCCAGAAGATCTCCCGGAAGACCGGGGGAAGCTTTGACGTCACCGCTGCACCCCTGCTTGACCTGTGGGGCTTTTACGGAAGCGAGCTAAACGTCCCGACGGATAAAGAACTGGAAACCACCCTGGAACTTGTCGACTACCGAAACCTCTCGGTGGACGCCGAGGAAGGGACTGCCAGCCTGGCCGACCCGAGGGCGGCGATCGACCTCGGCGGCATCGCCAAAGGCTACGGCGTGGACCAGGCAGTAGAGGTCCTGAAGGACGGCGGACTCTCCGCCGGACTCGTCAATGCCGGCGGCGACATCAGGGGCTTCGGGAGCCCGGAAGCGGGCCGAGACTGGAAAGTAGGGCTGCAACACCCGCTAAAGAAAAACGACCTGCTTTCCGCCCTTAAGCTTTACCTACCGGCAGTTACCACTTCCGGCAACTACGAAAGCTTCTTTACCTATCAGGGTTCGAAGCTGGCCCATATAATCGATCCGGTAACCGGACGTCCGGTAGAGGACGTATTGAGCGTCTCCGTCCTGACGGAGAGAGCCGTCAAAGCGGACGGCCTCTCCACGGGAGCCTTCAGCCAGAAACCGGAGAAGGCGATAGAGACGGTCGAAAAACTGGACGATACGGAGATAATCTACATTTACAGGTCCGGCTCCGGGGGGATAAACGTGGAAGTTTCCGGTGGATTGCAGGATCGGGTTGATGCGAGTAGTTACGAATCAGGCTTGAATTCATCTCTGTAATGGAATTAAGGCAAACCCCCTCCAGGAATTGTGAGGGGGTTTGTTCATTTTTTATTCGCCAATTACTTTTACGAGTACACGTTTGTCGCGCTGTCCGTCGAACTCTCCATAAAAAATTTGCTCCCAGGGACCGAAGTCCAGTTCCCCTTCAGTAATAGCAACCGTGATATCTCGCCCCATAACTTGCCTTTTCAGGTGGGCGTCGGCATTATTCTCGACACCCCGGTTGTGACGATACTGATCCGTCGGTTCATGTGGCGCAAGTTCTTCGAGCCATTCTTTGTAATCTTCGTGTAACCCACTTTCCGCGTCGTTGATAAATACGCTTGCCGTGATATGCATCGGGTTTACCAGCACCAGCCCTTCTTCTACGCCGCTTTCTTCAATTATTTCTCTGACTTTCTCCGTTATATTGATCAACTCGACCCTGTCATCCG
>JAIPHN010000031.1 GCA_021735185.1 Candidatus Bipolaricaulota bacterium
TATGTCGCAGTATCAGAAGCGAATCCCAGGTACCAATTATCATGCTTACTGCCAAGACGGAAGAAGAGGATAGAATCAAGGGTCTGGATCTCGGTGCGGACGATTACGTGACAAAACCCTTCAGCCCCGGAGAGTTACTTGCCAGAGTTAGAGCCGTTCTCCGGAGAACCGAGGACGAGGAGCAAACCGAAGTAAGCCATGGTGACTTATCCTTGAACTTCGAAACTCATCAGGTCCTGCTGGATAACGAACCGATAGACCTAACACCTACGGAGTTCAAAATATTCAAAACGATGGTCAAACAGCCGAGGCGTGTATTTTCCCGCCCGGACCTTATTCACTCCGCCCTTGGCTACGGTTATGAGGGTTTTGAGAGGACGATAGACGTCCATATAAAAAACATCCGGAAGAAGCTTGAACCGGATCCGGACGACCCTACTTATATTCATACAGTTCACGGAGTCGGTTACAAGTTCGAACCTCCTTCTCTGGAAGAGGAAATCGAATAAAATGTTTGGTAGCCTGAGAATCAAGTTACTGGCAAGCTTTTTCCTGGTTATAGCGATCGCCGTAGGAACGATTGCTTACATATCTTCTAACTCGGCAATCAATCAGTTTGACCGCTACGTCAGCAGGGACCAGGCGGAAAGGTACCAGAGATTAGCCCTTACTTTCACCAATTATTATCGCTACATGGGAAGCTGGAACGAGGTAACCAGCCTAACAGAAAAGGTTTCCCAGATGTACAGCGAGAGGATTATACTTACGGACCCGTCCGGTGCTGTCATCGGTGATACCACGGGCGAGCTCACCGGTACCAGGGTAAACAAGGACTGGTCCAATAAATCAGTCAGATTAACCTACGGCGATATTCAGATCGGGAAGATCTATATAAAAACCCAGGAGCGCTCTCCTCTGCAAAAAACATTTATTAACTCCGTCAACAAATCGGTAATTACGGGTGGACTAATTGCCGGCGTATTCGGAATTATCCTCGCCCTTTTATTCTCCCGGAATATACTGAAGCCGATTCGAGAACTTACCCGGGCGACAAAGGAAATGAAAGGCGGGGACCTCGACCAGCGTGTGAATACATCGGCCGGCGGAGAAATAGGTAAGCTCGGTGATTCTTTCAACGAACTGGCGAACAGGCTGAAAGAACAGAAAACACTACGAGAAGAAATGGTTAGTGACGTTGCCCATGAATTACGAAACCCTCTTTCCAACGTACAGGGCTATCTCGAGGGGTTAAAAGAGGGTATGGTAGAGCCGAGCAAGCACGTATTTGAATCGCTCCACCAGCAATCACTGGTGTTAAGCCGTCTTGTAGACGACCTTAGGGACGTAAATCGGGCAAAAGCCGGTCAGTTACAGTTAGATAAAAGGGAAATCGTCCTTGAAGATATAATAGGTAAAGAAATAGAAGCAATTAAGACTCAGGCCGAAGCTGAAGAAGTCACTATCGAAGAAAATCTGGGCGGCCCCAGCCTTGTCAACGCAGACCCTGAGAGGATTACCCAGGTAATTAGAAACTTGCTGGACAATGGGCTAACCCACACTCCCCCAGGAGGAAAAATTCACCTAAAAACTCACTCCTCCGAAGAAGTCGTCGTTACTACTATCACTGACGACGGAGACGGTATCCCGGAGGAAGAACTACCTCATATTTTTGACCGGTTCTACAGAGTGGATAAATCCCGCTCTCGTGGAACAGGTGGTACCGGACTGGGATTAACCATATCAAAAGAGATCATCGAGGCACACGAAGGTGAAATCACTGCCAGAAGCAAAGAAGGCGAGGGGTCGACTTTCGAATTTACCTTACCCCTTGCCGAGGGATGAAACCCAGAGTCTATTTTCCCGGTTTTCTGAACTATATTTTCGTTCTTCCGCACTAATATCCCGCGCCCAGCCTTGCCCTTTCCTGACCACACTTCCTGCCAACTGTACGAGAGGAGAATTAGTTAAAGATTTCTTAAACGGGGGGTTGACTAAACCGGGGGTATTGGGTAAACTTTTTCTGAATTAGCAGTCAGCATACAAGAGTGCTAATCAAAGGTAATTATCAACTCAACAAAATAGAGAGGAGGTATATATGGACATCAAACCATTAGGCAGAAGAGTTCTAGTTCAGGAAGTAGAGGAAACCGAGGAGGAGGAGGTTACTGAAGGTGGCATAGTAATACCCGATAGTGCCAAGTCGGACGACAATTACATTAAAGCGGAAGTACTTGCCGTAGGTACCGACGACAGCATCGAGGTTGAAGTCGGCGATGAAGTAATTCTTTCCAGTTTCTCGGGAACGGAGATCGAAGTCGATCAAAAAGAAATGAAGATTATTAAGAACAACGATATTCTCGCCAAGATTGAATAACCATAATTCAGGAGGTCAATAAAAAATGGCAAAAGAAGTAAAATTTCACGAGGACGCGCGAAGAGCTCTACAGGAAGGAGTAAACCAGTTAGCAGACGCAGTTAGAATTACGCTTGGTCCGAGGGGCAGAAACGTAATACTCGACCAGGATTTTGGTGCTCCGGATATAACCAACGATGGTGTAACCATTGCCGAGGAACAGGAATACAAGGATAAATTCGAGAACATGGGCGCCCAGCTGGTTAAAGAAGTTGCAAGCGAGACAAATGACGCTGCTGGTGACGGAACAACTACGGCTACCATACTGGCTCACGCTATTCTGGAAGAGGGCTTCAAAAACGTAGCGGCAGGTGCAAACCCGGAATACCTGAAACAGGGTATCAAGCGGGGTACTGAAAAGATCGTCGAGGAATTACAGGGTAAAAGCAGAGAACTCTCAACAAAGGAAGAAACTGCACAGGTAGCTACCATATCCTCCGACGACGAGGAAATCGGTCAGATTATTGCCGATACAATGGAAGAAGCCGGGGAAGACGGAGTAATCACCGTAGAGGAATCGGAAGGAATAGAAACCTATTACGAACTGGTCGAAGGTATGCAATTCGACAGAGAGTATCTCTCTCCTTACTTCGTAACTGATTCCGAGAACATGGAAGTCGACCTTGAAGATCCCTACATCTTAATTACCGACCAGGAAATCAAGAATGCACAGGACTTTGTCCCCGTTCTCGAAAGCATCGCACAGACCGGTAACCCTCTGCTAGTAATTGCTGATGACGTGGACGGCGAAGCTCTGACGACCATGGTCATCAATAAGATCAAGGGAACCCTCGATAGCGTTGCAGTAAAGGCACCCGGATTTGGTGATCGCCGTGACGCTCAGCTCGAGGATATAGCTACGCTCACCGACGGTCAGCTCATCGCTGAAGACCTCGGCATGGACGTTAGCGATACCACCGTGGACATGCTCGGTCAGGCGGAAAGAGTTAGAGTTACCGATGAAAACACGACAATTATTGGCGGAAAAGGCTCTACAGAAGCGATCACGGGAAGAGTTGACAAGATAGACAAGCAAATAGCTCAGAGCGATTCCGACTACGACCGGGAGAAGTTAGAGGAAAGGAAAGCGAAACTGGTCGGTGGAATTGCCGTAATTAAGGTTGGAGCCGCTACTGAAACCGAACTGGACGAGAGAAAGACCAGGATGGAAGACGCTCTCGAAGCCACACAGGCAGCAGTTGACGAAGGAATTCTGCCCGGTGGCGGAATTACATTGCTCCGAGCTGCCGAAAAGATCGACGAACTCGATCTCGGCGGAGATAAGGAAGTCGGCGCACAGATACTGAAAAAGGCAGTCAAAGAACCCGTCAAGCAGCTGGCAAGCAACGCCGGACACGAAGGTGCAATAATTGCCGAACGCCTGCTTGAGAAGGACGAAGGCATAGGATTTGACGTTATACAGGAAGAATACACGGACATGGTTGAAGCCGGTATTATCGATCCGACCATGGTAACCCGATCGGCCATTCAAAACGCCGCTTCCGTTGCAAGTATGTTGCTCTCGACCGACGCTCTTGTAGTCGACGAAGAGGACGAGGACGACAGTGGCGGCGGTGGAGCAGCCGGCGGTGGCGCACCCGGTGGCGGAATGCCCGGCGGTGGCGGAATGCCCGGCGGTGGCGGAATGCCCGGCGGAATGGGAATGTAACGACCTTCAGTACTACTCCAAAAACTTATTTATCCCCGCAGCGGGCTTAGCTCGCTGCGGGTTTTTTTATTTTCAACCGCAGTCATCCCAGTGCGATTCTCCCCTTTTAGGATCCAGCGATAAATTTCTTGTGATTCCTTCACCAATACCCTAAATTAAGGTCGATTAGATCTGTTTATTTTTGAAGTCCGAAAACTTGTCGGTAAACTGAAGTCTAACTTAAGCAAGCAAACAGGTTTCTTACTAAAAACTTAAACTTTCTTAATCATCTAATCCGGCCAGTACGAGACTTCTAAAAGCGACGGTGATAAAAGAGGAGAAGAAGTATAAGCATTATGAATCAAGAAATTATCGAACATCCCACAAAAGAGTCAACCGAAGAAGAGAAAACTGCTCTTGTTCTAGGTGGAGGCGGTGCCAGAGGGTACGCCCACCTTGGAGTCGCCCAGGCTCTCAGACAGGCGGGAATAGAACCCGATTTAATAGTTGGTACCAGCATGGGTGCCGTAATCGGAGCCGCCGTCGCCAATCAGGCTAACCTTGACGGGATGATCAAAGTACTAAAACGCCTTGACGTAAATAAAATCCTTAAAATTTCACGGGAAAGCCGGAGGGAATTGGAAAAAGCAATCGGAAAATCCCTGGTCCGTGAAATGGGCGTCCGAAGACGGAAAAGGGGAGAATCGGACAGAACACCCGTAAAGCTAGCACGGCTATTCACTTTCTTCAAATTGATGACGAAAAACTCCAGTATAGAAGACCTCCCATTAAATTACGCCGCCGTAGCAACTGACCTGCATCGGGGCCACGAAGTCGTGATCAAAGAAGGAAAGGTTTTTCGAGCGGCAGCGGCAAGTTCTGCCATCCCGGGGTTTATTCCACCGGTAAAACTGGATGGAAAATCGCTCATCGATGGAGGGGTAGTCGACACTCTCCCGATCCTGCCCGCTTTAGAAATGGGAGCGAGCAGGGTACTGGCGGTTGATGTAAGCGAGACACTAAACCAGGAACCTGACAGAAGCCCGCTGGCTCTTTTCTACAGGACGTCAAAAATTAGACAGATTGAACTGACAAAACAAAAAACGCCATTGCCAGGGAAGAGCTCGGCGATGGATTGCTGATTACGCAGTTACCGGTGCATGATTTGAACTGGCTCGATTTCAACAAAGTCGAAGAAGCTGCTGCTATTGGTCGTGAATACGCGCAAGACAAATTGCCCGAGATAAAAGTGCTTTTTAATCACCGGGAATAACAGAAATTTAAGCGAAATTTTATTTTGAAATTCCCCTCAGTGCTACTATAATTCTGGTATGAATTTTCGTGCATTGATAGATATATTTCAATTTGACGTCGAATTTAACCGGACAAAATCTTTGAGTAAGGTTCTTTACTCAAACCTGCCTTCACATCAAGAAAAAAAATCAACCTCCATCCTGTTAAATTCCATTACCAACCTGACTATTAAGCTATCAAAGGGGGACAAATGTCCAACCAAATCAACGGCAAGAAAAATCCGGTCAAGGCTTATTTCGACGAGATCGGCGAACGGCCTCTTTTAACCAGGGAGGAAGAGGTTCAGCTTGCCCAGCGGATTGAAGAGGGAGACGAAAGCGCCAAAGAGGAGCTGGCGGTGGCGAATCTTCGGCTCGTGATCAGTATCGCCAAAAAATATAGAAATTTTGGGCTCTCTTTTCTGGATCTTATTCAGGAAGGTAACGTCGGTCTAATGAAAGCAGTGGAAAAGTTCGACTGGCGAAAGGGCTATAAATTTAGCACTTACGCTACATGGTGGATCCGTCAGGCCATACTGAGGGCGATCACGAATAGATCAAGAACAATTCGAGTTCCCGCCCATATGAGCGAACTAATCAGAGATATTAACAAGGTGGAGAAGGAGTATTTACAGGAACACGGCGAAGAACCCGATCCGGAAGAGGTTGCGGAAGAGCTAGACGTCTCCGCGGAAAAAGTTCGACATGCAAAAAAGACCGCCCAGAGAACTACGTCACTGGACAAACCCTTGAGCAAGGAAGGATCGGATTCCGGAGTACTCGGAGACATTATGCCTGACAATAACCTTCCAAACCCGGAAGAAGAGTCTCTCCAGACTTTGTTGAAGGACCAATTAAAGGAACTGCTTCACGAAGAATTAACTGATAGAGAAAGAAGGATTATCCAGTTAAGATACGGTCTTGAGGACTACCATCCCAGAACTTTAAACGAGGTGGGGAAAGTTTTTGGTATCAGCAGGGAGAGAGTACGGCAAATACAGAAACAGGCGATAAACAAATTAAAAAGCCCGAAGGTTAAAGATCAACTTCGGGCCTACCTGGAAACCTATAAAATAACTTAAAATCGGCGATATTTTCCCAACTGGAATATATCCAAAAGCCCCGTAGAAAGCTACGGGGCTTTCTTGGCTAGTTCCGACAAATACTTATTTCTCGGATTTCTCTCCCGGTTGGCTTCCAGGAGTACCGTAAATCAAATTACCAGAGCTGTCTTTTTGTTCACCTTTAACTTTGTGGGTCTTCCATTTTCCGCCGACTAATTCCATCGAAGCGTATCCTGGTTCGCCATCGGACGACGTCCCGGCTACCCAGCCTTCACTGCCGTCAACGGTAGTGACTTCATCCCCCTTTTCGTTCTCCAGGACGAGTTTTTCTCCGGAGTTGGAAAGAGAACCTTTATATATCAAATCAGCTTTCACTGAAGCAACTGATTTATCGTCCGTCCGCTCCAGCAGAACGAAACCTCCCGGTTCAATGACGGTCTTGTTAACGGAAGCCGTATCGCCTTCCTCCTTACCGAGGTTAATTTTTGTTTCCTCCCAGCTCAGCGACCACCCGGTTAAGTCTATCTTTTCTTTAGAGGTATTTTTTAACTCGATCCATTCGTCCGCCCAGCTTGAAGGAGTTCCCGACCAGGCAACCTCGCTGATCACAACCTGGGGTTCCGAACCAGCAAGGCCGGTAACAGAAATTAGCCCGAACAACAGAATGAAGACTAAAAAGAACTTGCCGACTACCTTTTTCATGTTCTCACCTCTCAAATATTTTTTAAGACTATGAGAGTCCAGTAATCCCTAAATGGGAATTGACAACTAGTATACCTTCAGTTCGAAAGCAAATCTATAATTCAGGTTAAACAAAAGTTTAAATCAAATTAAGAAAAAACTTAATTCCCATTAAATCAAACCTGGATTGGGCGCTTTACCAGGCAGCTTGAAATATAGAGCTACTCTCGAGTCTAAATTCTCCAGCGAAAATTTGTCCTCAAGATGCCGATTGAAAAACTATTCCCGTAGCCTCTTTGCTGACTTACCTCGTTTCAATCCAACTATCCCAGCAGGTGACGAATGCCGTTGATTTAATTTAGCTCTATAAATATAATTTCTCCCGTTCCAGAGGTGGAAAGATGGCAAATTTACTAATAGTAGAGTCACCAACTAAAGCAAACACGATAAATAGGTATCTTGGATCAAATTTCGAAGTCCTTTCTTCAAAAGGACATGTCAGAGACTTACCGGAAAAGGAACTGGGGGTCGAAATAGAAAAAGGTTTCCAGCCCACTCTGGTCGTCAATCAGCAAAAGCTTGTTAAAAAACTTAGACAGGCTTCTCAAGACAAGAAAAACGTCTACCTGGCCACCGACAACGATCGTGAAGGAGAAGCAATAGCATACGATCTGTACGAGCTACTCAGCCAGAACGGAAACCAGGTATCAGAAGACGGGAAATTCAAGAGAATTATATTTAACGAGATAACTAAAGGCAGTATAAACCAGGCGTTAAAAGAACCTACATCCATAGATCTGAAAAAGGTTGATGCTCAGCGAGCGAGAAGAATTCTCGATAGGCTGGTCGGGTACTTGATTAGCCCGTTACTGTCGAAAACCATATCGGGTAGCCGGTTCGAAGGTTTAAGCGCCGGACGCGTCCAATCCGTAGCACTTAGATATATCGTAGAAAGGGAAGAAGAGAGAGAAGAGTTTGACCCGGAGGAATACTGGGAGATAGCGGTAGATCTGTACAAGGAACAGCGGTCCTCCGCCTTCCCCCTGGAATTGAAGAAAGCTCAGGGCGACAAACCGGATATCGGGAGCGAAAAAGAGGCAAAGAACGTAGAATCCAGGTTGGAAGAGGCGGAATTCACCGTTTCTAACCTGATAGACAAACAAACTACTCGTTCTCCCCTGCCCCCCTTAATAACATCTACGATGCAACGAGCAGCCTCTTCGGTCCTTTCTTTTACACCCAGCAAGACGATGAGTGTCGCCCAGACACTTTACGAAGGAGTCGAACTGGACAAGGGCGTGGAGGGTTTAATCACTTACATGAGAACCGACTCAACCAGGGTTGCAAAGGAAGCAAATAATGCCCTGAGGAAATACATTAAGGGCGAATTTGGCTCCGATTACCTGGAAAAGGAAACCAGATATTATCAAAAAAGCAGCGGAGCTCAGGATGCTCACGAAGCAATTAGGCCAACCGACGTAAGCCGAAACCCGAAGAAGATAAAACGACACCTCTCATCCGACCAGTATAAATTGTACAAGTTAATCTGGGACAGGTTCGTGGCGACCCAAATGAGCGAAGCCCGTTACAAACGGCGTAAAATCGACGTAAAAGCCGACGGGTTTCTCTTCAAGACGTCCGGGAGTAAACTGATATTTGATGGTTTCTTGAAGGTTTTACAGCTCAGACCATTACATGACCAGGACGTCAATCTCCCGGACAACCTTCAGACAGGGGATGAACTACAGCTGAAGGACGTGGAGCTGGACCAGAACTTCACAAAGCCACCAAACCGCTATACGGAAGCCGGTCTGATCAAAAAGCTGGAAAAGCAGGGAATAGGAAGGCCAAGTACTTATGCCAGTATAATCTCGACAATTCAGAAACGGGATTACATAATGAAACGCAACAGCTCGTTTGTCCCGACCCTCCTCGGTTTCGTCGCGGTGGAATTTCTTGAAGAGTACTTTCCCGAGATCGTGGAACCCGAACTGACGGCCAAGATGGAAAAAGCCCTGGACGAGATAAAAGAAGGGAAAAATACCAAGGAAAAGACCCTGGCAAATTTCTATGCTCCACTGAAGAAAGAACTGGACAAAGTAGAGGATTCGCTCGAATCAAAGGAAAACGACTTTCAGATACCGACTGACGTGGATTGTTCCAGCTGTGACGGTCACATGAATATAAGGTACTGGAAGGGGTCACCTTATCTTTCCTGTTCGTCCTGGCCCGAATGCGACGAAAAAAAGAGCCTACCTTCGGATATCTCCTTCACCTTCAAGGACGGCAAGGTATTGCTGGCTGACGAACTGGAAAAAAAGAAAAAGGAAGAAGAAGAACTCGGTGAAAAGGAGTGCCCAGAATGTGGTTCGCCAATGGAGATAAAGCACGGGAAGTACGGAAGGTTTTACGCGTGCACCAATTCCGACTGTGACGAGACAGCTTCTATATCAACCGAAGTCAAATGTCCGAAATGTGGCGAGGGGGAAATAGTCGAACGCTATTCGCGCAGAAAAAAACAGACCTTTTACGGATGCAACAATTACCCTGATTGCAAATATACTACCAGCAAGAAGCCCGTAAAAAAATGTCCGGACTGCGAACTCGGTGTCCTGGTCAAATCGGACGATAAACTCGTCTGCACTGATAAGAACTGCAGCCATAAAGAGGACATCGAGGTAAAATAGGCCCATTTTCTGGATTTTTAAGGGGGATTTTTTCGTCTCGGTTGCATTTGAAAGAAACTACCTTTGGACTTACCCTTATAAAGACTAAAAGGAGGGGTGGGCGAGCGGCCAAAACCGCCGGTCTGGAGTACCGGTGAACCGAGAGGTTCCGTGGGTTCAAATCCCACCCCCTCCGCCATACCCATGCTAGGTGGGAGTTAGCGGTCCCTGTTATCCTCAATCCGCTATAGAGGAGCCGATATACCTGCTGAGGGATTGATTACTTGGGACTGCCTTGGGTAAGTGGTGCCGACGGCTGAGTCCTCTGCGGCACAAGTCTATCAACCCCGTCAGGCCCGGAAGGGAGCAGCGGTAAGTAGACCTCTGTGGGTGTCAGGGGGGTGCTTGGCCCGAGCTAACTGCCCAAGTAACGCCAGGTAAACAATTTCGAGGCAGGTTGCATGGCTTTAATATTCAACAGGGAACTACTCCCTGTGGGAGTTCTTAATTACTATGGTTTTTTCCCGCTATTAACTATTCTTTTCCTGGTGATTCTATGCGAACTTTCTTCTGTCTTGAACTGCCGGAAAACGTAAAAGAAGAATTGAAGTCAACGGCGGATTCTTTCGAAGAACCAGCGTACGTAAAGTGGGTCTCTCAGGAGAACCTTCACATCACTCTAAAATTTCTTGGCGAAGTGGAAAAGAGGCAAATCGCCGAAATCGAAGAGAAAGCCCGGCAAACAGCCTCAAGGTCAAAATCTTTTGATATGAATATCGACAAGCTTAGCGGTTTCCCCAACCCGGGATTTCCGAAAGTTATCTGGTACGGAGCCAGCTCGCCCCCTTCTGAGATATTTCATCTGCACGAGGACCTCGAAGGGAGAATGGAGGATCTGGGATTCGAAGCCGAGGATCGAGATTACGTGCCCCACATTACGCTTGGCAGGACCAAAGACGACGACTCGAGAAAAGTGGAGCAGCTCGGTTCGTACCTAAAAAAACGGGATTTTAGCGACAGCTGGACAGTAACTATCGACCATTTAACGCTAATGAGAAGTCAACTGAAGTCCTCCGGGCCCGTTTACGATCCCCTCTTCCGCCTGGAACTGGGTGATCGAGATTGAGTTATAGATATTTGGACCACGGGGCCGATATAGGTCTGGAAGTTCAAAGCGATACCTTGGAGGGTTTATTTGCCGAAGCAGGAAAGGCAGTCTTTAGCGTAATGGCCGACCTCGACTCGATCGGGTCGCGACAGTCCGTAGAGATCTCCCTCGAGGAATCCGACATGGAGAAACTTTTATACGAATGGTTGAGTGAACTTGTCTCTCTGAGCAACCTTCAAAGCCAGATATACGGACGATTTCCGGAATTAAAAATTGAAGAAGCTGACTCCCAGATATCACTTAAAGCCAGGGCCAGGGGAGAACGAATAAATCCCCGGGTTCACGAACTGGGAACGGAAGTTAAAGCCGTTACCTATCAGGGGCTGGAGATCGAAGAGGAAGATAATGGATGGCAATGTAGATTCGTCGTGGATGTTTGAGCAAAAACAATCTAACTCCGCAACAGATACGGGGCCGTATTACGTATTGAGGTAAAATAAATATGAGGGAAAGAAATTACGAACTCGAAAAGATCGACGATCACACCTGGGAAATCCCAAAAACCGGCGGCATGAGAGTTCCGGGCCGTCTCCACGTCGACGAGGATACCGCAAACCATCTGGTGGACGAAGCGAAGAGCGGGGCTGACTGGAATGCCCTTGACCAAGTAATAAACGTGGCTTCTCTTCGAGGAATAGTAAAAGCTTCAATTGGACTGGCCGATATCCATCCCGGTTACGGATTCCCTATTGGCGGGGTTGCTGCGTTTGACAGGAAAGATGGCCTGGCAGTTGCCGGAGGAGTCGGATTTGATATCAACTGTGGAGTTCGACTGCTCAGCACGCCTCTATCCGCCGTGGAGCTCAAGGAATCAAAGGAGAGAATCGCCAATACTCTTTACGAAGTCATTCCAGCTGGACTTGGTTCCGAAGGAAAAATTGACCTTTCCATCAAGGAAATAAATCACGTTTTAAAAGAAGGTGCACGTTTTTCTCTCGATAGAGGTTACGGACTCCCCGGTGATCTCGAATATATAGAAGAAAACGGAAGTATCGAGGGGGCCAACCCGGAAGACGTCAGTCGTCGGGCTAAACAGAGACAGTTCAAACAAATAGGCACTCTCGGTTCCGGCAACCACTACCTGGAAATCCAGGAGGTAGACGAGATTTACGATCCCGGTGCCGCCGAAGCCTACGGGCTATCCGAAAATCAAGTTGTTATCTCGATCCATACAGGATCCAGAGCCCTCGGTCATCAGATCGGTCAGGATTATCTCGAAAAACTGGAAGACGCGAGTGAAAAGTACGACCTACCAATTAAAGAAAAGGAATTGGTATCCGCCCCAATCGATAGTCCCGAAGGGCAGGCATATCTGAGCGCGATGAGGTGCGGCATAAACTGTGCCTTCGCTAATCGCCAGGCTCTTTCCGGTCTTGCCCGTCAGGGGTTAAATACCGCCATCGGTCTGGATGAGAAAGAAGTGAAAACGGTTTACGAGGTCGGTCACAATACAGCAAAATTCGAACGCCACGAAGTCAACGGCAGGGAAAAAGAACTACTGGTTCACCGAAAAGGTTCAACCAGGGCATTCGGCCCCGGGAGGAAAGAACTACCTTCTTCTTACAGAGAAGTCGGCGGTCCCGTACTGGTCGGGGGGACAATGGGAACTGCTTCCTACGTACTAAGAGGGTCCCGGAAATCGCTGGAAGAAACTTTCGGTAGCGGGATACACGGAGCCGGTAGATCGATGTCACGAAAAAAGGCAAAGTCGAAATTCTGGGGCGAAGACGTGGAAAAACGTCTGGAAAAAGATGGAATTACGGTTAAATCTCATTCCTACCCGGGTCTGGCCGAGGAGGCTCCGGGAGCTTATAAGGACGTCAACCGCGTAGTATCCTCCGTCCACCGGAGCGGACTGACTCCGGCAGTTGCCAGATTAAAACCCCTGATTGTAGTGAAAGGATAACAATAACGTCGGACCCGGCAATACGCGGTATAAAGATAGAGTCAGTTTATCTTAAGCGGAGCTTACAGTTATATTTGCCCCTTTTTCCTGAGCTTTTTCAATCTTCTCGGCCTGAGGCGCGCTCCGATCCAATTTTATCCTTCCCTCTTTGGAGACCGCACCTGAAAATACCGTATTCCCATCAACGGCTATATCTATTTCCTTTTCCCGCAAGGATGGGTTGAAGCTCAAAACCAGGTACTCGTCCGTCTTTTTTATCTTCAAAGCATCCGGATCGGAGGACCTTTCCTGAAAACTCCGGACGTCTATACTGAGCCCGAGCTCTTCTTCCAGGTTATCGATCTTTTCCCCGCCTCGACCCAGGACAGCAGGCACGTGATTATCCGCGACGTATATAGCTATCTTGTTATCCGATTTTATCTCGAGGT
>JAIPHN010000032.1 GCA_021735185.1 Candidatus Bipolaricaulota bacterium
ACAAGGTCTTGCTTTTACTTCTCACGGCAGGACTGGTAGCAGGTGTAGCTCTAGTCAGTGGTAATTATTATACAAAAACTATAGAACCGGATGTTTCCGAACCACCAAAAGCAGAAAGGGTTCCTGATGAAGGCGAAATAGAGGACCAACCTTTACAGGACAAACCAGAGCCGGAGGGGGAAGAAACCGATAAAGATAAAGAAGAGGTGAGTCTCTATAACGGGCCAAGAACCCTGGACTTCAAAACGGACGTTACTTCTGAAGGTGAGAGCTATACCACCAGATTCAGAATCAGGAACGTTGGAACTGAAAAAGCGGATATTCGGATCGATACAGTAAGGGGCGACGGTGCTGAAATGACCATCATTCTGAGGGGTAGCGCGAATGAAGGCTGGATTAAGGACTATTCCTCAAACAGCTGGACTCATTTCACCGGGTTTGCCTTTACTCAATGGTGGAAAAGGAGATCGGACCAGTATCTCGCCTATAAAGTCGAAGATTGGGAAGAAATGGAAGGAAAAGAATTCACAGTGGAAAACGAGGAAGGAAGCGGAAGAGTATATGATATAGTGGTAAATAGCAATATCCCCGATTCTGTCTTTACAGAGGGTTAAATCTACCTTAATTGCCACCAAAACTTGCCGAGGAAGCCCCAGGTCTTTCCCTGGGATGGGCCGCTGGTTAGCTCTTATCATTAGGTACCCAGCAGTCAATTCGCCCCGCGCATTTGAGTTCGCTACAAACACAAAACCAGTTCCGAATTGACTGCTGGGTGCTGGGTCTTTTGTCGTTAAATAAAGACATTTCTGACCTTACGGCGTTGTTGTTACAAACCCTGCACCTTAATGCGGGGTAATTGACTTAATGATTTACGGGTAATTGGCGATAAAATTCTTCAGGCTTAAGCTCCGGGAGATTACCGGTACTGTGGGGATAGCTTCGGGTATCCAGGCAAAGATGACATTTGGAGTAGTATCCTGAATCCGGTTTTTTGTAACCATAATCTTTAGCCAGTCCGTAAAGCCCGGAAAAATCGTTCCCTGTTAGAAGCGCAAGAATAGGGTATTTTTCAGGGCTAACCGTCGAGGGTGACTGGGAAGAGATAATCGACTTCTGTGAACAATCTAATTATAGGAGACCGAGATCAGACAAGAAAATCTCCCGCCGGGGACCTGGAGAAATGGAAGGAATGGCAAACCGAGCTTTGGTTTTTCTCAGGTAAGGGACCACAAACCCCCCCCCGACAGGGCGTTTTTCCTCCATCAAAAGGACGAGACGGGTAAACCTTTCGGTGCTCTATTTTGAAAAAACCAACTCTAATCAAGACTTTAAATTGAGTTTAATCATTTTTGAGGTTGATCTTAATCATGGAAGGATAATCATGGTGTTGATATTATTTTTTTCAAAGAAGCCTAAATGATAACTTGATGTAGATAACAGGTGATTATAAAAGTGAGGAAAGAAATAAGGTTTGGAGGATTTGGAGGCCAGGGAATAATTTCGGCGGGAAATATTACCGGAAAAGCAGCCTCGATCTTCGAAGATAAGAACGCGGTTTTAATACAGTCCTACGGCCCAGAAGCCAGGGGCGGAGCATGTAGCGCTGACGTAGTTATAGAAGATGAAAAAATAGATTACCCTCAGATTACAACTCCAGAGGTCCTTGTATTGATGTCTCAGGAGGCATATGAGAAATACAGCAATGAAATCCAGGATGGCGGAATCATGTTGCTTGAAGAAGACCTGGTCGAGGAAACGGAGCCACCGGAAGGGGTAAATCAGTACAAGATCCCCGCGACAAAAATTGCAGAGGATCTGGGGCACAAGATAGTTGCTAACGTAGTTATGCTCGGAGTTCTTGTGGCGGTCACGTCCGCCGTGGAGCCGGAGAAAATGCGAGAATCCATTCTTTCTTCCGTACCCGATGGCACGGAAGAATTGAACGAAAAAGCTTTTGAAAGTGGGCTGGAATACGGAAGAAAGAAAACGGGAGAAGAACTAACCACTACTAGATAATTATCCGGGGGGTAACATGACCGGAAAACCGAGAATCGGAGTTTTTATCTGTCACTGCGGAGAAAATATTGCAGGTACTGTCGACGTTTCCTCGCTGGCGGAAGAGATAATCGACTACGAAGACGTAACTTTTAGTACGGATTACGAGTATATGTGCTCCGATCCCGGTCAAAACAAGATAAAGGAAGCGATAGAGGATGAGGACCTAACCGGAGTAGTAGTAGCGGCCTGTTCTCCCTCAATGCATGAAGACACCTTTCGCAAGGTGGCGGAAAGTGCCGGGTTGAATCGCTACCAGTGCGAAATAGCTAATATCCGAGAGCAGTGTTCCTGGGTGCACGGAGAGGACGGCGGCAGTCCAACGAAAAAGGCACTAAAGATCATTAAAGGAACTGTAGAAAAGGTAAAACGTAATATCCCGATGGAACCGGTAGAGCGAGAGCACTCGGACAAGTGTCTGGTTATCGGGGGCGGAATCGCCGGAATCCAGGCCGCTCTGGACGTAGCGGAAGCGGGAAACGAAGTGATCCTGGTCGAAAAAGAGCCTACGATCGGTGGCCATATGGCACAATTGTCCGAGACCTTCCCCACACTGGACTGCTCTCAATGTATATTGACGCCGAAAATGGTCGAGCTCAATCAGAACCTGAACATCGAATTGATGGCTTACAGCGAAGTAAGAAATGTATCAGGGTATGTGGGCAATTACGAGGTTCAAATCGAGCGAAAGCCGACTTACGTGGATCCCGATGCCTGCAACCTCTGTGGCGATTGTGAGGACGTTTGTCCCGTGGAGGTCCGGGATGAATTCAATCAGGGTCTGACAACCCGGAAGGCAATCAATATACCTTTCTCTCAGGCGATACCTTCCTCGTACACACTTGATACGGAGGCCTGTCTCGGACTTAACCCACTTCGATGCAGCGAATGTGCCGATGCCTGTGATGCGGATGCGGTCGATTTTGACGAAAGTTCCGAGTTCGTCGAAGAAGAATTCGGAGCGATAATCGCGGCTACGGGCTATAACCTTTACCCAAAAGAAGAGATGGGAGAGTACGGATACGGAAAATACGATGACGTTATCGATGGGTTACAATTTGAAAGGTTACTTTCCGCGACCGGTCCTACGGAAGGAGAGGTCAGGCGACCATCTGACGGGAAAGTACCTGAAAACGTCGTCTTTATTCAGTGCTCCGGTTCGAGGGACCCGGAAAACCATAATTCTTGTTGCTCTAAGATCTGTTGCATGTATACTGCCAAACACGCCAAATTGTACAAGGAAAACGTACCGGATGGAAACGCCTATGTCTTTTACATAGATATCCGCGCAGGAGGTAAGGACTACGAGGAATTCATTCAGGATGTTCGAGAGGAGGACAGAGTACTTTATCTCAAGGGAAAGGTCTCGAAACTGAAAGAAATTGACGGAAAGCTCCGCGTCTGGGGATTGGACGAAATCTCAGGCGAACGGGTCGAAATAGACGCAGACCTGGTCGTTCTCGCTCAGTCGATCGTACCATCCGAGGGGGCCAGTGAGACAAGCCAGGAACTGAATCTAAACCTTGGGCCAAACGGGTTTTACAAGGAGGCACATCCGAAATTAAGGCCGGTTGAAAGCTTGACTGGCGGTGTCTTCTTTGCCGGAGTCGGTCAGGGTCCGAAAGATATTCCGGATTCCGTATCTCAGGGCAGCGGAGCTGCCGCCAAAGCAATAGATCTTTTGTCCAAACCGACGCTTTCCCACGATCCTCAGGTAGTCGAAGTAGAAGAGGATCTCTGTAGCGGATGCGGAATATGTGTCGGACAGTGCCCCTATGATGCCCTGGAAGTAAACTCCAGGGAAGTTGCCGAAGTCAACGAAATCCTCTGTGAAGGTTGCGGCACCTGTTCTTCCGGATGCCCGACAAACGCACTTAGCCTTAAAAATCTGACGGACGAACAACTAACGGAAATGATCCACGCAACGCTTGGTGATTAAGATGGATTTTGAACCGAAACTGGTTGGTTTTCTATGCAAATGGTGTTCTTCGGCGGGAGCGGATCTGGCCGGGGTCAGCCGAAAGAATTACCCCTCAAACTTAATTCCAATTACGGTAAATTGTTCGGGAAGGATAGACGTAAGTTACGTTGTAAGGGCGTTTCACGATGGGGCAGACGGAGTGCTAATAAGCGGATGTCACCCCGGGGATTGTCATTACAATAGCGGAAATTACAAAGCCTGGAGGCGAGTTGCTTTGTTGAAACACGTCCTGGAAGAATTCGGGGTCAATCCGGACCGGGTTAAGCTTAAATGGATTTCTGCTACCGAGGGAGAAAAATTCGCCCAAACTATAAAAGGTTTTACGTCTGAGATAAAAGAACTGGGACCGGGGCCCTATAACGATGCAAGAGAAAGAGAATAAATTGAAAGTAGGAGCTTACTGGGCATCTTCCTGTGGTGGGTGTGACGTAGCCCTGCTGGGACTGCATGAACGAATACTTGATCTGCTGGAAGGTGCCGATATCGCGTTCTGGCCGGCCGCAACTGATTTTAAATACGAAGATCTGAAGTCATATAAAAGAAACGAGCTTGACATCACTTTCTTTAACGGGGGAATAAGAACCTCGGAGAACGAAGAGATAGCAAAACTATTAAGAGAAAAAACGGATCTCCTGGTAGCGTATGGTTCCTGTGCCCACCAGGGTGGTATTCCCGGCCTCGCGAATATGAGCGATAAAAGTACGGTTTTCGATACGGTTTACCGAGATAACCCTTCGACGTACAACCCGGAAGGTACGGTACCACTTGAGAGGTCGGAATTTAACGGAGGCGAACTAGAGCTACCTGCGTTTAATGAAAGAGTTAAAAACCTTGAGGGAGTGGTTAAAGTAGATTACACGGTTCCTGGGTGTCCCCCTCCACCCGAGTTAACCCAGAATTTTCTGGATCTGATATTAAATGACGACCTTCCGCCCCGCGGTTCCGTTGTTGCCGGAGAAAAAACGGTCTGTGACGAGTGTAATCGCGAATGGAATAAAAAATCAATTGACGAATTTCACAGACCACAGGAAATCGAAATAGACCTCGAGAAATGCTTGCTCGACCAGGGGATAATATGTATGGGGCCGGTCACCAGAAGCGGATGCGATGCCAGCTGTCCGGAGATGAACTTACCCTGCAAAGGGTGTTTTGGACCTCCTTCAAAAGTAGACGACCAGGGCGCGGAGATGCTGAACAGTCTGGCCTCAATACTGCAGATCGGCGAAGAGGGGAAAGCACTGGAGAGTGAGGAGAACGTTCTAGCCAATTTACCCGATCCAATAGGAACTTTCTATTCCTTCTCTCTGGCGAACTCGATTTTCGGAGGAAAGGTAGAAGACGGGGGCAATAATGAGCGAAAATAAAATATCGATAGACCCGATTACCAGGCTGGAAGGGCACGGTAAGATAGAAATATATCTTGACGAAACGGGCAAACCAGAGAACGCCGTCCTCCAGGTTCCCGAACTACGAGGTTTTGAGGAGTTCTCTCGAGGTAGAAAAGGTGAAGATATGCCCAGGATAACGGAAAGAATCTGTGGAGTTTGTCCTGAAGCCCACCATTTCGCTTCTACCAAGGCACTGGACGCTGCTTACTCGACGAACCCACCTGAGACCGCGCTGCTATTGAGAGAACTGCTGTATAACTCCTATATATTTGCCGACCACCTGCTTCATCTATTCTATCTTGGCGGACCGGATTTTCTTGCAGAAGATACAAAGGCAAAGCGCAACATAGTTGGTGTTATCGAATCGCTAGGGGAAAGCCTCGGGAAGAGACTGATAAAGACGCGGAGGTTAGCTCACGAAGCGATTGAGATAATCGGAGGTCACCAGGTTCACCCGGTTACAGGCATTCCTGGAGGACTTTCAAAAGGAATAACTAAAGAGAAACAGGGGAAACTGGCGGAGATCGGTGAAGGCGTTTTCGATTTTGCTCAGGAAGTGCTGGGGCTGTTCCACGAGAAAGTAATCGAAGGAGACAAATTTGGTGCCCTCGTGGATAATCCCGATTACTCCCTCGATACATATTACATGGGGTTGGTCGACGGTGATAGTCGCGTCTCGTTCTACGATGGAGACCTAAGAGTTGTAGATCCCCAGGGGGAGGAGTTCTTAAAAACTGATACCGGAAAAGTCCTGGAACTCCTGGAGGAAAGGGTAAAATCTTGGACTTACGTCAAGTTCCCTTACCTGAAGAAGGTCGGTTGGGACGAATTCAGGACCGGAAAAAATAGTGGAGTTTTCAGGGTCGGACCGCTGGCCCGATTGAACGTCGCCGAAGGGATGAAGACTGCCCTGGCTCAGAAAGAATACGAAAAATACATCGACCATTTTGGCGGTAAACCTGTCCACCAGACTTACGCCTATCACTGGGCCCGGCTAATTGAATTCGTTCAGGCTGCCGAACGGATGCACGATCTTGCCAGCAAAAATGAAATAACAGATGACGAGCTTAGATCGGAAGTAAACGAGCCGGGGGAAGGGGTCGGCGTGGTCGAAGCTGCAAGGGGCACTTTAATCCACGGTTACCGGCTCGACGATGATGGTCTCGTCAGAGATGCTAATATGATCGTACCGACTACCAGTAATAGCGCTGCGCTATCGATCTCGATACAAAAGGCAGCTACAGGTGCTATAAAGGACGGAATGAGTGATGAAGAGGTACTGAATCAGGTCGAAATGGGCTTTCGCCCTTACGACCCCTGCCTGGCATGTGCGACGCATAGCGTTGACGGGGGTCTGAATATCGGTTTAAAAATTTACGATAAAGAAGGAAAGCTGCTCAAAGAAATGGAACGATGAAATTAACGCCAAGAAGCATTATTTATGATGATTACACAACTCGACGAGCATTTTGCTGACCGTTCAGGAAAATCCTATCGGAGGCAGAGCGGGCATGGCTCCAGCGCTAAAATGAGAATTAATAACAGGCAAAAGTTGATTGAAGGAGGAGAAATCAACACCGTTTACTTGAATTTCCTTCGACCTTCATCCCAATGTGTAAAACTCATTTGAGCGCTGGGGAGCGAAGCCGAGATCGGAAGCAGCAATTTCCACGCCGGGGAAATTGCCTGCGGTTTTATCGAACCGTCAGCAAAAAAAGCTCGTACTTTAAACGTTCCAAACAAGAACCTAAAGCTCTTTTTGAGTAAATTAAAGTCAAGGAAAGTGGAGGAGCCATGAATCTAAACGAGTCCGACAAGCAGCTCCTCGGAAAAGTTGAGGAATTAAGCGGGGAGAACGCCTTTTCCTGTTACCAGTGCGGAAAATGTTCCGCCGGATGCCCCTTCACCGAGGAGATGGATCTCTTGCCCAATCAGGTTATTCGAAAGGTTCAGATGGGTGACGCGAGCGTTCTCGAAGCGGAGACTCCATGGATATGCGCGTCCTGTCTTTCTTGTGAGGTGGATTGTCCAAAAGGAAACGACGTACCCGCGATCATGGAAGCAATCAGGGAGATAAGCCTGCGGGAAAACTTTGACGAAGTCAATCTGAATGAGCTGGATGCGAGCGATTTGCCGGAAATTGCTCTGGTAAGTAACTTGCGCAAAAAAACGGGATGATTTAGATGAGAGAGATAGCTTACTATCCTGGTTGTAGTTTAAAAGATACCGCGAAAGGGTTCGAGGATTCTGCCATTTCGGTCTCCAAGGACCTGGGAATAGAGCTAAAGGAGTTACCCCGATGGAATTGCTGCGGGACTGTCTACTCGCTGACGGACGATAACCTTATGAAGCAGGTAGGTCCAATCCGTAATCTCGTAAGGGCCCGGGACCAGGGATACGATTCCCTCTACACGCTTTGTTCAATGTGCGATAATACGCTAAAACGGTCCAATCGACTTGTCAAAAAAGACGAAGATAAATTAAGTAAGATAAACAACTTTATGGACCAGGAAGAGGATTACGAGGGGGAAATAGAGGTAAAGCACTATCTGGAGCTTCTTCGGGACGAACTCGGCTGGCAAGAGATCAAAGCGAAAGTGAAGGAACCACTGGAAGGGATAAAAGTCGCTCCATACTATGGGTGCATGCTTACAAGGCCAAAGGAGATCGGTTTAGACGATCCCCACAAACCTTCTATCCTGGACGAATTGATAACGAGCCTGGGCGGAATCCCGGTTGATTTCCCTTATGAATCAGAATGCTGCGGTTCTTACAACACTGTCGATAAAAAGGAGGTAGTTCTCGGAAAAACCCAGACAATTACCGGCGGTGCAAATAAAGCCGGAGCCGACTTGATTATAACGGCCTGCCCCCTCTGTCATTTCAATCTGGACTCCAGGCAGGCCGAGCTCCTGGAAGTAGCCCCAAGCCATCACCCGGTTCCAGTAATTTACTTCACCCAGTTGATGGCAGTTGCCTTTGGCGATATCGATGTCAGTGGTTTCGAAAAACATGCGATCGATCCAGAGCCGGGGCTAAACCTAGATAATACCGTCGTCAGCAAGAGGTGATATCTTGAGTGAAGAAAACGGAAGCGAAACCGTAGAGATTTTTATTATGGGGAAGAAGTACGAGGTCCCGAAGGGTCTGACTATAATGAAGGCAATGGAGTATAGCGGGTATCAATATATCCGAGGGGTAGGCTGCCGAGGGGGTTTTTGCGGTGCCTGTGCGACTATATATCGCCTGGAGGGGGACTACAAGTTGCACACGGATCTTGCCTGCCAGACGACAGTTCAGGACGGGATGTACCTGACTCAGTTGCCGTTCACACCAGCGGGAAGGGAGAACTACGATCTGGAAGAACTGGAGGTCTCAAATAACTCTCTGCTGGACCTCTATCCGGAACTGGCCAGGTGCGTATCGTGCAATACCTGTACTAAAACATGCCCCCAGGATCTAGAAGTAATGGATTTCGTCAACGAGGCAATTAGAGGGAACATCAAAGAAGTTGCAGAACTCTCGTTCGACTGTATTCAATGCGGCCTCTGTGCTGCTCGCTGTCCTGCGGAAATTCCTCACCACCACGTAGCTCAGCTGGCCCGGAGGATTTACGGAAAATATCAGGCTCCCGATTCAGAACACCTGGAAAAACGCGTAGAAGAAATCGACGCAGGTCAGTTCGACGAGGAGCTCGACGAGCTGGTTAATCTCTCCAAGGAGGACTTAAAAGAAAGATATGAGAACCGGGAAATTGAAGCGTAACGACCCAGAAAGCAAGGATCCTTACACCGAGTCCATGCGGGAGTCGATCAGGAAGGTAGAAGAAACTAGAGAGGAAAGGATCGAGTCCGAAGTCCCGATGATGAACGCGGATGAGCGAGATGAAGTCCTGAATAAGTATCATCCGGATTACAAGGAATCGGGGATGAGGCCACTCAGGGCCGGTCCAAACAGCGGTGACGAGATGCCCCTGGAACTGGCCGAACTGCTGGAAGCTTATCCTGCTGTGGACCCCTCAAGCGTCGACCTAACGAAGGTGGACCACGAGGTAGATGTACTGGTAATCGGCGGCGGTGGAGCAGGGACGGTCTCCGCTCTCTGGGCGGTAAAACAGGGAATTGATCCAGAAGATATACTGATTGCAACAAAACTGAGACACGGGGATGCCAATTCCATGATGGCTCAGGGCGGAATACAGGCTGCAGACAGAGAAAAGGATAGCCCGGCAGCTCATTTCCTCGATATAGTCGGCGGCGGCCACTACGCAAACAAAACGGAACTGGCAAAAGCGCTGGCAAAGGACGCTCCGGGCATACTACAGTGGCACGAGGACCTGGGTGTAATGTACGACAAAAACGAGGATGGATCGATGAAGGCGCTTCATGGGGGAGGTACATCTCGCAAGCGGCTTCATTCGGCAAAGGATTACACTGGAATGGAATTGATGCGGACCATAAGGGACAAAGCAAGAAACCTGGAAATACCGGTAGAGGAATTTTCCCCCGCAATAGAGTTGTTGACTGACTCCGAAGGAACCGTAACAGGTGCTCTGCTTTACAACATGGAGACTGAACAGTACTACGTCGTTCGGGCAAAGTCAGTTGTAATGGCGACGGGTGGTTTTGGCAGGCTGCACATTCAGGATTTTCCAACGACCAATCATTACGGAGCAACAGCTGATGGGCTAGTAATGGCCTACCGGGCCGGTGCAAATCTTCGCGACATGGATTCTGTTCAATATCACCCCACTGGCGCCGCCTTTCCCGAGCAGATAGTCGGATTACTGGTGACGGAAAAGGTTCGGGGTTCTGGAGCAATTCCGGTAAATCGGGAAGGTGAAGCCTTTGTCTATAACCTGGAACCTCGGGACGTCGAGGCCGGTGCATTAATCAGGGAATGTTACGGCAGAAACAACGGAGTAGAAACACCAACGGGAATGAAGGGGGTCTGGCTCGATACTCCGATGATCGACATGATGCATGGCAAAGGAACTTTTGAGGATAACTTAGCCTACATATACAGACTCTATACCAGATTTGGCATAGACCCCACGGAAGATCCGTTACTGGTTTTCCCGACTCTTCACTATCAAAATGGTGGAATTGAAATAAATAAAGAGGGGAAAACCGCGCTTGAGGGGCTCTTCGCCGGAGGGGAAGTTGAGGGCGGAGTGCACGGAAAAAACCGGTTAATGGGAAACTCCCTCCTTGACTATAATGTTTTTGGGAAGCGTGCCGGTATATCGGCTGCAAAACGCGCAAAGGAAGTAGGTTGGGGAGAATTATCTCTAAAACATGCAGAAAAATATTCGGACCAACTGGATGACGCCGGTGTGGATGAGGACAGGCGTTCTCCAATGCTGGTGCCCGAATATCGCGGAGAGGAAACACTATCGAGATCCATCGATCTATTATAGAGGATTTTATCAAGCTTTTTCGACTCAAGAAACTAACTAAATTAATCACAGATTAACTAAAGGGTGAATATGAGTAAAACCATAAAAGAAGAGGAAAAGACCACGAAGAAGTGGAAGACGGATAAAGGACATCTCTACATACGGGAGGATTACTGTAAGGGATGTGGTTATTGTATCGAATTCTGTCCGCAGGACGTCCTGGAGGAGTCGGAAGGATTTAACGAAAAAGGTTATCACCCTCCGAAGCCAAAGGCAATCGACCAATGCGTCAACTGTGGTTTCTGCGGGATTATATGTCCGGACTTCGCCATATGGGACGAGAAGGAGGGAAATGATGAGTGACAAAGCGATCATGACGGGCAAACATTTCATGAACGGCGATGAAGCCTGTGCTGAAGGAGCGATTGCCTCTGGTTGCAGATTTTTCGCCGGCTACCCCATTACGCCTCAGTCGGAAATAGCAGAAAGAATGTCGAAAAGAATGCCGGAAGTTGGCGGGAGATTTATCCAGATGGAGGACGAACTGAGCTCAATAGCCGCTGTTCTCGGTGGCTCCTGGGGCGGCTCGAGATCCATGACCGCTACTTCTGGCCCCGGATTTTCCTTGATGATGGAGAATATCGGGCTGGGGATGATGACTGAAACGCCATGCGTGATTGCGAATATCCAGAGAGGCTCACCGAGTACCGGTTTACCGACCGCAGTCGGACAGGGTGATATGATGCAGGCAAAGTGGGGTTCTCATGGAGATTACGGGGTAATTGCCTATGCCCCCACCTCACCGCAGGAGATGTTCGATTATACCGTGAAGGCATTTAACAAAGCAGAACAGTACATGATGCCCGTATTCGTCATGGCCGACGAGAAGATCGGTCACATGCGCGAAAGGGTGGAGATAGATGAAAGCAAAGTAGACATATACCCACGTCGTAAGCCGAAAGTTGATCCGGATGAATTCCTACCCTACGAGCCGGACGAGGATCTGGTTCCTCGTATGGCATCAGCGGGAGAAGGCTACCGGGTTCACGTGACGGGCCTGACTCACAACCAAAAAGGTTACCCACAGCTTGACGTCGAAACACAGAAGGAAAAAGTCGGCCGACTGGTAAACAAGGTAGAGAAGAACAAGGACGATATAGTAGAAATAGATGAAATCGGCGTGGATGATGCTGAAGTGCTTATAGTTTCCTACGGGATGGCTTTTAGAACGGCCATGGGGGCTTACAAGAGAGCAAGGGAAAAAGGGATAAAAGCCGGCATAGTCAGATTGGTTACCGTCTGGCCGTTCCCGGAAGAAAGAATCAGGGAATTGAGCCAGGAAGTAAAGGGAATAGTTGTGCCCGAAATTAATCTGGGACAGCTAGTTCAGGAAGTAGAACGGGCCAGCAAAGGCAATGCAACGGTGGAGCTCGTATCCCATCCCGGTGGAGGATTACACCAGCCAGATCAGATTCTTGAAACCCTGGAGGACTTGTTATGACGACAGAATTAAAAGAGAAAAAAGAGACAACAGAACCGGAGGTCACTGCGGCCAGCCATCCTGCAACAAAGTACCTAAGAGAAGAGAGATTACCACATATCTGGTGTTCGGGTTGTGGGTTGGGCTCCGCAGTTACCAGTCTGACGAACGCATTCGACGAATTGGAGCTACCAATCGACGATATCGGAATTGTATCCGGAATAGGCTGTGCCGGTAGAGGAGCCGGCTATTTCGAAACTGACTCTTACCACACAACACATGGACGTGCTATTCCTTTTGCCACGGGACTTAAACTTGCAAATCCGAAGATGAGTGTTACGGTCTTCAGCGGGGACGGCGATCTATTTGCTATAGGCGGGAATCACTTTATTCATGCCGCCAGGAGGAACCTGGACATGACCGTGATCTGCGTTAACAACTACAACTTTGGCATGACCGGCGGACAATTTGGACCGACGACTCCCCAGGGTGCAACTGCAACCACGGCACCTTACGGTAATTACGAAAACCCCTTCAACTTGCCGGAATTAGCAAGCTCAGCCGGTGCCGCCTACGTGGCCCGCTGGACCTCGGTTCACGCAAGGAGAATAGAAGGTGCAATGGAAGAAGCCCTGGAAAAGGACGGGTTTTCTTTTGTCGAAATCTTATCCCCCTGCCCAACGGGTTACGGCCGAAAAAACGACCTGGGGGAAGGAATTGACGAACTGAAGAGTTACCAGGAAAGAGCAATAATAAAACACGGATCGGATCCGGGCAAAGCAGAAATAGAGCGTGACCCGAATTCGGAAATTATAGTTGGAAAGTTCGTCGATGAAGAACGGCCTACTTTATGTGAAGTCGCGGACAGCTATCTCGAA
>JAIPHN010000033.1 GCA_021735185.1 Candidatus Bipolaricaulota bacterium
TATTCAACTTATAAACCCCGGTGTCTGCCTCCGTAATTTTTCCGTCCATGACGTTAAGTTCCAGATAACCCAGGCTGCTGTCACCTTCGTTTGTATTGTGGAGGACTCGGTCATCCATAGTCATGTAAGTTTTTTCCGGATGAGAAGCGGAGAGAACGACATCTACCGATTCCACCCCTTCCAGGATCTCCTTGCTTTCACTCCAGCTGGTTTGAGCTAAGACTATTACAAGATCAACTCTTTTCTCGAGAAAATCCGCGTAGGGTTTAATTGCTGATACTACAGGGAGAACATTTAACCCTTCTGTAGCCTCCCGCAGTATTTCCTGTTTGAAAATTGACTCCATGGAGCCAAGAACTCCTACTTTCACTCCTTCCTTTTCAACTATAGTGTAGGGTTGACCAGCAAAGAGCTTTCCGCTATTGACGTTCACTATGTTTGTATTAACCGTAGGGAAACGGGCGACTTCCGTAATAGCTCTGGCGTTTTTCTGTCCCAGGTCGAACGCATGGTTACCGTAGGTCCAGGCATCGTACCCAAGGAAGTTCATTAGCTCGAACATTGCACCGCCCTTAGCCCCGTGATAAGAAATCTGTGTCAGGGGCGTTCCGGTCATCACGTCTCCAGCGTCGAATAGGAACACAGGCCCTTCGGCATCTGTTTTAGCTTCCGCAACATAATGAGATAATGCCTTAAATCCACCGACTCCTTCTTTTGGCAGGTAATTGCCGTGAATATCGTTAGTGTGGAGGATGGTGAGTTCTTCTGCGGATAAGAGAAGGGAAAAGACGAGTACAAAACTTAAGGTCAGTATCAGAATTTTACTGCTATTCTTCGATAACATTTTAACCCTCCTTATTTTAAATATTCGAGGTTCAAATTGAACCGCTAGCAGGAAAGGGCTGTTTTAGCTAAAGAGGTTCTTTCAATCACCTCCCGGTAAGAATAGGTCCTTGCTTCAGTTGAAATTTTAAGAGAACGCCTAAAGATATTCAAAATAGTTACGAATTAAAAAAGAAATTGAGTTTAGTGCAGGGTTGGACCTGTGGAAAGAGAGTAGGTTGCGAAGTCGGCAGGGTCTCTGCCATAAACTGCCGAACCAGATGAATACGGTAATGACCTTGAAAAACTTCTAAGCGAGGCGGATAAAGCTCTCTACAGGGCATAAGAAGAAGAAATAGCGTTCGCTGCCACGGAGAAGTTAGTATCCAGGATTCAGAATCAGGATAAATTCAAAGATCAAGTCGCTAAATACCTGGAAGGCAAAAAGTATCTTACCTCTGAATTCATCCGATTTAGGCTTTAACTCGGTCCCAAAGATTGCGGTACAGAGCCGAAATCCCACCCGGGTAGAAGATCATTACACCGATAAGAACCAGGCCATAGATAATCAGGCGAATCTCCATTAACGGCTGGAGATAGGTAAGAACGGGGATAAAGAAGAAAGCGGCAACAAGAGGCCCCCAGATACTTCCTCTTCCACCGACGTATGCGAGGGCCATTATTTCTATAGTCTGGCTCGTCTTCATTACGTCAGGAGTCAGGATACCGATGTAGTGTGCATAAAAGCCACCCAGCAGTCCGGCAATTGCCGTAGAAATAGTGAAGTTCAAGACTCTATACCAGGTGGGGTTAACCCCGGAAGCTTTGGCCGCTTCTTCGTCCTGTCCGATGGCTTTGAAAAACAACCCAATCCGAGAGTTGGCAATCGCCAGTAAAGCAAAGAAACTGAAGATTGCCATAACGAGCACCACGTAAAAGTATGGTCCCCGATCCATCGTGTCGAAAAACATCGGGCTCATTAGTCCCAGCGGACCCCGGGTAAAGCTCGTCCAGTTTGTGACAATTGACATCAAGCCAAGCCCGGTAAACCAGGCCATCACCGCGGCAAATATCCCGTGGAGACGAAGCGTCAGAAGACCAACCAAAAACCCAAGCACGGCCGAGAAAAATAGACCGGCAAATATTCCAATCCAGGGAGAAACCCCAAGCTTCGAGGCAAGCAATGCCGAAGTGTAGCCACCGGCGCCCCAGAAAGCGGCAAACCCGAAGTTAACTACATTGATGAAACCAACGGTGAAGTCAAATGCCATTGCCAGGGTCCCAAACAACAGGGCAGAGATTAATAGCTGGAGAATGAATTGATCCGATATGAACAGGGGCACGAAAGCGAGAATGAAAAGCAGGATCAATCCGGGATTTGCAAATTTCGAGGATTTGAATTGTTCCAGATACTTGGTCATAGCTATCTCTCCCAGACACCTTTTACGTCTGAACCGAACAGACCACGAGGCTTAAACAACAGGATTATTATAATCAGAGCGAGGCTAAAGAGTCTCTGCCAGCCCGATCCGACACTATAAGCGGCAAAAGTTTCTATCAGGCTGATAATCAGCGCACCAACGGGAATAGAAGCTATATTTCCGAGCCCGACCAGAATTACGACGAACCAGGAAGAAAAAAGAGGCATCAGTCCCATTGTTGGATAAGCAGGATTTAAGGAGAGCAAGGAGGCGCCGGCTATACTTGCCAGCATGGCGGAGAGGGCGAAGGTAAGAGTATGGATGTTATTCAGGTCTATTCCAACTACTTTTGCTCCGGTCTCATCCTGAGCCGTTGCCCTTATCGCCTTGCCAATGGTGGTCTTTTGCAAGAATAACCAGAAAGCCAGTACTACTACCGCTGCTATTGCCACACCTACCAATCTATCCACGGAAATAGATATCCCCGCGACTTTCAGTCCACCCTGCCAGTAACTATCTATTCCCCGGTATTTTGTTCCGGCAATTGCCTGAATGAGATTCTTTAACAGCAGAGAAAGCCCCACGGTTACCAGGAATGTGTTCATTATCCAGATTTTTCGTCTTTTGGACCGCTGCCTCAGGGGATAAAAGAAACTCTTTTCGATTATCGCTCCGAGGATAAATCCTAATATTGCAGCGAGCAGTATTGCCACCAGAGGGGGCAAGTTCAACCCGGCAAAAGAAAACACCGCTATGTAAGCACCAATCATGTACAACTCGCCGTGGGCGAAATTCGGTACGTTCATTACGCCAAAGATCAAAGAAAGACCAGTAGCAGTTAAAGTATAGAGACCTGCTCTGACGATCGCGGCAAGCAGAAGACTAGCTAGCGATTGTCCTGATATCATATTACTCCTCTTATAACCAATCCTTTATTACTTCTTTCACGTCCGCAAATTCTTCTCTCGGACCCTGGGTTTTGTTCTTACCGAGCTCTAGTGCGTATATATAATCCGAAATCTCTATCGCCTTACGGATATTTTGATCGACCAGAAGAATCGTCCTACCTTCGTCACTCAAACTTATCAACCGATCGTACATTTCCCCGGCCAGGTTGGGTGCCAGCCCCGCCGTGGGCTCATCTACGAGCAACATTTCCGGGTTGCTCATCAAAGCTCTTCCAAGATCCACCATTCGCTGCTGTCCTCCTGACAAGTTTCCTGAGTGTTGCCCGGCTTTCTCTCTCAAAATAGGGAAACGCTCGAAATTCTCTTCAATTCTCTTCTCAATGAGCTCTTTATCTCCCCTTATAGTCCAGCCTCCCAACTGTAAGTTTTCCCTCACAGTCATCCGATGAAACAGTGTAAGTTCCTGGGGCAGATAGACCAGGCCCTTACTGATCGCTTTGTGGGGCTCTATTCCGCTAATCGAATCGCCCTTGAAGCTGATTGAGCCCGAATTCGGTGTCAGAAAGCCACATATCGACTTTAACAGGGTCGATTTTCCGACTCCGTTTGGACCAAGAACAGCTGTAATGTCTTGCTTTTCGGCCTCCAGATTAACTCCCTGCAGAATATTGATATCCTCGTAGTATCCGACGACCAAGTCCTCTACTTTAAGCAAATCAATCACCCAGATAGGCTTCGAGAACAGCTTCGTCTTCCCTCACACTGTCAGGAGGTCCCTCGATTAGCTTTTTCCCCTGGTTAAATACGATAACCCTTTCGCAGAGTTTAAATATCGATTCCATGTCGTGACTGATTATCAAGAAGGTTTTTCCCGCGCCGTAAAGCTCATCAATATGATCGTGGAGGTCACCTCGCAACTCGGGGTGTACACCGGCAAAAGGTTCATCCAGAACGATAATATCCGGGTCCAGCATCAGCACCCTGCCCAACTCTAATAACTTTTGCTGCCCCCCCGAGAGGTTGACGGAAAGCTCTTCCTCAAGGTGATCGATTAAAAGAAAATCCATAATTTCTGCCGCCTTCTTTTCGACTTCTTTCCGGCTGGTAGACTTCGCCGCAAGAGCGGGAACCAGAAGATTTTCGAGCACCGATAGCTGTTCAAATCCTCGAGTTATCTGGAAGGTCCGCCCCAATCCCTGAGCGGCAATCTTATGAGAAGGTATGCCGGTAATATCGATATCCCCCAGTTTAATCGTTCCGCCGGTAGGAGCAAATAGCCCGGTAATGACGTTTACAAAAGTGGTTTTTCCGGCTCCGTTGGGTCCGATTAGACCTGCCAATTCGCCCTGGCTCACGGTAACATTTACGCCGTCGAGAGCCCTGACGCCGCCGAAATGTTTCTTCAATTCTTCTACGTAAAGGTTAATCCGAATACCCCCGATTTAAGAGTAAGCGGAGGGAAGTGCTGAACCTCCCTCCGCTGTACAAGGCGAGACCTATTCTTCCATATAAGGTGGAATCTCAAACTCTCCTTCAGCCCAGGCTTGAGGCCAGATTACAGTTCCTTCTCCTTCGTGATACTGGATGACCGGGTAGATATAGTAGTCTTTTGCTACTTTCGGGTCCGGGACTGTTTCCGGAGTATATTTATATTCTTTCATCAGAATTCCTTCAGTGAAGGTCAGGTCTCCGGTTCTTACTAAATAATGATTGACCTTCTGGATATTTTCCGAATTTACTTCTCCGTAGAGCTGATTTGTTTTTCTCAAAATCTTTATCAGATAATTGGCCCCGTCGTAGGCAAGGCCGGAGGAAGAAGAACTGGGCTCTATGTCCCATTCTTTCTCAAACCTTTCCCTGAACTGTTTTGCCTCCTGGCTTGCCCACTGAGGAATCTGATCCAGTACATAATCTGAGGCATCACCAGCGAGATCGTACCATTCCCCCATCCAGCCTAATCCATCAGCGATTACAAGGCTCTTTAAACCAACTTCTCTGGCCTGTTTTACCAGAGCAGCAAAAGAAGCGGGTACAGTTGACGTACCTGCAATTACAGAGACCTTTTTGTCCTGCCATTTCTGGAGTAGAGGATAGAACTTCGTCTTCTGCATCTCGAAGTAATCCTTGGAGACGACCTCCCAGCCCGCATCCTCGAATTGTTCGGCGATCGAATTACCAAAACTCCTACCCCAGTCGGTATTCTCTCCGTAAATGGCGACGTTTTTTGTCTCTGGGTCCCAATCGCCAACTTCTACGGCTTCTGTCAGAGTTGTAACGTAAGCTATGGAGAGTTTCCTTGGGGTGGGCCAGAACTTTCCGCTGTCATAGTATTGATACTTTTCCGGTTCCTCGTGGTATTTGTCCAGGATCACCTGGGTCGCTGCTCCGCCAAAGAAATGAGGTATTTCGTACTTAGCTGCCATATCCATTAGGGCGACGGATACGGAGCTATGCCAGTTAAAGGTAGTAACGTCTACGCCTTTTCTGGTTACGGCCTGGGTATAATTCCTTGTAGCCTTTTCTGGCTGGGACTCCGAGTCTATCTTTACCAGCTCTACCTTGTAATCCCCTATTTGATTGTCAATTTCGTTAAAGGCCATCTTGTAAGAACGCCATATTTCGCTTCCCACTCTGGCGTTTGGACCCGTGAAGGGGCCGATTACACCAACCGTAACTTTGTCCTGAGCTACGGCCGTCTCGCTAAAAAATCCCCCAAGAGCAATAGTCAAAACCAGCAGAAAAATTAAACCGGAAAACTGGAGTGTATCTCTTTCCAAGGGGTACACCTCCTCTATAAGATAAATTTCAGGAAGAAATCGCCAAGTTTCATCTCTTTCTTTTATCACCTCCGATCCTGCTAATCTACAGGATTATGATGGAATACTTTTTTAGTATAACGCCTCTTATGCAACTATTATATCCATATTATCATTTCAATCAAACTTTCAAGATGGCCACTTCCGACGAATACGGTTAAAGGACTTGTCTTAAAGAATGAAACTCCGATATTCTATCTAAAGTGGTTTTTGACCGAGTTTTTAAAAGATCAATTACTTCTTATACTAAAGGTGGAGTGATAATTGTGATGAATAATTACGAAGACAGACTTGAAGAGATAGGAATAACAATTCCAGATCCTCCTGAGCCTGCAGGCGCTTATATACCGGCAAGAAGAGCGGGAAATCTGGTGTTTTGTTCCGGCCAGGGACCAATGCAGGAGGGAGAAGTTCTTCACCGAGGAAAAGTAGGGTCGGACCTGTCGGTGGAAGAAGGTTACGAAGCCGCCAGGGTCGCTGCCATAAACTGCCTGGCCGAGATCAAGTCAGAAGTCGGTTCGTTAAACAAAATCGACAGGATCGTAAAGGTTCGTGGTTTCGTCAGCAGCGCTCCCGGATTTAATAAGCAGCCGGACGTAGTGAATGGAGCTTCGGAGGTACTGGAGGAAATCTTCGGGGAAAATGGCAAACATGCCCGTGCAGCTTTAGGAGTGTCCGAACTGCCCCTAAATATTCCGGTGGAGGTCGAGATGGTAGTGAGTCTCGATTAATTTGCACTTAAAAACCGCACTGCCGGCAATAGCAAACCTGAGAAAATCACTCTCTCCTGGTTCACTGAAGGGAGACCAGAATCGCTCCCGTAACTATCAAGAAGGTACTCAGGACTATTTTCCCGTTTACCCTTTCTATTCCTTTCAGAAAAAAATGGGTCAAAGCCACGGTAAAGAGCGGAGCAACGCGCATCAGCGCAGCTACGACAGTTGCCGACAGGAACGTCAGAGCGTAAAGATTTAGAAGTGGCAAGATAGCCATAGCAACAGCAGCTACAAGGAAGTTCCCGGAATACTTCAGCTGTCCAAGCTTTCCAATTTTCAGATCCGGCTTTAGCAAGAGATAGTAAAGTCCGAAGAGAAGAGCCGCTGTTAAAACGTGGAAAAACAGGCCCTGAAGCGGGCTTACTCCCATGCTCAGACCCCACTTTTGCATTGCAACCTGAGCCCCGATGGCCAGCACCGTATACAATGCCATCGCAAGACCGATGATTGGCCGATTTGCTTCCCCTGCATCTTCCTCGCCACTACCACTGTCGTTCCTGTGCAAGAAGAAAGAGATGAGAGCCGCGCCAACAACTACAAGTACAGTTCCCAGGATTATCTGTAAAGTAAGTGCGGCTCCAAGGAATATTATCTCCCCGACGGCAGTAACCAGGGGGCTGGACGAAGTTATCGCGTGGGCTTTGGACGCCCCGATGAAGTGGATGGCCAGTGTGGTGGTAAATAAGGCAACGAAGCCTCCGGCAAGTCCCCCTGTCAGGACGAATGGGAGGACCATTTTTGGGGTTAAACCTGACAGTCCGGGCCCGATAGCCCACAATAAAATCCCGGAAACTACGAGACCAACAGCTACTCTAACCAGAATGAACAGTTTGTAATCCGCTACCTCGAGCCCCCGTTTACGAGTTATAAAAGAGATAGAGTGAGATAGAGCGCCCGCCAGGGCGAGAAATACGCCGATAACCATATTAGCGAAGCCTACAATAGTTAATGACGATAATCAAGTTCAAAAAATAGGGTTCATAATTCTATTGGTCTCTATCCAGGTTATAGCATTTTTTCAGCGGTACAGGAGATTTAGCTCACCCGGTGCTTATCTTTTAAATGTAGGACTCGAAGAAATCGATGATCCTCTGTTTGTACTCGCCGGGATAGTTTTCAAATGCCGCAATGTGGTTTGTATTCGGGACCAGCCAGATTCTTTTCGGCTGTACCTTGCGTTTGAATAATCTTTCCGAATTCTGGTGGCCAATACCTGCATCCTGTAAACCGTGAATAAAGAATGCCGGAGTGTCGAGTTCGTCAATTTTATTCAGGATATTCGTTTCTCGGTAGAGATTAACTCCCAGAGCAAGCCGTGCCGAAAACATGTAAACCGGGAATAAGGTCTGGAATAGCCTGTCGTGTGAGTATTTCCCAAAATCGTCGGCAGCAAAACGGAGGTTTGCGTAAGGGCTATCGGCAACTACCGCATCTACTCGATCATCACGCAATGAGGCCAGAAGCGAAGCAGTTGCTCCGGCGGACCGACCGAGCAGGCCTATCTCCGATATCCCTTTCCCCTTCATCAAAAAATCTATGGCGTGCTGGATGTCTATGCTTTCAAAATAGCCGAACCCGTATCTATTACCGCCACTAAGACCGGTGCTTCGGGGGTCAAAAAGTAAAACATTATATCCGGCATCCACCAAGAAGGGAACGTGCCAGAGCATGCTCCAGCGAGTTCCGCCGAAGCCCGGGACCAAAATTATTGCTTTATCGGGAGACATACTTGGTACGTACCAGCCCCTGATAATAATATCTCTATCAGTCTCGAACTTAACTTCCTGATAGGGTAAATCAAAGTATCGGGGGCTATCATCAGTTACAACACCTTGACCCTGGGTGTATATGGTTTTGTCGAGCTTTTGCCAGATGTTTATACTCAGGAACCCGACGCCGGAGAGCAATACCATTACGAGGGCGGACGCAAGAGCTATTTTTAGCCGCTTCCGATTCACAAATATTCACCGATAAATATTAACTCAGAAGGACATATTGGGCAAGAAGCCGGCACCCGGTAAATATAAAAATGGACTGCAGAGAGATGTCCCGGTTCTGCCAGCAGCTATTAGCCAAATTTTCTTCCGAAGGCAAAAGCAGGGAGAAACATTCCACCAAGCCAGAGAACGATCATCGGTCCCGGCGGGGTATCGAATAATAAAGAACTAAATATCCCGAGAAAGGATCCCACTAGCCCCACTATTACTGCGAGTACCATCGTCGTGCTTAATTTATTGCTAAATAAGCTTGAAATTGCCGGTGGAATGGTCAACATGGCGATCACCAGTATAACTCCTACTACTTTTATCAAGATAACAACTGTAAGGGCAATAAGCGAAAACAGAAGCAGGTTCAACCCGCCTGTACTCAAACCGGAAATTTTGGCGAACTCTTCGTCGAAAGTCAGAATCTTAAAATCTCGAAAGAAGATAAAAACAATTAATAAAATTCCAAGTGTTAGCCCGGCAAATACGTAGAGGTCAAACTTTTCGATAAGCAGAATATTTCCAAAAAGTATACTGGTCGGTTCCTGGACCGTGGTACTGGTTTTGTCCACGAGGTTCAAAAATAGTATTCCCGTAGCCATACCAATTACCCACAGCACCCCCACTGAAGAATCCTGCCGAACCCGGCTCCGGAGGAAGTCCGAACTAAAAATTGCACCGGAGGCAAGCGCAAATATCACCGCTCCGATCATCGGATCCATCCATCCCCAGTTGAGTTTATCCTGCAAAAGATAAGCGAGGCCGATTCCTCCGAAAGCAATGTGAGCAATTCCGCCACTCATCACGACTACTCGATTGACAACCACGTAGGTTCCGATTACCCCGCCAACCACACTTGCCAGAAAACCGGCAATTAGCATTCTCTGGACAAACGGGTAAGAAATAAGTTCGGTTAATTCTTGAATCATTTATCGCTTCCTCCTTCGGGGTGTTCTCCAAGGACCCGGTGCGGTATTTCTTCGCCGGCATGTGTAATAAGTTCAACCGGACACTGATAAGCGTCTTCCAGCATGTCCTTTTCCAGACAAGGTTCGTCACTGGAGTACAGTTCCCCGCTCAGACAGGCAACCTTTGTAATGTATGACGACAAAACCCCTATATCATGGGTAACTACGACAATCGCCATATCTTCGTTAAGTTCTTTGAGTAGAGAATAAATACCCTTTTCCATCCTCCTGTCCACGCTCGCGGTCGGCTCATCCAGCAGGAGTAGTTCCGGGGATGATACCAGTGCTCTTGCGATAAAGATTCTCTGTTTCTGGCCGCCGGACAGTTCGCTAATCGGCTCGTCTTTGTAGTCATTCATCTCGACGTCCGCAAGGACTTCTTTAGTTTTTTTCAGGTCCTGCCTGGAGTATCTTTCGAAAAACTTTTTCTCCTTTCGGCGCCCCATCTGTACCACTTCCTTTACGGTTATCGGGTAATCCTCGTCGAACGTAGCGTACTGCGGGACGTAACCGATCCTGCTCCGAGTCTTTTCAGGCGACCTTCCAAAAACCTTTACCTTTCCCTCCATTGGTTGAATAAAACCTAAAATTGCCTTAAGGAGGGTGGTCTTTCCTCCCCCGTTGGGGCCAATTATGCCGACAAAATCATTCCGCTCTACTTTGAGATCGACGTTACTGATTACCGGATTACCCTTATATCCCGCAGATAAGCCAACCGTTTTGATCGGTATTTCTGGTTCCGTCATAGAACCACCTTTGGTCAATTAAAAGGGTCAAGTCAATTAATTTGCGTTCCAATTTTACTTTTCAGGAATTGACCCAAAACTTAGCTTTCTCGATAACCTTCCGCAATTTCCCGGGCCAGTTTAACGAGCTCTTTTAAGATATCGCGTTCCAGAGGGTTTATTTTTGCCACGGAACCGCCAAACGTGTTTGCAACCATCTTTGCAGTAGTGGGGCTAAATTGTGACGAGGTAATGATTTTATGGAGTCCGTGTTCTTTTGCGAAGTTCGCTATCTCCCGGACTCGCCTGGCACCCGGCTTGTCTCTTTTTTCCTGAACTGCTACCTGATGGAGTTTAAATTCGTCACCAAAGTAGCCCCAGGCCGGGTGGTAAACTAAAAAATTTCGGCCCACGAAGGCCCCAAGGATTCCATTCAATTTGTCCCGAGTTACCGAGATTTTTTTCAGCAGTTCGTCCAGGTTCTTTCTAAAGTATTCTTTTGAAGAGGGATCCAGGCTGGATAGCGCATCGAAAACGTTTTCTGCCATAATTTCTAAGCTGGACACTGATAGCCAAACGTGGTTATCTATTGATTTCTTTTCATCGTCCGCTCGATCCACTTTGGTTTTTCCGTAGTGCTGGTCAAGCGCTTTCAATTCCGCTCCGCGGGACGTATTCACTACGATTAGTTCCGGATTTTCCTCTCGAAATACCTCGAGGTTGTTTTCCTCAAAAGGAAGCGGGGTTCCGACTCGGAAATAAATATCGGCTCCTCTTATCTTCTTTAACTTTTCCGGTGTCAGAGAAGAAGTATGTGGGCTACCATCCTCGGGAATCATCGAGGTTACCTTTGTACGTTTTCCACCAATTGACTCTACCAAAAATGCCTGGGGAGGGATAGTGACTATAACGTTAATCGGCTCCGTTTGAGCCTGTGCTCGTAGTTCCAGACATCCAGTAAGAAGGAGCCCAATCACCAGGAAGGAGAGGATTAACCACAACCCATTCTTTGGCATTCCTACACCTCCTGTGATTTTGAAGTCGGAAAAGCGTTATATCAAGAATTCCCGGGTTCAACATCGGAAAAACAATTTTTCCCTTTCATCATAATTTCAACAATTTCCTTTACCTGCTCATCAAAAGACGTTTCCCTGTTGTTGTACTTGAATTCGATTTCTTTCAGATAATAACTCCAATTATCCTGTCTGACCCCCTGGTAGACCTGCATATGTGACTTGGTAAAATTCCATAACCCTTCGAGTTGAGTAGAGCTTGAAGGGTTTACGTATTCACCTTTTCCGTGAAACAAGCAACCTAAACCTACTGGGTTACCCGGGGAAACTTCTTCGGGGTGGAGTTTTACCCCTTCACCCGAACCACCAAGAATTTCACTCGGTTCTTTTAATAACTTCAGGTAAAAATCGTCTTCGTTCTTGAATACTAAGTATAGAGGGTGATTTCTCCCGTCGTTACCCTCCAGAAAACCGAGAAGGTCGTCGCTAAGCTTTGGGGCTTTTTCCTGGCCCTCTCCGTCTCTGGTCCGCTCGGCGTTAGCATTTTTCGTCAACTTTTTATTCGATCGATGAGCTATTCCTTCTCTTATAGTTCTGTAAATTCTATGAACTTTCTGGTGGTTATTTGCTTTTAATAATTTCTTTGTCTTGGCTGTTGAGTGGCCAAGAACAAAAGACCAAATAGCCTCGTACCAGAACCTTAAACTGAGCTTGGTATTCTCCAAATAAGTGCCATGAGTCAGAGAACTGCGCTTCCAGCAATCCCTGCAGCGTAACTTTATTCGATCTTCATCAACGAAGTAGACGTTCTCGGAATCACAAAAGTCACACTTAACCTTTCCGTATTTCGCTTCGAAGAAGAGTTTCCTTATATATTCGTTAGTAAATCTGGCCGAATATACGGGTTCAAATTTCATAACACGGTCTCAAGTATGTATTTCGTATTTTTAGCTTACAAGGGGTAATCATTTTCTAAATTAATAGTAGCATGAACAAAGAAAAAGTCAACGCCGCAGAACCATGTCTCTATCAGAATTGGCCTGGAGCGTAAACCAGCGGCTCATCCCCAGGGCAAGTTCTGGGGGGTATTCAGCTCGTATTAGCAATAATGAAAATTGATAACACTTCACGAAATACCTGTGAACACTATTCTTGTTAAAAAATATAATATTATGTAATATATCGGTAAAAGGGAGGTATAAAATGGACAAGGTCTTGCTTTTACTTCTCACGGCAGGACTGGTAGCAGGTGTAGCTCTAGTCAGTGGTAA
>JAIPHN010000034.1 GCA_021735185.1 Candidatus Bipolaricaulota bacterium
CAAAATTGGGCCGAACCGCGAAATCGGTAATCGACCGGCTGGATTTTCAAGAGAAAACAATAGGTATAGTCCTCACCGGTGGGGTGTTCAGTTCAAAACGAAGAAGGTTATTGCTCGAAGGCTTTGAGAGCCAGTTATCCCGAGCTAAAACCAACTGGTCCTACGGGAAGGAAAAATTCGCTCCAGAGATTGGTGCCCTGTTAAAGGCCTGTGAAGTGTCGAGAGGGAGGATAATTTATCCTGCCGGCATCGGAGAGGAGTGACTTCGTGCTCTTTCAGTCCGGTTTTTTGGTCTTGGTTTAATCGATTGATTTGATAATAGAGTTATTGATTTTATAATGGATTAAAATAGATTGGTAAATATGTATGGACCGGATTTTCTAGCCTGAAAATCGGAGGTGGTAGATGGATTATTTCGTAACTCGGGTTGGCTTTTACTTTTGTAACCATAATATTTGATCTAGGGGGTCAAAATGCCTAAAAGCAAAATAGCTCTAGTTGGACTTTTATTTGTCATGGTCTTTTCTCTTATGGCTTTTGCGGGCCTACCGGAAGAGCCGAAAGTGGTGAGCAACCGCCTTAATTTTGGCGAAAATCCGCAGTTTGGTGGTACTTTCGTAATAAGCACGACGGCCGGCCCGGAAGGCTTTAACCCGGTGGTAGCAACCAGCACTTCGACCTACGCTATCACCGACATGATCTTTAGCCGACTGTTTGACGTAAACCCGATAACTCTGGAGCAGGAACCAGAACTGGCAAAAAGCTGGGAAAAAACCGAAGGAGGAAGGGTTTACACCTTCCATCTCCGGAAAGGTGTTAAGTGGTCCGATGGAGAGCCTCTTACCGCTGAAGACGTACTATTTACCTTCCAGGATCTCCATTTTAACGATGAAATTGAAAGTGACACGCGGTCCCAGCTTACGGTAAAGGTAGATGGCGAGAAAAAATTACCGAAAGTCGAAAAGGTGGACGAATACACCGTTAAGTTTACCTTCCCCAAAGTATTTGCTCCGGCGCTGGAAGGACTGACAACGCCGATTTTGCCTGAACACGTACTTAAAGACAAGGTGCACAAGCTGAACCCCGAGGTAGAAAAAGGAAACTTTAACGAGGTTTGGTCCCTTAATACTGACCCGGAAAAGATCGTCGGTTGTGGCCCCTTTGTTATCGATAAATTTGCTTCGGGAAGACACATTATCCTTGAAAAGAACCCCTATTCGTTCTTTGCGAACGAAAAAGGAGAACAACTTCCTTACCTGGATCAGGTTAAAGTGCTCTTTGTAGAAAACGAACAGGCAACGGTGACTAAATTCCTGAATAGGGGTGTGGACGTTGCCTCGATTTCTTCCGGCAACTATCCTACCGTAAAAAAACGAGAATCCGATCAGAATTTCACGGTCTACCGAGCCGGTCCCGGATTTGGTACCAGTCATAACTTCGGCTTCAACCAGGACGTTGAGGACGAAGGGCTGCGGAAACTCTTCCGGACCACAGAGTTCCGCCAGGCCATGGCTTATGCCTTTGACGAAGAAACGGTCGTTCAGAACGTCTTCAATGGGCTGGCACAACCGCAATGGGGCCCGATTAGTGCCGCCAATACTTTGTACCACACTTCGGATCTAAAAAAATATCCGTTCAACCTGGAAAAGGCAAGAGAACTTTTAAATGAAATTGACATAACTGACGAAGATGGAGACGGTCTAAGAGAGACTCCGACGGGCGAAGACCTCGCCTTTACCGTTATTACTGACGCAGGAGGCGTCAGGATCGATATGGCAAACCTCTTTGCCAACGATTTAAAGAAGATCGGAGTCGATATGACCGTTCAGGGGCTCGAATTTGGCTCAGTAATCAATCGAATGGTCGATGGGAAATTCGAGGTTGCCGCTATGAGCCTTGTGGGTTCCCGTGACCCGCATGGAACTGCCTTAAACGTATTCGGTCCCGATGGAGGCTTCCACTACTGGCACCATTCAGCATCGAAAGACCCGAACGAAACGGAGAAAAAGATCGACGAATTAATTACAAAAGCGGCTTCTACAGTTAATCTGAGCAAGCGACAGGAGCTTTACGCTCAGTATCAGCGGATCCTTTCAGAGCAGGTACCGCTCTTGTTTACCGTACAGCCAGAAGTTCTTTATTCCGCATGGGATTACGTCGGGAACGTTGGCGAAACACCGAGTCCTTATCTAACAGAACGAAGGGGAAGCCTTTTCCTGCCAATAGCCCATCTGATCTACCTTAAAAACTAAGTATTTCCTAGAGCGGAGTAGCTGGAGTTAACCCTCTCAGCTACTCCGCTAATTTCTTAAGATGATAACTTATATAACCAGAAGGTTACTTTATTTTGTCCCGCTGCTTATCCTGGTGACCATTATCTCGTTCAGCATACTGCAGCTAAGGCCCGGGAACTTCCTGACGAAGTATCGTGGCAGCCCTCGGATAAGTGAAGCGACGATAGAGCAGATGTCGGAGCGATACGGACTTGATGAGCCAGCTTACGTGCAGTACTGGCAGTGGATCAAGGGTATAATTACGGACCTGGACTTCGGTTATTCATTTGAGACCCAGCAACCGGTATTTGACCTGCTGTTCAAGGGCAGGGTAAAGTGGACCATGATAATAATGTTCTCCACTCTGCTCTTTAGCTGGACGGTCGGGATTTTTATCGGAATTTATTCAGCAGTGCATCAGTACTCGCTGGCTGATCACTTTTTCACTTTCTTTGGGTTCCTCGGTTTGTCCATTCCCAATTTCTTTTTAGCGTTGCTTTTGCTTTATTTCTTATCCGTTGTCCTGAATATTGGCCCCGGCCTGGGGGTCGGGGGGCTCTTTTCCAGCGCTTATATTGGCAAACCCTGGAGCTGGGGGAAATTCGTTAACTTCCTCTGGCATCTCTGGCCCGCAATCGTAGTAATGGGCACGGCGAGAATGGCAACTGTAATTCGACAGATGCGCGGTAATCTGCTTGATATTCTCGGCGAACAGTACGTCCAGACCTCTCGCTCAAAAGGTTTGAGAGAGTGGAAGGTAATTTTGAAACACGCGGTGCGGAATGCCATTAACCCCCTGATAACTATGCTTGGTTTCGAGTTACCTTATCTTATCGGGGGCGCTTTGATTACATCTATCGTGCTTAACCTGCCCACAGTGGAACGCGCCTTTTACACTGCTCTGCTGAGTCAGGATCTTTACGTGGCCGCGAGCGGTCTGCTGTTTTTCTCATTTTTACTGCTCGTGGGCAATTTAATTGCGGATATACTTTTGGCGGCTGTTGATCCGCGGATACGATATGACTGATAACGAAGAGAAAAAGCTGAACGCTGAACGTTCCGAGCCCCAGTGGAAGAAAATACGCCGTCGCTTCTTTCGCCATCGACTTGGTGTAATTGGTCTGGCCATTACGTTGATTCTCTTTCTCCTCGCACTGTTTGCGAACTTTATTAGTCCGTATCACATGACGACTCAACACAAAGATTATTCCTATGCGCCTCCGGCCAGGATCCATTTTTTGACCGAGGAGGGTAATCTAACCTGGCCGTATGTCTATGCTCTGGAGAAGGAGAGGGATGAGGTGACCTGGGAGCTGGGCTATACTGAGAACAAGAAGAAAAAATATCCGATTAAATTTTTCGTTTCAGGTGACCGCTATAAGTTTTTGGGGTTATTTTCGACTCGATTGCACCTCTTCGGGACGGGTTCCGAAGAGGCTCCTGTATTCTTGTTCGGGGCGGATCAGTTTGGCAGAGATCTCTTCTCGAGAGTCATGTGGGGTGCCCGAGTATCGATGACGATCGGACCACTTGGGATTCTGATAAGCTTTACTCTGGGCATCATCTTTGGTGGAATATCTGGTTATTTCGGGGGCAGCTTCGACATGCTCATCCAGAGATTCACCGAAGTAGTGATGTCATTTCCGCAATTGCCCCTGTGGTTGGCTCTGCGGGCGGCTTTTCCCGACAGCTGGAACTCGGTTCTGACCTATCTGGTGATGGTTATGATTCTGGCTTTTGTAAACTGGGCAAAGGTGGCCAGGGTTATCAGGGGACAGTTCCTTTCCCTGAAGGAGAAGGAGTTCTCGATGGCTGCCAAGGCCCTCGGTTGTAGCGATGCGAGAATAATATTTCGCCATATACTTCCCGGTACGACCAGTTATTTAATCGTGGCGGCTACTATTGCCGTTCCAGGTTACATCCTTGGAGAGAGCTCTTTGAGCTTCCTCGGTCTGGGGATCAGGGAGCCGATGGCGAGCTGGGGTTTGCTTTTGAAGGATGCACAGTCGATAACAAATTTGGAATCTCATCCCTGGCTCATGATACCCGGGGTATTTATCATTATCGCGGTACTTGCCTTTAACTTTATGGGTGATGCCCTGCGCGACGCAGCGGACCCTTTTGCCGATGTATAAAACCGACCCTGACTCCCGGCAGGTAACAGTATCCTTTGATATAGACGGTCTGCTGGTAAAAAACTTTTTCGTAGACCACGTTTTTCCGGGAATATGGCGGAAGTACAGTTCCGGTTTTAACCGGGCGGGGGTTAATTCCGAGAAAGCCCTTCTGGAAAAAGCTAAAGAACTGCACGAGAAGGAGCTCGCCCAGGGCAACCATCTTGCTGCTTTTGACTGGGACCAAATAATACTGGACCTTCTTCCCCGGGGAACTGAACTCCGGAATCCTTTTCGGGAAGAACTCCTGGCCAGTTTGAGAAGGGAAGAGCCCCGGCTATATCCTGAAACGTGTTCAATCCTCGACGAGCTGGATTCGATCTCCGAACTTAACCTGGTGGTCCTGACAAATGGTCTCTTAGAGTATCAGCGGGAAATTCTGGAGAAATGTAATCTTCTGGAAGCTTTTTCCTCGTTATATGGACCAGATAGGACAGGTTACGTTAAACCCATGAAAGAGGCATTTCAGTACGTCAGCGACAGAGAGAAAAACTACTTTCTGCATGCAGGGGACAAGGAAGAAGATATTCAGGGGGCACGAACTTTCGGGGTGAGTTCCTGGCTGGTGAGCCGAAGTTGTTCTCTGGCCAGGGAAGAATATCTCGATGCGCGTCGGGAAAAGGATAAAGTTGGTGAGTATGCTGATGGTCTGGAACCCCGGTTTTTGAGTTCGTCTCTCGAACCGGCAGGGAAAATCGTATCTTTAATTCTGGATCAGGTTAGAATTGAGGGATTTTAACGGATTTTACGATTCATCTTGAGAGGAGGTTTGTTTTGAAACTAGAGCAGTTTACAGTATTCAAGCCCAGTATTGAAATGGATAGGTCTTTTGTAACTTCGCTTCGCCGGGTTGATAGGTTGGAAACGGTCTTAATAAGGACCAGAGCGAGTAATGGCGCGGTTGGCTGGGGTGAGGCGCCCATTAGCCCCCAGGTGACCGGTGAGACACCGGATGGGGCTTTATCAGCACTTGACGTCATCTTGCCTGATTTGCTCGGTAAAGATCCCAGGGATAGGGAAAAGTGGCATGGAATAATGGACCAAAAAATAGCCGGCAATGCTGCTGCCAAAGCAGCGATTGATATTTCTATTCACGACTTACTCGGCAGCTCATGGGGAGTTCCGCTCTGGAAGTTATTTGGCGGAGCTCATTCGAAGAATATCCCGACCGACTTTACGGTCAGCCTTGAGGACAGATCGGATATGATAGAACGAGCGGGAAATCTGGTAGAAAAAGGATTTAAATCTCTCAAGGTCAAGCTGGGGGAAAACCCGAAGGAGGACGTCGAGAGGATGAGGGGAATTGTCGACAGGGTGGGAAAAGAAATCGGACTTAGAATTGATGCCAACCAGGGCTGGGACAGGATTCAGGCTGCCAGCGTTCTAAGACAGTTAGAGGGAATGAACGTCGAGTTCGTAGAGCAGCCTCTTAAGGCTGAAGATCTGGAAGGGATGAAGAAGCTGCGGGAAAATACGTCTATACCGATCATGGCTGACGAGAGCGTTCACGGTCCCGATAGCGCCCGAAAGGTAATCGAATTCGGAGCTGCCGATTACCTCAATATTAAACTCTCGAAGACGGGAGGGTTCTGGCCGGCTCTCAAAGTAGCTGCGATTGCGGAGGGGGCAAATGTCTCCTGCATGGTTGGCGGGATGAGTGCTACGGACCTTCTGGCCACTGCTGCATCCCACTTTGCAGCCGGCCAGGAAATAGTTAGATTTCGCGATCTGGATATGGGAACTTCAATTAGTAATTCAGTTATAGCTGCCGGCGGTAGTTATATAGAGGGTGGCAGGAGATTTCTTGAATCGGGTGGCGGCCTCGGTATAGAGGAAATTAATCGGGAAATAATCGGGCCCGGGATAAATGATTATAGTGTCTGAGGCTTGCATAACTGGCCTACTTGAGTTGGACACCAAATCATAAGGTGGATTAACTTGGAAGAGAGTTTTTATCGCCGTTCTGGTGAAATTCAGTGCGAAGAAGTTCCTATTGGGGAAGTGGTTGATCAGGTAGCCACGCCTTTTTACCTGTATAGTTACAGTGAAATCGTCAGGAGATTCAAAGAATTCAGGGAAAGTCTTTTGGGTTACGATGGATTGGTCTGTTATGCGCTTAAAGCCAATAGCTGTAAGGCAATAATCTCTCTGCTATCCAAGCAGGAAGCCGGGGCCGACGTTGTATCAAAGGGAGAACTGTATCGTGCTCTTAAAGCCGGTATTCCTCCGAAAAAGATAGTTTTCGCTGGAGTTGGAAAGACGGAGGAAGATATTCGTTACGCCCTGCGGAATGAAATTATTGGGTTAAATGTCGAATCCCTCGCGGAACTCGATACTATCGAAGATGTAGCAGCTGCTCTCTCAACTACGGCGCCAGTAGCTATTCGCGTTCTACCGGATATTGAATCCAGTACACATCCTTATCTGTCGACCGGGGATCGTTCGAGCAAGTTCGGGGTTACGAGAGACAAGGTGGTTCGTGCTTACAGGAGAATAGTAGGGTCAGATCTCCTGGAGGCTGTCGGGGTTCATGCTCATATCGGTTCACAGATTAGGTCAATTGATCCCTATAGAAAGCTGGGCAAGTTCCTCAGCGATCTTCTCGAGGAGATTAAAAAGGTTGGTGCTCGGCTGCAGTACGTCGATTTCGGCGGGGGATTCGGAATTCTCGAGAGAAAGAACGATTACAAAATGGTTCCGTCCCCTGGAGAATTTATCGAAGCGTTACTCAATGGATTTGGACAAGCTGCAGATGACTACCAAATATTAATTGAGCCCGGCAGGTCGATCATAGGTCCTTCTGGCGTATTAGTTGGGAAGGTTGTTCGCAGGAAACGATCAAAAGAGAAAAACTTCCTTATTACTGACATCGGCATGAATGACTTCATTAGGCCTTCTTTATACGATAGCTATCATCAACTGGAGCCAGTGTTAGAACGCGAAGCAGGTGATGAGGAAGAAATCGTTGATATTGTCGGTCCCGTTTGTGAGACCGGAGATTTCATCGCCAGGGACAGGAAAATGCCTCCCTTAAAAGAAGGTGAGTCTTTTCTGGTAAGAGATTCCGGGGCCTACGGAAGGAGTATGGCATCCAATTACAATTCCAGGCCCCGTCCACCGGAAGTGATGGTACGTGGGGGAGAATATGAAATCGTAAGAGAAAGTGAAACTCTAGAAGATTTAATGGAGGGAGAAAGGTTACCTGCCTTTATTCAGGACAATGAGAATTAATACTAACGTTGCAGATATGAGAGAAGGACCAGAGCCGGAATCAAGGCGATCCAGTCAGTTGTTATTTAATACGAAAGTAGAAGTACTTGATCAAAATGAAGGGTGGTTTCTGATTCAGGGCCCGGATAATTATTCGGGATGGACGAGAGAAGCTTACCTGAACGATTTCGAGTTGAAGGGCGACAAATTCGTTATAATTTCGAATATCGCGAAAATTTTTAACGATTCCGGAAAGGTAGTCGATAGATTTAGCTTTGGAACACGGATTGCCGGGGAGTTCAAAGGTGGTTATCTGGTGCTCCCGAACGCGAGTGGTTCACGCTTGAAAGTAGAACGGCAGAACGTCAGAAGAATAACCGAAGAACCCCGGAGGGGTCTGGCTGAACTGGCGCGCAATTTTGTCGGTGTTCCGTATCTCTGGGGCGGTACTTCGGCTTTTGGTTTCGATTGTTCCGGCTTTGTTCAGAGGCTTTACGGATATTACGATGTATCTTTGCCCCGTGACTCGGATCAGCAGGAACAAGCATGCAAAAAATTGGGTATAAGCGATCTTGGAGATGATCTTTTTACCCTACAGCTCGGCGATCTCCTGTTTTTTCAGGGCCATGTGGGAATTTATATTGGATCCGGTAGGATGATACACTCTTCCAGGGCGGAAAATGGCGTTGCAGTAACTGACATCACCTCGGGAGATCCTTGTGACCGGAATCTTCGAAATATATTTCGAGATGCCGGGAGACCGGATACTATCCCGGGCCCGGATTCCGTGAAATAGTATTTACTCGAAATAGAGAGATAAGCATCTACCGTAAGAATCCATTTCTGGTTGTGGTACACTTGAAGGTCAATTAACAGCAGGGTCCGCAACCACACCCCAGGAAGGATAAAAACGCAGCTGCCCAGAGAGACCAGAAAAAACCGAGTATCATTGCAGCTCCGACGGTCATTCGGCCCACCTCCTTGATTTTTGTATCAACCTGACAGTTTCAATATATAGCGATTAATCAGAGTTGTCAAGTTTGCCAGACACCGTCAAAAGGCTACGATTCAGCCAACCTATTCCAATAGTTCTAGCGATTTAAACGAATGATACACGGCTTCACTGTAGGTGGGACCAGGGTAGACGTCCGCTCGTTTCAGGGCAGCGCGAACGTCTCCGAGGTCGAGGCTATCCGTCTTAACGGCCTCGGCCCGATTAATTTCACCACTCTGCTCCCGGTAGGAGACGTAAATGACGAAAGCTCCTTCCTTTGATCCGTAAATTTCGACGTTTGCCTGGTAACTATCGGAATCGTTTTTTTTATCGACGGCCCGGCCGAGCGGGACGCCTTCAAATCTAATATTACGGTTTTCATCGTTTTTTTGAACTATTGCCAGGCTAATTGGTTGAAATTGCATTTTGTTTTCCGATCACCGGAATCTAAGAATTTTTCCAAAATTAAAATAAAACAATACCCGACTTTCCCTGATTTTGCTTACGCTTATTTTCACGGCGATAATATTTTCTTTACTTTTCTCAAGATTACTTTTCAATTTACAATGATACGGCCAGGGTTAAATTGTTCAAATTACTGGAAGAGGAGCTGAACTTCTAATTTATGAAGTAGCTTGCTCCGCTAGACATTCTCTCCGGCTATCTCTTTTATAGTCTTAAACCCTTCCGCACCTTTTTCGTGCCATCCTTCCGTCGTGTAGATCTTTTCCGTATATTTCTCAGAGACGTGAGTCGCCACTACTTCTCCCACGAAAATCGTGTGATCCCCTGAATCTATCGAACCTCTCTTTTTGCATTCGAAACAGGCTACGGAGTCCTCGATTAACGGCGAGTTTACCTTGTTGGCCTTGACTGCTTTCAGATTGGTGTTTTTAAATTTATCCTCGTTTGCCCCCGAATTCTTGCCGCAGTAAAAGGTCGCCTCTTTCTGGTCTTTACTGGGGAACGTCAGGACGAAATCGTCGGAATTTACTAGCACTTTATGGGTGTACCTTTCGAATGCAATACTGACTGCCATCATTACCGGTTCCGCCGAGGCAAAAGTAACCCAGCTGGCCGGCATGGCGTTTGGTATCCCGTCTTTGTCCGCAGTTACCACCTGGAATATCCAGTTTGGATGTTTGCGCTCTATCGCAATTCTGGGCTCTACCGATTTCATTGTTACCTCCCGGGTTATTACCCTTATCGTATTTTAACTCATGGTCAGTTAAAGACCAATAAGAAATGGTGAAATCTGAAACGGCGCTGGAAAATAGTCGAAGTGCCTTCTTCGGACAGTGTAGAGGCCAGATGAGAAGTAACTATTACGAAGATATTTTTCCCCAGGAAAGATTTGTGGGCAAAAGCTTTTCAAATCGCCTCCAGGTTTTCCCGGACAAAGCCCGCCCGATTCATCCCCGCGGTAGGTCGCGGATCGTTCTCAGCGAGCTTTGGTTAACTTCCGACACTTCCCTGGCGCCCGATCAACCGGTTAAGATTAAAGGTAGATCGAAACGTTAGTGCCGGGAAAGTGCCGGAAGGAATCGCTTGATAACCCAAGTTCGTATTCAATAGAGTATTGAAGATAAGTTTCACTTATTGTACCGTTTGCGCCATTCTTATGGAGACAAATCCGCTTCCAGAGTTATTTCAGTACCCGCTAAAGCCTTTGACACGGGACAGTTTACCTTTGCCGCTTCCGCGTATTCCTGAAAAACTTCTTTTTCGATATCCGGTACGCTCGCGCTCGTGGATAGAGCAATATCGGTTATCGTAAATTCCCCTTCTACTTCGTCCAGACTTACCTCGGCACCGGTAGAAATTTCACGGGGGTTATAACCCTCTTCTTCCAGGATGTTGGCCAGTGCCATGGAAAAACATCCCGCGTGTGCGGCACCGATGAGTTCTTCCGGATTGGTCCCTTCACCTTCTTCAAATCTGGATCGGAAAGAATACTGAGTCTCAAGTTCCCCACTGCCAAGTTTTACCGAGCCTTTTCCCTCTTTTAGTTTACCCTGCCATACTGCCTCCGCCTTTCGCTTTTTCATAGTTTCACCCCTTGTTGGATTATCCTGCAAAAACTAACTATATAGCGCTAATTCCCCTGGCTCATTGGATTCCCTGCTTCGCGCCAGTCCTCCTTTCCCCCTTCGTAATCGTAGACGTTTTCGAAGCCGAGCTGGTCGAGCTTTTCCGCGGCACTGGGGCTCGCGCCACAGTTGATGTCCGCACAGTAAACGACTAACTCCCGGTCTTCGTCGAATCTATCTTTTACCTCGCGTCCCAGTTCCGAGAGAGGGATATTAATCGCGCCTTTTATGTGGCTTTGTTCGTAATCTTCCCGATCAAGGACTTCTATAAGTTCGAAATCCTCTTCGTTTTCGAGTTTATCTTCAAGTTCTTTTCTGGTAATAGTACTGTACATACTGGACACCTCCAGTTTGATGCTTAAAATTGGCAACCCACTAAAAGTCTACTAAATTAGTCCACTTTTTCAAGCCAGTTCAAAACTGGAGGAGCGAAGCTACCAGGTGAAAATCGGATCGGTATTATTTCTGCGCCGAAGCAGAACCTGCCCCTGTTAGCCTACCATGCTATCCTCGCTTGTCGCGCATCGGTTTGGGCCCATCTCCAGCTCCACTTCTTTCTGCTGACTCATCCTTTTCTGTCTTCCCAGGTTGGTTGCGATTACTTCTTCGTAATTCGGGGGCTTTTCCGGGACGTTCTCAAAAATGTATTCTACAAATTCGTCCTGGTTCATCTGTAGTGCTTTGTTGTGCTTTCTCAGTTTACCGAGGCTAGCAAAGATCGGGGTTCCGGGCGTAACACCCTGTGCCTCTCCCTCGTTCGATATACTGAAGTGACCCGGTAGTACTTTTACCTCGTCGGGGAGCGAGAGGACTTTACCGACCAGAGATTGATACTGAAGGTCGGCGCCCTTTCTGGCTTCTTTCTGAAATTCTAACTCGGTCCGGCCGATCGAATTCGCAAATAGAGAATCTCCGCTGATTAGTGCTTCTGTTCCGACGAGCCAGCTCGTCATCTCCGTCGTGTGCCCCGGGGTATGGATTGCCTTGATCGAAATACTGCCGACATCTATTACCTCGTTTTTTTGGACGGGAAGGTAATCGAATTCCGGATCCCGCTCTTCGGCCCTTTCTCCCAGGTGATAGTCAACGCCGAGCTTGTCGGCTAGCTCTCTCCCGCCGGATATATGATCCGCATGTATGTGCGTATCGAAGACGTGCGTTATTTTAAATCCTTTCTCTGTTGCCGCGTCGAGGAATTCTTTCGTATAACGAGAGACATCTACCGCGGCGGCAACTCCCGCCCGGTTCGAGCCGACAAGGTAGCCGAGGCAGCCCTTTGCCCTTCTCTGCAGCTGGACAATCGTGAGATCGTTTGCTTCAGTTGCAATCGGAACCCTATCGTAAACGCCGCTCCACGCTTCCATTCCCCCAGCTAAAGCTTTTACGTCAGTAAACCCGTGTTTTTCCAGCTGATTCGCGAAAT
>JAIPHN010000035.1 GCA_021735185.1 Candidatus Bipolaricaulota bacterium
CTGTACCGTTTCAGCCAAAATGTCAGGATTTTTCCGATTCCAAAGACACCACTTTTGACCCTTCACGGTTGAACGACCCCTCTTAGTTTATTGAGCTTTTTTCGTCTTTCAAGCGAACGCTTCTTTAGCTTCTCTCTATGTTCTTTGATATTCTCGGCAACTCCCTCGTATTTTTGCTGCGGCGTAACCTGACCGAGTGCCTCGTGCGGTCTCTCGTAGTTGTAGTAATCGATAAATTCCTTGATACCTTTCTTTGCGGCAAACGGATCGTCGTAGCCTTTGGGGAATACGTCCTCGTCTTTTACCGTTCTGTGGTATCGTTCGATCTTGCCGATAGTCTCCGGGTGATTGTAGGCCGTGCGGAGATGATCGGTATCTAAGCTTTTTACGTACTCTTTAAATCGTGTTGAGGTCATCTGGGTTCCGTTGTCAGTTAAGAACTTAGGTGGATCTTCCGCTAAGTCGTAGTCCAGTATTCCCTCATCGATTACATCCACCAAGTCCCTGGCTCCCATGGTCGGTGATAATACGTGGTTCATTATCTTCCTGGAATAATCGTCCAGGGCGGAGATCAAGTACCGGAAGTCATGGTTCTTAATTGGAATATATGATATGTCGATCTGCCATAATTCATTTGGTTCCTCTGGAGTATAGTCGTAATCACCACGGGAATTATCAGCTTTTCCGGTGTCGTCTTTACTCGATATCTGACCCTCTTCTTTTAGCACCCTATATACCGTAGAGGCGCTTACGCTTACAGACCACTCGTCAGCCAGCTTGGGCACAAGTTTTCTGTGTTTTAAGTCAGTGTACTTATCAGCTGCTTCGAGTATCGCCTCCCGTTCCACGGGCAGGATCTTGTTGTACGGTAAGTTTGGTCCGGGATCTTGGTCTTCCAAACCGGAGATACCGTTCTCCTCGTATTTATCTTTCCATCGGTAGTACCTGCGGGGCGATAACTTCAGCAATTCACATGTATCCTTTACCGACAGTTTGGAATTATTGATCATCTCGATTAACTCCCGTTTTGTCTCTGCCTCGAAGCGTTCATCGCTTAGATCACTGGAGAGTCCTAGATGTCGTTTTTTTTAAGCAATTCGTTTTCGACCTTGAGGTCGGCGACGATCTCCTTGAGCTGGTTGAGCTTCTCGTCCTTTCGTTTTAATTCTTTGGACTTGCCGTTTCTTTTAGGTTTTAATCCTTCTTTTGCACCGAGCATTGCCTTTTCCTTCCAGTCGTAGAACTGACTTGAGTGGATATCGTGGCGCCGGCAGACCTCGGAGATCTTGTTTCCCTCTTTTAGACCTTCCATTACGATCTTTAGCTTCTCTTCGGCAGAAAAGGATCTTCGTTTGCCCATCGTTCAGTTAAACCTCCTGTGATTATATTAGGTAAATCTGGGAGGCCGTCCAAACTGAACGCGGTTGGAAAGTGGTGTTTATCAAAATCGGGTTTTACTGACATGAACGCTGAAACATTGCAGAGCTCGACCTGTTCCTCTACCAGCCGAACGAAGGTTTTAACTAACCGGTAAGCCTCCCTGTCACCTCTTTTTGCAGTAAGGGATGTAAACCCCCTGATGTCGCTGAAAAGTACGACTCGTTTACTCTGTTTTGCATTCACAGGACTTCCACGATAACTTTTACTTGGAAAGTGCCATGTTTGTTTGCCGCAGGCGGTTTGCCAGTTCGGAGATGATATTGGTCGCCATGTCCGGATAGGTCTTTATAAGTGCTTTGAAATCCCAGTTTGTCAGCAGAAGACATGTGGTTTCGGTGACGGCCACAACGTCTGCCGAGCGAGGTTTTTCATCCAGTACGGCCATTTCTCCAAAGAACTGGCCTGATCCCAGTTTGGTCAAGCTCTTGCCGCCTCGTTTGACCTCAACCTGTCCCTCCAGGATCAGGTAAAATCCGACGTTGCTCATGTCCCCTTCTCTGACAATTGTATCTCCGTCCTCGAATTCCTTTTCCTTGGCCGTCTTGATAACGGATTTCAGTTGCTTCTTGCTGAAATTTGCAAAAAGTGGAACGTCCTGTAAAAGTTCTACTGTCTTATCAGACATTTCTTTTATTCCTCCAGGTTAAGTTTGCTTAAATATAGCATATCGCTAAAAAAAATACAAAGAAGAAGGTGACCGCGGAAGACACAGTTTGTCTCACCAAAATTTGCCGAGGAATCCCCGCACTTGGGGGGTGAGTAAGAGAAACGCTCTGGTTGGATTGAAGTCAGGCCGGAAAAACTATACCGGGGAGGTTATAGTGGTAGCTGGTAAAGTGTGCCTCATTTTTTTAATATATTCAGAGGTAAGGGCTTTGATCTCTGTCGGGACTTTACCCCTTGCAGGGGTTCTTTTAAGAGGTTCAAGCGATCCCATATTGGTGAAGATTTGAGGAGGATAAGATGACCAGGGTCGTTCCGATAAACTTGAGTATGGTAAAAAGCTTTCTCATAGCCGGAGATGACAAAGGACTGGTCCTGGTTGACGCGGGAAACCCCGGAGATGGGGAGAAAATAATCCAGAAGGTTGAAAATGCGGGTTACCGACCCCAGGACATCTCGCTTATCGTTATTACCCACGGACACAGGGATCATGTTGGTGGCCTTGAGGAGTTAAGCCGGCGTTTGCCTGCATCAGTAATCATCCACGAGAAGGACTCTTCCGCTATCACGAAGGGAGAAGGGCCCCCAACTGTTCCTCTGGGGCTTAAGGGAAGATTGCTTGAACCTTTTGCTTCGGGGCCAGAGCTGGCTATAGAGGGGGTTCGCCCCAAGCGGATAACTGAAGGGAGCGTTAACCTCCATTGTTTTGGAGTTTCTGGAGAAGTAATCCATACACCTGGCCACACTGAAGGATCCCTTTCGATTGTCCTCGAGGACGGGAAAGCCATCATCGGGGACCTGGTTATGGGAAGATTTTTACTTTTCGGGGGAGCGAGTTTCCCCGTTTTTGCCGTCGATCCAACTTCGGTTCGGGAAAGTATAAAAAAAATCTTATCCATGGGGGTTGAGAAAGTTTATACTTCTCATGGTGGTCCTTACCGGACCAAAGATCTAAAGCGACTCATCTGAGGGGGGCAGGTTTTCCGGTTATGTTGTTTCCCAGAAAGGGTGAAGAATGAGGCGAAAAAACTGGTTGATCCGATTGCGTTACCTCGGTGCTTTATTGTGGTTTTTTGGTTTTATCCTTCCCCTGCCTTTGGCCTTGATTCCTTTTATTTCTGAAGCTCATTTTGCTTTCTCCACTGTTGCTCCGTTCTTTTTCCCGGCACTGATTTCACTCGTCTCTGGCGGCGTGTTAAACCGATCGATAAATCTCAGGCCTCTGTCCGGTACTGATGCAGTGGTAGTTGTTGCTCTCGGCTGGATAATGGTTTCTGTGCTTGGAGCTTTGCCTTTCATGATTGGGTACCAGCTAAGTTTTGTCGACGCCCTTTTCGAAGCTACCAGTGGTTTTACGACTACGGGAATAACCATTCTGGTAAATTTATACGAACTACCAAAGCTTCTGCTATTTTGGCGTTCACTCACTCAGTGGATAGGTGGGCTGGGTATATTGACACTGTTTTCCGTTCTGGTATTTAACGGTGAAGCATCACACAAGTTATTTGGAGCGGAAAGTCACAAGGTGATTTCCGAGCGGCCAGCTCCCGGTCTGTTCAGTACGTTAAAAATATTGTGGTCAATTTACTCCCTGTTTACCGTCGTTATTGGGGGTTTGCTGGCGATTGAGGGGTTAAGCTGGTTCGATTCCCTCAATCATGCTCTGACGACGCTTTCGACGGGCGGTTTTTCTCTTCACGACGCAAGTATAGACTTTTTCAGGAAGGCCGGTTACGCCAATTATCGCATCATCGAATATACCGTAATCCTGGGTATGACTCTTGGGGGGATAAGTTTTGTAGTGCATTACAGGCTCTTACGGGGTAAGATAAGTGCCCTCTGGGAAAGTATGGAGGCAAGGCTCTTCTGGAAGTTAATTGCCGGAGCTTCCTTGCTCGTCTTCGTAAATCATTTGCGAGTTCACGGGCTGGGGGAAGCTCTGGATGCTTTCCGATATTCTCTGTTCCAGGTTGTGGCCGTTTTGACCACCACTGGTTTCGGGACTAAAGATATCGGAAGCAATTTTTTCCCGGCGCTGGCCAAGCAGGTATTTCTGTTTTTGATGGTTGTTGGAGGGATGGTTGGTTCTACCAGTGGCGGTTTTAAGGTATTTCGGGTTGGTGTTCTGTGGGAAATGGTAAAGCGACAGGTAAGGAGAATTGTCAATCCGAACAGGGCGGTGAACCCGTTGATAATCGACGGAAAGAGAACTCCGCAGGAAGAGATAAGGCGTATTTCGGCTCTATTCTTTGCCTGGATCATCTTTATCATTGCCGGAGGAATGATAACGGCCTTCTTCTCGGATTTGTCTCCTCTGGCTTCTCTTTCCGGGATGTTTTCCGCCCTGGGTAATATTGGTCCGAGCTATATCCCGTTGAGTCAGTGGCCGGAACTTCATCCCCTGATTAAAATCACATATATTTTTGGTATGCTTGCAGGGAGGCTGGAAATTTTGCCGGTTCTCTTGCTCTTTAGTCGTAAAGTATGGAGGTAAAATCATGTACGTCTTGATTGCTGGCGCCGGTTTGGTCGGCCGTGGACTTGCCAGGCGTTTGGTTGAGAACAAGCACGATGTCGTGGTAATAGATATTGACGAGGAAGTTTGTAACAGGGTCTATCAGGATTACGGCGCGGTCTCGGTAAATGGCGATGCCACTGACGTAGATGTTCTGGAGGAGGCAGGGATCAAACAGGCCGACGTTGCTGTCGCTCTGATGCGTCGGGATGCGGATAATTTATCCTTCTCTCTTCTGTCTGACAATTTTGGAGTTCCCCGAATTTTCACCAGAATGAGGAATCAAAAATATGAAGACGCTTACCAGGCTGCAGGGGTGACGAAGGTAGTCAACATAGTTGATCTCTATTTGGACCAGTTCACCCTGGAGATAGAGCATCCAAAACTGCAAAGAGTCGCGACTTTTGGGGGCGGAAAGGCTTCGATCGTAGTCGTCGTAGTACCTGATGACTCCAGGGGCGCCGGTAAAACCATAGCCGAAATTACTCAAGATAAAGATTTTCCCGAGGACTGCGTTATCGCCGGTATTTATCGGGAAGATGAATTCATTATACCACGCGGGAACCGGTCGATAGAAACGGGGGATCGAGTGTTTCTCGCTGCGGCCCTGGAAGATATAAAAGGTGCGACCGAGTACCTGGGCGTAAGCGGGCAAAAGTGGTACGATCGGCTTATGCCCTAGGTTCTCGTGGCGGTGTATTATCTCTGGGTGTTCGATTGAGAGTCAGAGGTTGAATAGTTAAAGCTTTTCCCCGATAAATTAAGCGTATTAACCTGCTAGATCTGGACTTGAGATTCAAAGATCAGGGAAGGGGGGAGTACTTGATCTTTGAAAAAGACTTGTTCTGGTTTAGTGCTGTATTAGTTCTTTGAATTGCTCTTCGTTGATGATTTCCGTACCTTCTTCCTGGGCCTCTTCGTATTTTGAGCCCGGATTTTCACCGGCCACGAGGTAATCCGTCAGAGAGCTGACCGAGGAAGTGGCTCGCCCTCCCAGCCTTTCAACCAGATCCTCTGCTTCCGATCTGGTATAATCGTCCAATTGCCCCGTAAAAACAAATCTAGTGCCGTCCAGAATTTTTTCGTCCTCTCTTGCTTCCCGTTCGTATTTTACACCGACTTTATCCAGTTGTTCTATCAACTTGAGGTTGCTATCGTTCGCAAGGAAATTGACTATGCTGTCTCCTACTTCCGGTCCGATTTCATTAATCGAAGTTAATTCTTCCTTTTTTGCTTCTTTTAACCCCTCGAAGTCGGCAAAATTTCTACTGAGAACGTTTGCCAGATGTTCGCCAACATGACGGATCCCCAGGGCGTAGATTAAACGCGAAAAACTTATTTCTTTGCTCTCCTCCAGGGCGTTCAACAGGTTTTCTGCTGACTTCTCGCCCATTCGCTCCAGGTTTGCAATTTCTTTTCGATCCAACCTGTAAAGATCCGCAATACTTTCGACCAGCCCTTCTTCGACGAGCTTATCCACGAGCTTGTCCCCGAGACCTTCTATATCCGCCGCTGCCTTTGAACCGAAGTGTTTTATTGCTTCTTTTATCCTTGCCGGACACGAAATATTGACGCAGCGGTGGATTGCGTCGCCCTCCGGTCTTTTCACGGGTTCGCCACAAACGGGACAATGATCCGGCAGTTGAAATTTTTCTTCGTCACCGGTTCTCTCCTCGGTTATGGGTTTTATTACTTCTGGGATTACGTCTCCCGCTCGCTGGATAATCACCGTATCACCAATCCGGACGTCCTTTTCATCGATTTCATCCTGATTATGCAGGCTGGCCCGACTTATGGTAGCTCCCTTGATTTCTACCGGTTCAAGTTTGGCCACCGGTGTTAAAGCGCCGGTTCTCCCCACGCCGACTTCTATATCCTTTATCCGGGTCTTTGCTCTCTCCGGTGGAAATTTATAGGCGATGGCCCATCGGGGGCTCCTGGTCTTGGCCCCAAGTTCCTCTCGAAGGTTAAAGTCATTAACTTTTATCACTATTCCATCTATTTCGTAAGGAATTTCCTCTCTCTTTTTCTCGAGTTTGGAGTATACCTCTTTTGCTTCTTTTATACCCTGACACTTCTCGGCGTAAGGGTTTACCCGCAGGCCGATGTCGGGGAAATAGTTGAGCAGTTCTTCTTGAGTCGTGAACTCCCTGCCTTCTACTACGCCCGTGTCGTAAAAGAAAGCGTTTAATGGCCTTTTTGCCGTGACGGATGGATCGAGTTGCCTGAGGGAGCCCGCGGCGGCGTTTCTTGGGTTTGCGAAAAGATCCTTGCCTTCTTCCGCTCTCCTTTCGTTCATTTTTTGAAAGCTACCTTTTTCCATGTAAACTTCTCCTCTAACTTCCAGCAATGACGGAACTTCTCCGCCGTCGGACCTAAGCTTCAGGGGAATACTGCGAATGGTCTTAATATTTCGTGTGACTACTTCGCCGGTCCGGCCGTCCCCCCGGGTCAAACCTTCCGAAAGTTCTCCGTTTTCGTAGATCAATTCTATTGCCAGTCCGTCAAGTTTTGGCTCGGCGATATAAGTTAATTCGTCCTCTGTTCCCAGCTTTCTCTGAACTCTATCCCGGAATTCCGTTATCTCTCTTTCCTCGAAAGCATTTGAAAGAGAGAGCATCGGTGTTCTGTGTTCTCCTGATTCGAATTCATCCGCCGGAGATGCTCCTACTCTCTGTGTAGGTGAAATATCGGTCCTAAACTCCGGGTATTCTTCTTCCAGTTCTTCCAGTTCCCGAAGCAGTCTGTCGTATTCCCTGTCAGTAATAGTCGGATCGTCAAGAACGTAGTATCTGTAATTATGTTCTTCTATTTCTTCACGTAACTCCTCGATCCTTTCTTTTGCTTCACTCCGGTCCAAGTTCTCCCACCTCCGGCTTTACGGTCTCTTTGTCGGGATAATTTTCCACTCTTCGCTGATCCATTGCCCTGAGGGTCTCCACGAATGCTTCTTTGATCGTCGCTATCTCGTCCAGCGTAAGGGGGCTCTTGTCCAGTTGCCCGTCTTCTATTTTTGCATCAATCTGTTCTTCTACCATTTCTTCTACTTCCTGCCCCAGATTATCGAGCGTGTGTGAAGCCGCTTCCACCGGGTCCGCCAGGGCTATAATAGAGGTCTCTTTTGTCATTGGAGTATCCCCTTCGTAGCGAAAGTCGCTTTTGGGGAATTCGACTTCATCTCTTCCCTCCCTCAATGCCTTGAGGTAAAAGTACCTAATCAGGGAAGTTCCATGATGACTGGGGATGAAGTTCAATACGTCTTTCCGGAGACCGTAAGTTCTTCCTAGCTGAATACCCTGTTTTATATGAGAAGTAAGAATGATTTTGCTCATCGAGGGAGTCAGTTCGTCATGGGGATTGGATCCTCTCGACTGGTTCTCTATGAAGAATTCCGGTCGGACCATCTTTCCGATATCATGATAATATCCCCCCACCTTTGTCAATAATGGATCGGCCCCAATTGCTCTGGCCGCATTTTCTCCCAGGCTGGCTATATTCTGACTATGGTGATAAGTTCCGGGAGTTTCGGTCCTGAGTCTTTCCATCAGTGGGTGGGAGGGGTTTAGCAATTCCATTAGCCCGATTGGGCTTGTAATCTGGGTTATCCTTTCAGCTATCGGCACGGTGGCCGCTATGAAGAGTGCGCTGACCAGTCCGTTCAGTATTGCCCACCAGTAGTTTGGCCAGTCCAGGTTGACTATAATAGGCGAAGTCAGGGTCGGAAAGCGGAAGGCAAATACAAGTACCGCATTGACGAGCCCGACGGAGACGCCGATATTGGTCAGATCGGACATTCGGCTTATATCCCTTGTTTCAAGTATCCCAACTAACCCGCCAGCAAATGCAACTATAGTTGGTCCTATAGGTCCGGATATTCCGGGTTGAACGCCGACAGCCAGGGCCAGAAACAGGTTTAAACTCAATCCGGCTTCAAAATCTATAAACAGGGCAACCAGGGCCGTAGCAAATGCCACGGGAACAAGGTATAAAGATACTAATGCTGCACCTTTGATTGTCAAAATGAGAAAAAGGGTCACGCCTAGGAGAAAAACGGTCATTCTTGTATCTCTGACGATCTTCTCCTTTCTGATCGAAAGGTAAGACCCCGTAGCTACGGCACCGATAGCTACGATAAGACCATTGGCAATGGCTTCCTTCCAGGGGAGGAACACAAAAAATGGCTCAGTTGTTTTAATATTAAAGGTGAAGAGAAAAGCTATGAGGAGAACGTAACCAAATAAAAGTAACCCCTTCCGAGAACTATCCCCGAGTGACCATTCGGTTAATTGGTTTAAAAAGCCCGTTACCCCCTTCCGGTATTCCGCGTTATTTCTTATTTTCTTCTTCATAGGCTTCTATGATCTTTTTTACCAGGTCGTGCCGCACTACATCCGTTTTGGTGAGGTAAATGAACTCTATTCCCGGTATATTTTCGAGGAATTTTCTGTCATGGCTTAAGCCGGAGACGTCATTTTTCAAATCTATTTGAGTTATATCCCCCGTAATGACTGCTTTCGAGTCAAAACCTAGCCTCGTTAAAAACATCTTTAACTGAGTCGATGTAGTATTTTGTGCTTCATCCAGGATTACAAACGAGTTATTGAGCGTTCTTCCCCTCATAAATGCGAGCGGGGCAATCTCTATCCGGCCGTCTTCCTTGAGTCTTTCGAACTCCTCACCGGGAATCATGTCGTATATCGCGTCGTAGAGGGGGCGCAAATATGGATTTACTTTTGCCTGCATGTCCCCGGGAAGAAAACCCAGCTCTTCCCCGGCTTCTACCGCGGGTCTGGTCAAGATCATTCTTTTGACTTTGCCCTTCTTCAGGAATTCAATTCCCATGGCCACGGCAAGGTAAGTTTTGCCCGTTCCTGCCGGTCCGATGCAAAAAACGATATCTTTATCCCTGATTGCTTCTACGTATTCTTTTTGATTAATAGATTTGGGCTTTATCTGCTCTCCCCAGTAAGTAGTTTGAATAACGTCCGATAGTACGCCCTGTAAATCGTCCCCCTTACCATGTTTGACCATTTTGGTTAGTCTTTTTACCTCTTCTAGTTTTAGGGATTGTCCCGCATCAAGCATTTCAAGTAATTCGTCGAAAAGCGAGCGGACCTCTTTTACTTCTTCCTTAGTTCCTTTTATCTTGATAGATCCGTCCCTGACGATGATCCGGGCTTCGAAATTATCCCGGATATAATTCAAGTTTTTGTTGTACTGACCTAAGAGCGTTACTGTCTGTTCGTGATCCCTTAAAGTCAATTCTCGTTCTATTTCCTTGTTATTATCGATCTTTATCACTCCTGGCTAAATTAACTTGCTCTATCACTTTAGGGGTAAATGTTACAGGCGGCTTAACTTAAACAGTATTGTTTTCCTTTCCTTCCCTCGTAGTTCTTTTCGAGGCACTGTTTTCACCTTTAAGTCGGTCATGTGGCTTCCCCACACAGTAATCGTCCTCTACATCGATTAATTTCACTGTTACCGTTTCGCCACCCTCGATTTTTTTCGCCAAAGAATTTTCCGGTAAATGGAGGTCGAGGTAGTTCTTTGAATACCCCCTCCGCCCGTGAATTCTGTCGCTTTTTTCCTCTACTATCATCTCAAGGGTTCTGCCCAGAAACTTTTCCCGTTGCTCCTGTCCGACTGAAGCAGCCAGGGCCCTCAACTCTTCGGATCTGTGTTTCTTTACATTTGAATCAACCCTTCCGTCGAAACCGGATGCCGGAGTCACTTCCCGGGGTGAATAGCGGAAAACGTGCGTGTTGATGAAACCCACTTTCTTTACCATACTAAGCGTTTTTTCAAAGTCCGAATCACGTTCTCCGGGAAACCCGACCATAAGATCGGTTCCAAAAGTCCCGTTCGGTAACTTTTGTTTTATCAAGTTCACCCTGTCAAGATAGTATTCCCGAGTATAACCTCTGTTCATTCTGTCCAGTATCCTGTTTGAACCTGATTGGAGCGGGATATGAAAGTAAGGACAGGTATTATCCGTTTCTTCGAACGCTTCAAGCAGCTCCTCGGTTATTCCCTCGGGGTTTATTGAACTCAACCTTATTCTCGATATTTCTTCCACTTCTGCAAGCTTTCGGATTAATCGAGCCAGTTCTTCGTCGTTTTCTCCGTATTCGGCCATGTTAATACCCGTGAGAACGACTTCCGTGAAACCGTGTTCCCCCAGATTTCTGGTCTCCTTAACGACCCTGGCCGGTGATTTGCTACGTGCCGGACCTCTTAAGAAATGGACTTTGCAGAAAGAACACCTGTTGCTACAGCCGTCCTGAATTTTTAAAAAGGCCCGGGTGTGGTTGCTATCCCGTGATATAGCTTGCCGGTCGATATCCCAACTACCCTGATCCGGGAAAAAAGTTCCCGAATTATTTGACTCCGCCAGCTTCAATATATCTATTATTTCCGTTTTTTGAGAATTGGAAAAAAGTCCATCCACCCCCGATATTTCGGTTATTGTATCGGAATTCAAAGTTACGTAACACCCAGTTACCAGGACGAATTTACTTTTCCGGGCGGCCCTCCGAATATATTTCCTAGATTTTCTATCGGCGCCGTTGGTGACGCTACATGTGTTTATTATGGAAACATCGTGATCTTCTTCAAAGGCAACCAGCTCGAATCCGTCTTCTTCTCTAATTTTTTCCTTCATTACTTCAGTATCGTATTGATTTGCTTTACAGCCTAATGTATAGAAAGCAACTCTTTTTTTCATGGTATTAATTTGGCTCAAAAACCGGGAACTGGAGGCGGGACCGGATCAACGCTCAATAGGTGTTTCTCCCTCGTGACGGCTCACTTCAAAGCGCTGCAGCTCGTAGTTTTCATCCGTCGGAGGGATTCCGGCCTTCTTTTTCGTTACCTCGATCTGTCTCTCAACGGAGTTCACTCCGTCCAGGTCGGGCAAAAGCAAGCCGGATTTAGTTCCTTTTTTAACAATTATTCCATACCTGTCAGGATCAAGATCCCCTTTTTCGCACGGTTCCGGTGGAGATAAGACATCAACCGATAAAGTTAGCTCGGTCAATTCGTTCGGTTTGACCGGAGAAAACCGGGGATCATCAAGTGCCGCCGAGGAAGCGTTTCTAAGGATTTCTTTATCGACGTTTTCCGTCACCGGTGAGTAGGTGCCGATGCAACCGCGCAATTCACCCTCGAGTTTTTTTAGCGTCACAAAAACGCCTCTT
>JAIPHN010000036.1 GCA_021735185.1 Candidatus Bipolaricaulota bacterium
GCTCGAAAATAACGGCATCAAAACTCATTATAGGGGGCTTGGAGAAGGGGATGAACCGGTGCGGGTCGATGATTTAGCTTCTCCGACGGACACTATGTCGATCTCACTTGCCTATAAACCGGAGGTCCGTCATCGGAAAGGCAGCTATCACTACGAGGATCTCGCGGGGAGGAAAAATTTTCTTATCCCGCTTGAAATTGTTTTTCGCAATTATGTCCCGGGGGGTTCTTCGCTGAGAGAGCGTTGTCTTCCGGAGGAAGTTGGGATTGACGGAAGGGAATGGCCGGAAGGGGAGGTAGAACTGGAAAGTCCGGTGGTCGAATTTTCCACCAAGCTTGAAAGACAGGACCGTTACCTTGACGAGGAACGGGCTTTCGAAATATCAGGGCTGAACCGGGAGGAATTCGGGGAACTGAAAAGAATCGCAGCGGAAGTAAATCGCCTGCTAACGGAACGGGCGAAAGAGCGGGGATTTAAACACCTGGACGGTAAAATAGAGTGTATTTACGATTCCGGGGAAATTCTTGTAGCCGACGTCGCCGGGACGTTTGATGAAAACAGGTTTTCCTATGCCGGTCGCTCGGTTTCCAAGGAAGTGCTCAGAAGCTGGTATAAGAATGAGGATCGGGAGTGGTACGAAGAACTGGTTGATGCAAAGGAAAAGGCCCGCGGGGGTCAGGTGGAAGAGTGGCGTGATCTGGTTGACAGTGAACCGAGACAGCTCCCCGAGGAGTTGTTGAGACTGGTTAGTAATCTTTATCGGGCGGGAGCAAACCAGTGGTTGAAGTGCAAAGTCTTTGCAGCGCCCGAAATACCGCAAATTATGGAGGGTCTGGAGCAATGGAAGAAAAAGAACAATTCGTAGTGATCTTCATGGGCTCGAAGAAGGATAGGGGGTTTGCGAGCGATATCAAGGATTTACTGGACGAGTTTAACGTTGAATACGAAGCCAGGGCTATATCCGCTCACAAAGCGCCAGAAGTCGCATTGACCGCGCTAAAGGAGTACGAAGAAACCGAAGCCAGTATCGTCTATATAGCAGTTGCTGGCAAGTCAAACGCGCTGGGGCCGGTTCTATCGGCGAATTCGGTTCGGCCCGTGATTAACTGTCCGCCGCTGGGAGAATACAAGCAGGACCTTTACTCTTCTCTGCGGACTCCGGGCGGTGTGCCCTGCTCCACTGTTCTGGAGCCGGAAAACGCCGGGTTACACGCGGTGAAAATACTGGCAGCGGAAAACGAAGAGCTTAAGGAGAGGCTGAGTAGCTGGCAGCAAGATCAACGAGAAGCTATCGTGGCGGACGATAGGGATATTAGCTTTAGCTGACCGGGTAATTTCCGGTTACACAACCCGTACAGAGATCTTCGAGCGGAATATCCAGTACCTCTGAGATCTCTTCAACTGTCAGGAATTCGAGGGAGTCGGCACCTATGGCTTCCCTTATATCTTCGACGGTCTTTTCGCTGGCCATTAGTTCATCCCTTGAGGCCATATTTATTCCGAGATTGCAGGGGGAGATGATCGGGGGAGAGCCAATCCTGACGTGAACCTCGTCGGCTCCGTTTTCTCGCAGAGTGTCGATCAACTGTTTTGACGTTGTGCCGCGAACTATAGAATCGTCTATTATGGTAACTTTTTTACCGTTTATATTCGGTTCTATCGGGTTCAATTTTAGCCTGACCGCTCGTTCGCGTTTCGCCTGCGAGGGCATAATGAAAGTCCTGCCGACATAGCGGTTCTTCATCATTGATTCGATGTATTCGACATTACCGGCTTCTGCGTAACCGGCGGCGAAGGCTCTGCCCGAGTCCGGTACGGGGGAGACGAGATCCGTCCTGGCGCCGTGGTTTTCGTAGAGCAGTTCTCCGAGCCTTCGTCTGACCCCGTAGACCGATCTGCCATCCAGACAGGAATCCGGCCTGGCAAAATAGATATACTCGAAGAAACAGTGTGCCGCGTACGCTTCCACCAGTTTGTGGGATTCCAGTTCGTCCTCTTTCAGGATTACAAGTTCACCGGGTTCGACGTCCCGGATAAACTCGCCGCCTAGGACGTCTACGGCAACGGACTCGCTGGCCGCCATATACCCCCCTGCTAATTTTCCGATGCACAGGGGCCTAATTCCCCGGGGGTCTCTAACGGCAACTACTTCTCCGTTGTATATCATTGTCATGGAATAGGCTCCATCGATCTCGTTCATGGTCATCCCGATTGCATCTACCAGTTCGTGATCGATTAAATTTCGGGCCAGTTCGTGGACGAGAACCTCTGTATCCGTCTCGGTAGTAAAGACGTGCCCGATTCCCTCTAACTTCTCGCGGACTGAATCCGCGTTGACCAGGTTTCCGTTGTGGCCGAGAGCGAGGAAGCCCTGTCTCGTATTTACGTTAAACGGATGAACCGTTTTCTCGTTAATTGATCCGGAAGTCGGGTACCGGACGTGCCCGATCGCCGAGCTCCCGCGCAATTCTTCCATGTCATCTTGCTGAAAAACTTCTCCGACTAAACCGAGGCCCTTTTTCGTATGCTGCTTGAACCCGTCATAGCTGACAATACCGGCACCCGCCTGTCCTCTATGTTGCAACGCGTACAACCCGTAGTAGATTTGCAGTGCCGCCTCCCCGGAGTCTACTTTTAACCCTATTACTCCGCATTTGTCTTGCATATTCCTGAATCATCCCAAATTAAGTTAATGATTTTAATAATTTTACTGGACTCGCAATCGATAAACGAGCCGAGAACAGAAGTCAATTTCCTTAGGAGCCCCGATTTAATTTAACGGCCCTCTTCCGGTATAATTCCCGAGTTGAAACTTGGTCCCGAAAATAAAGGTTCGGGTTGGCCGGATATAATTTCTGGGGTGGAAATTTGAATCCTCTGGACGGAATTAACGAAAAAGAAGAAGTTATACTGATGGGTATCCTAAACGTTACCCCTGATTCGTTCTCTGACGGGGGAAAATTTCTAGATAGGGATAGAGCAAAGAAAAGAGCCCTGGAGATGTCAGAAAACGGGGCGGACATAATAGATATCGGCGGCGAATCGACTAGGCCGGGAGCTGAAAAAGTTGAGCTGGAAGAGGAGCTGGGGCGGACAATACCCGTCATCGAAGCGGTTAGGGGAGAAACCGATATTCCGATTTCCATAGATACTTACAAGTCGGAAGTGGCGAGTGAAGCACTGGATGCCGGGGGAGATATCATAAATGATATAAGTGCGCTCAGGTTCGACTCCGACCTCGGTCGCCTTGCCGCTGAAAGAGATGTTCCATTAATTCTGATGCATATGCAGGGCGAGCCGAGAACGATGCAGGAGAACCCGACTTACGAAGATCCGGTAGAAGATATAATTGAGTTTCTGGAGGGGAGAATCAAACGAGCGGTCGATTTAGGGGTTTCGCGGGAACAGGTCGTAATTGACCCGGGGATAGGTTTTGGCAAAAAGTACGAAGATAACTACGAGATTTTGCGGCGCCTGGAAGAGTTCAGGGCGCTGGATTTACCTTTGCTGCTTGGGACTTCGCGGAAATCGTTCCTGGGGGAAACGCTGGATTTACCGGCCGAGGAGCGCCTGGAAGGTACGATTGCGAGTAACGTAGTGGGCGTGCTTAAAGGAGCTAACATACTTAGAGTTCACGACGTCAGGGAAGTCCATCGAGCGGTTCAGGTAGCCGTCCGGTGTCGGTAAATAATAGGGGACTGACCGGAGCCAATTGGGTGATTGATCCGGCCAGCCCTCAGGCCTTTATCGAAGTTCGGTGGAAACTCGAAGGTTAGGACCTTTTAATTCTTTCCTAAGTTGTGCGATTCTCTCATTTAAGACCAACTTCTAACTCAGTATACAAGATAAACTAACTACTGTGGGAGAAATTTAATTGCTTCACCCAGTTGGTGATGCCTAAAAGGTTCAGGCCAACTTGCTCTCTCGGAACTTTTAACCAGCACCCAGATGAGCTCCGGAACCTGGCTCGAGATTTTTCACTTCACCACGGTATAGGCTGCCAGGCTCCTTTAATAGTAGATATATTTCCAAGTTACTTTTCTCATCTGGGTGCTGGACCGAATTTCACCTGTAAAATACGCTTTACGGATAACCCTTTTCCTTCCAGCTTAAGTGTTAAAGCCACTCAGATTAGGTCGTAGTTTTGTTTTCCCTGAATTCTAGTTCTACTTCGAGTTCTCTCTTTCCTGTCCTTTTGTTGTAGTCCGTTTCTACTTCCAGGTTGATCGGTTCCTCAAATTGAAAGGTTCCTTCGGTACCCACCATCGATACGGTAATAGCATCATCCTTTTTTAGTTGACTAACGACTTCTTCCAGAAAAGAGATCAGGTCTGCTTTGCTTACGTCCTGTTCGTATTCGAATTCGGCATCCAGACTGTTTTCCGACTCAGAAGAAGGCAATTCTACCACGAAAATCACCCCAATAAATTTATTTGGTAAAGGTCTTTACGTAGTGCTAAGAATTAACGTTCCGCTTAGCAAGATTCCTTTAAGGGAAAACTGTTCTATTTCTTATTGGCCAATCCCTAAAATAACTATAAGGAGTAAACACGGATAATCAAGTTTACAAGGCGTTTTAGAAACGCGAAAAGTTGGCTTAATCGATATGAGTCTCTATTTTCAGTTGATTCAGTACCTCGAGGTCATCCTCTTCAAGACTCCAGCCAAAAAGCTGGATGTTTTCTTTCAGGTGGCCTTCCGAACCGGTTTTTGGTATGGCGAGGACGTTTTCCTGGACAATCAACCATTTTAAAGCGATCTGACCCGGGGTTTTTCCGTATTTAGCTGCAATATTGCTCAGTTCTTCCCGTTCCAGTACTTTCCCCCTTCCCAGAGGACTGTAAGCGGTGAGGAGGACGTCGTTTTCCCGGCAGTAATTTAGCATCGGTTCCATATCCATCCCCAGATGGTACTTGACCTGGTTATTGACTATCGGGTAATCGGATAAGTTTATTGCCTCATCGAGCTGAGACCGGGAAAAATTGCTGACGCCGATATGGCGGGTTTTCCCTTCTTTTACCAGTTCGTTCATCGCTTTTATTGTTTCGGACGTGGGGATGTCCGGATTTGGCCAGTGAACCAGAATCAGATCTACGTAATCCGTATCCAGTCTTTTCAGGCTTGCTTCGGCCGACCGCTTGAAGTCACGGTAGTGGAGCTTGTCTTTCCAGACTTTGGTGGTTAGAAAGAGATCCTCCCTGTTGAAGTCAGCTATGGCTCGGCCCACCGCTTCCTCATTCTCGTAAAAAATGGCAGTATCGATGTGGCGGTAGCCGAAATTTATGGCTTTTCTGACCGTATTTTCACATTTCTTTCCTCTCAACTGCCAAGTACCTAATCCAAGAGCGGGAACCGAGAACTCTTTGACCGATTTTATTTCGCTTTGCATAATTCATTCCTCCTTTATGGGTGGAAATTATGGCCGTGTTTTAACCGGCTGAATTCAGCTGTTCGATGACTCTGGAACTAAATTCGGTGATAGAAACCCGTGTTTGGTCCCCTGTTTCCATGTCTCTCAAAGTTACTTCTTCCTCCGCAATCTCCTGCGGTCCAAGTATTGCGGTGATTTCTGCACCATAGCGGTCCGCGTAGCCCAGCTGGCCCTGAAGGCTTTTATCCAGGTGATCGATCTCTGCTTTAACGCCGGCCTCTCGAAGTTCATTTACCAGAGCCAGCCCCCGTTTTTTGGTCTCCCGGTCCAGTGAAGCCAGATAAACATCGAGGTCCCGGGTTTCCAGGTCTACACTATCGAGTTCTTCCAGGAGTAGAACGAGTCTTTCTATACCTCCGGCAAATCCGACGGCAGGGGTGGGGTCTCCGCCGAACAATTTGACCAACCCATCGTACCTACCGCCACCGACGAGAGCGTCCTGTGCTCCGAGATCACTTGAATAAACTTCGAATACGGTCTTGGTGTAGTAATCCAGCCCCCGGACCAATTTGGGATCCAGTTCGTAGCTGAGATTCAGTTCGCTCAGGTACGCCCTGACCTCATCGAAATGGGATTGGCATTCGGAACAGAGATAGTCCGTAATCTCGGGACCGTCTTCTACAACGGATTGACAGGTATGGTTTTTGCAGTCGAGAATCCTCAGCGGGTTTGTTTTCAATCTTTCCTGACAATCGTGACACAGCTGGTCCTTCCGAGGTGTAAGAAAATCTATGAGTTCATCTATGTAATCCTCTCTATCGTCAGGACAACCGATGCTGTTTAAATTAAGCCCCACCTCGTCCAGGCCAAGTGAAGTCAGCAGGTCGACAGCCAGGTTGATCATTTCGGCGTCCAGAGCCGGATCATCGGAGCCAATTGCTTCGGCACCATATTGGTGGAATTGTCGGGATCGCCCCTTTTGGGGGGATTCGTAGCGGAACATCGGGCCAAGGTAATACCACTTGGAAAGTTCTTCTTTGCCGTAAAATTTATGCTCCAGATACGCTCGTACTACTGAAGCCGTATTCTCGGGCCTTAGAGTCATCGATCTTCCGCCCTTATCCTCGAAAGTATACATCTCTTTTGAAACTACGTCAGTCTCTTCCCCTACGCCACGAGCGAAAACCTCGGTTTTTTCCATTATCGGTGTTCTGATTTCCTCGTAACCATGGAGAGGCATGGTTGCTCTTACTTCTTCTTCTACGGCATGCCAGTAAGGCATTTCCTCTGGCTTTATATCGTAAAGTCCTTTTGGGGCGTAATACTTCATACGCTTTCCTCTTCCATGTTATTTTCCAGATTTATCATTTCTATCAACGCTTCGGCCGCTTCGGTCCCTTTGTTTCCCTGTTTTGCTCCCGCCCGATCTATTGCCTGCTCCAGTGTATCGGCTGTTATCAGGCCGAATGTGACAGGAATATCTCCTTCCAGATTTAGTTGAGCCAGCCCTTTAGAGGTTTCATTTGCGACGTAATCAAAGTGCGGCGTTTCCCCTCTGATTACTGCCCCCAGGGCGACGATTCCGTCGTAGTTTCCGGCACTTCTCATTTTCTTTACTCCTCTCGGAAGCTCAAACGATCCGGGAACATAGGCTACGGTGACTTTATCCCAGTCAGTTCCCAGTCTCTTTAACCTGTCCTCTGCCCCGGAGAAGAGTCTTTCCGTTACCATGCTGTTGAAACGACTTATCACTATTCCAATTTTCAGTCCTGACCCGTCGAGTTCGCCTTCCAGGTCTTTTGTCACTGTTACCTCCCTGAATATTTTAACTTGGTCTAGTCGTCAAACTCCGATAATTCGTGCCCCAGTTTTTCCACTTTGGTCTGCAGGTAGTCCTCGTTGTGTTCGTTTGGTTCGATTTCAATCGGTACCGTTTCCGAGATATGCAGTCCATACCCTTCCAGGCCGACGACCTTTCGGGGGTTGTTCGTTAACAACCGAATTGAACTGAGGCCGAGGTCGGACAGGATCTGGGCCCCGAATCCGTAGTCTCGAAGGTCCGCCGCGAATCCCAGTTCTTCGTTTGCCTCGACTGTATCCATACCCTGGTCCTGGAGGTCGTAAGCACAGACCTTGTTGCTCAGACCAATTCCCCGGCCTTCCTGGCGCATATACACGAGAACGCCCTCGCCTTGTTCATCTATCGTGGCCATGGCTTTATGGAGCTGGTCACCGCAGTCACATCTTTTCGAGCCAAATACATCCCCGGTAAGGCATTCGGAGTGTACACGGACCAGTACGTCTTCTTTTCCCTCCACTTCACCTTTTACAAGGGCCACGTGCTCGTCCTGGTTTATTTCATCAATATAACTATGGATTCTGAAATCGCCGTGTTTTGTCGGTAATTTCGCCTCCCCTGTCCTCTCTACCAGTTTCTCGTTTTTCTTTTTGTACTTTATCAAATCCTCTATGGAAACAATTTTCAGGTCGTGCTTCTCCGCTATTTCCTTTAACCTGGGGAGTCTGGCCATGCTCCCGTCCTCGTCCATTATTTCACAGAGGACCGCAGCAGGGTAGAGGCCGGCCATTCGAGCCATATCTACGCCGGCTTCCGTATGACCTGCTCGGTGGAGAACTCCACCCGCTTCGGCTCTCAGAGGAAATATATGACCGGGGCGGACGAGATCATCCGCTCCTTTTTCCTCGTCAACCATATCTTGAATCGTTTTCGCTCTGTCATAGGCGGAAATTCCCGTGGAAATACCGTCTTTCGAATCAACGGAAACGGTAAATCTGGTCCCGTGATGGGAAGTGTTATCCCCGACCATTGAATCGAGATCCAGCTCGTTTAAACGGTCCCCTTCCATTGGGAGACAAACCAATCCGCGCCCTTCTTTGGTCATAAAGTTTATGTCCTCGGGGTGGGCTTTTTCCGCAGCCATGATGAAGTCCCCTTCGTTTTCCCTTTCCTCGTCATCGACTACTATTATTATTTCTCCATTTCGAACGGCTTCTATCGCATCTTCTATCGAGTCAAGACTCATTTTTTTCACACTCCAACTTTCCTTATTTCCCTGTAAATTCTATCGGTTTTTGGCGCTCTTTCTAATATATTTTGCCAGGATATCGAATTCAACGTTAACCTCGGAACCACTTCTCTTGAACTGGAGCGTGGTGTTTTCGTAACTATGGGGTATGACGGAAACCGTAAATGTCCCTCCTGTAACCCTGTACGGAGTTAGGCTTATTCCGTCAACTGCCACAGACCCTTTATCGACCAGAAGGCCCTGAAATTTTCTGGAAGTCGATATCCTGAAGAGGTGATTATCCTGTTGCCGTGTAATCTTCCCGATTTTTCCTATGGTATCCACGTGTCCCTGCACAATATGTCCATCCAGACGTCCCTTTATACCGGAAGCTTCGAGAGGTAATTCGAGGTTCACGCTGTCACCCGGGCGAAGGTCCCCGATGTTGGTCTTTTTTCTTGTCTCGGGGGAAACGTCCACGGAAACCTGACCTTTCTCCCGGTTCAAATCTACGAGTGTAAGGCAAACACCGTTTACGCTCAGACTTCCACCTTTCTCCATTTTGTCCAGGTAGCTATTCGGAATCGAAAACGTAAACCTGCTTCCGACAGCGTTGACGAGATCTCCTGTATCATCTACCACGCCTGTAAACATGATTTATGGTGAGCCCATACTGATTTGAAAACTCTAATAAGTTAGCATATCTGACACTAGTAAACTGTACTTGAAGCCCCGTCGGCCTTGCAACCAGAGTAATCACCCTGTAATTCGAAAGTCCTGGATAAAAAATCGTACCGCCATCTTACAGGGAGATCCTCTCTTTTTAAAATATGAATTGAAATAGGTCGTCGCGTTAGTTAAAATCCATCCGACATTATCGCTAGCCCGAGGAGGAGCTATAGTGCATTTTACGTCTAAAAGTAATACGGAATACTTGAAAATTATCGTTTTTCTGACGCTGTCGTTAATTTTACTCGCTGGCACGATGGCAGCGGGAGCTTCGGAGTACAAAAAACCGATCGAGGTTACCAGAAATCAGGAAAAAGGAACTATCCAGGTTCGGACAATGCTGGCTAATTATCTTTTCAGCAAGAAGGGTGGCCAGCTAAAAAGTATTTTTATCCATTTTTCTTCTTTTAGGACCAGTAAGGCGGAAATAGTTCCCGGTACCACCACCGACCCGGAGACGTTACAAAGGTCTTACCTTGAAGGTGTTAAGTTCCCTGGAGAACTGCAGCTCGGTGGCAAATCCGATCGGAATATCAACTATGAAGTCGATATACCTGAAGGGAAACATTACGATAAGCTGACAGTGACTTTTACCGGTGAGAGAGAAGACCTGGAAATAAAAAAGACGTACACTATAAGGAATGATCCCGACTATACTCTGGGACTTTCCGTATCTCTTGCCAACAAATCCGGTGAGGCGATAAATCTGGGGCAGGACCCTCAGCTTTACATAGGTTCCCAGACCAAATCGGGACAGGACGGCGATATAAGTTACCTGACTGACCCAACGACCAAGTTCCTCTTCGACGGCGAAGTCAGCAACGGTAAACTGGCAACGGCGTCCTACAATAGCTTTGGCGGGGTTGGCTACGTCGGGAAAAATCTGGTTCTTTTTCTGAAAACCGGTACTCCCGACGAGAAAACCGAGAACCTTGATGATAAGGGCGTTACTCCTAACGTTTCCGATGGAAACTTGAGCGTAAACCTGCCGGAGGCGTCACTGGGAGGCGGGGCGACCAGGGATTTTCAGTTCTCCCTCTACGGTGGACGGCGCAGGCACGTTCTTCTTTCAAACGTCGGTCTGGGGGCAATAGATGACATAGGGTTCTTCAGTCAGTTACTTGTACCGGTGATCGGTTTTTTGAATCAGTTATACAACTTCACCGGTAATTATGGCTGGGCGATTATCCTCTTTACTATTCTAATTCGCGCTCTGCTCTACCCGTTGATGCGTAATATGTACCGCTCCATGGCAAAAATGCAGGAATTGCAGCCGAGGATTCAGGAGATTCAGGATGAGTACGATGACCGGGAAGAACAGCAAAAGAAAATGATGGCAATATATAAGGAGGAAGGAGTAAACCCGATGGGCGGCTGCCTCCCCATGTTTATTCAGCTGCCTATATTGATTTTGCTCTGGCGAGCAATAATGTACAGTGCAGAAGCAATTCACATTTCTCCCGGTTTCCTCTGGCTCAGCGATCTCAGCATGCATGATCCGTATTATATTCTTGTCGTTCTCACTGTGGGGACAATGATTGTTCAGCAGCAAATGATGCAGACACCGGGAGGCGGCGGCGGTCAGAACAAGCTGATGAGTTTTGGTTTCCCTCTATTCATGGGGATATTCCTCCGTAACTTTCCGGCCGGACTCTGGCTTTACTACTTCTTGACTCAGATATTTATGATCGGCCAGCAGGCTTTTATAAACTGGGAGATGGAAGGAGAGGAAACAGGAACTGAAGCTGAGTCTGAAGGCTGAGTGGGCAAATATTAAAAATATGACCGACAAGAAGGAGAAAACCGAGAAGGAAGTAGCCTCCTACTTAAGCGGATTCTTTGATTTCCTGGAGGAGAATCCTGAACTTCAGGTGGAAATCAAATCGCCGGATGAGCTTTACGTAAACGTCCAGGGTCAGTCTGATTTCTTCTCGGAAGACAAAGAGGAGCTTGCCAGATCCCTCTCCGTACTTGTCAGAGTTTTTCTGGAGCGGCAATACGATATGGACAGGGATGTCCAGATAGATATAAACGGTGTTAAGCTCACTCGGAGGAAAAACCTGGAGAGATTTGCCCTTGATGCGGCGGAGAAAGCAAAAAAGGAAGGTAAAAAGTTCCGGTTAAACCCGATGCCCCCCGTTGAGAGAAAGTGGGTACATATAGCTCTCAGTGAAATTGAAGGAGTTGAAACCTATAGCGTCGGCGAGAGTGACGATAGAAGGGTAATTATCAAACCAAAAGGATAATGCGGGAAGAAGACACGATAGCTGCGATATCCACTCCTCTTGGGGAAAGCGGAATTGGAATTGTACGTCTATCCGGACCGCGCGCGATAAAAATCACGAAAAATCTCTTCCGACCTTCAACTTCCGAAGACCTTGAACGGGTCGAATCACATACCCTTCACTACGGCTTTATTCAGGACCCGACCGACGGCAATGAAATAGACGAAGTGCTCGTTTCCGTCATGCGGGCCCCGAAAACTTATACCAG
>JAIPHN010000037.1 GCA_021735185.1 Candidatus Bipolaricaulota bacterium
GGGAAGCTCGCGAAGAATACCTGTCCGAACTGGCTAAGTTCCAGGAGGAAGACTTCGAGGGTATTTTGAAAGAGATGGAAGGATCGCCGGTAATTATCAGGCTACTCGATCCACCTCTTCACGAGTTCCTTCCCGATTCAGAGGAAGAAATTGAAGAATTTGCAACCACATCGGGGATGGAGCTGGAAGAAGTAAAGGCAAAGGTAGACGAATTAAAAGAATTCAACCCGATGCTGGGACACCGTGGCTGCAGACTGGGGATCACGATGCCGGAAATCTACGAAATGCAGGTAGAAGCGATACTGAAGGCAGGAGCGAACCTCCAGTCCGATGGCGTAAACGCGATACCGAAGATCATGGTCCCGCTTGTCGGAGATCCCGAGGAAATGAAGCGGGTCAAAGATACTATAAAGGGCGTAGAAGAAGACGTTCTGAGTTCTTACGATATCGATCTGAAATACGAGATAGGGACGATGATCGAAATTCCGCGTGCATGCGTGCTGGCCGATGAAATAGCTAAGGACGCGGAGTTCTTCTCCTTTGGTACAAATGACCTGACGCAGATGACCTACGGTTACAGCAGGGACGATGCCGGTAAGTTCCTGGACGAGTACCTTGAAAAAGGTGTTCTCGAGAACAACCCGTTCGAAACACTGGACGGTAAAGGCGTCGCTCAGATGATGGAAATGGCCACCGAACTGGGCAAAAGTACGAAGGAAGACTTGTCGATTGGTATTTGCGGTGAGCAGGGAGGAGACCCGGAATCCATCCAGATTGCCAGGGTGGTAGGTCTGGATTACGTGAGTGCTTCTCCGTTTAGAGTACCGATTGCCCGGTTAGCTGCTGCACAGGCTGAGCTGGATTCGGAAGAAGAATAAATTAATCATTAACCTAGAATTCAGGAAAGATTCGATCCGGGGGAGCTTATCCGGCTCCCCCGTTTTTCTATCCTATTCTCACTCATTCTATTATTTTTTAACCCAGACGAATTCTGCAAAGTCCGTAAAAGTCCCGAGACGACTGAATTTCCCGGTATTTCTTAGGGATGAGTCCGTCGCGAAAAGAAAACTCTCGCCAGGAAGGTAAATGACCGGAAGTTTCTCCGCGTAAATTTCCTGGAATCGATCATAGTGACTTTTCCGGGACTTGAACCCCTGAGCTTTCAGACCGAGCCGAAACAGTTTATCTATCTCTTCTTCCCAGTCTGCCGGATTCGTATTCGCGTTCGGATGCCAGAGGTGAAGTGGGCCTTCAGTGGTAAATATATCGGAAAGAGTGGAAGGTTCAACGGGGTGGGATAAGACCCGAACTATGGCCGCCTGATATCCCCCGCCGATTAGCTTGGATGAAAAGGTCTCGAATGGCTTTAGTTTTACTTCTGCAGTTATACCTATCTCTTTTAACCCATCCGAGATAATTTTAGCGGAGCGGGACCTCACCCTGTTCTTTTTGTTGACCAGAATTGAAAAACTAATCCGCTCACCAGATTCGAACTCCAGAAATCCATCGTTGTTCCGGTCAGAAACACCTATACCTTTCAGCAATTTTCTTGCTCTATCCGGGTCGTACTGTGATGGTACTAGTTCCCGAACTCTGGGGTTATGGTAGGGCGATAATCGGGATATTGGACCGAACTGTATTCTACCGAAGCTGTTGAATACTTCGTTAATTAACCTTTCCCTGTCTATGACAAGAGAGACTGCACGCCTGAAATCCGGATCCCGAAAGATCGTACGAAGTTCTTTTCCTTTAGCCTTCCAGTTGAACGTGAGGAAATCCGAATTAAGAGGTAGGCCGCAATCCCCCTCACCGGTAGTTATTTTCCAGCCCTCTTCCTTCATATTACTCAGAAGATAAGGCATGTCTCGAAGCTGTGCGCGCAATAGATCAGTTTCGTCGTTTTTAAATTTGAGGAATTCGATGTCGTTATCTTTTACCTTGAATACTCTGTATCGGTTCAGATAGGGTAGCTGTGTTCCGGCGGGATCCGTTTTATAATAATAGGGGTTGCGAGAAAAGACTATCTCCTCGTCCGGAACGTAATTTTTCAACTGGAACGGTCCGGCGCCGACTATCTTTTCCGGTTTGTCCGCGGCGGTTTTCAATCCCCAGGCCTCGTTAAATTCTGCCGAGCTGACGCCTTTAAAAACGTGACGGGGGTATATGCCCGTGCTGACACTTCTCAAGAACGGCCCATAAGGCTTCGGAATCTTAAAACGTACTGTAAGTGCGTCCAGCTTCTTTATTTCGGGCAACTGGTTATCGATCCGTAAAATCGACCTTTTTTCCGTTTCCACTTCCGGGTTAAAGACTAATTCCCTGTAAGTAAATATTACGTCCTCCGCCGTCAGGGGTTTTCCATCGGAAAATTTCAAACCCTTTCGCAGGTGAAAGGTGTAAGAGCGTCCGTCTTCCGATATGGACCAGGATTTAGCCAGCCCGGGTACTATCCTTCCGTTAACGGGGTTTTCGGCAATTAGTCCGGAGCCCATAATTACCCGGGTTACCTCCTTTGTACGTTTTTTATCCCCCAACAGGTTATTAAAGGTTTCAGGGAAATTCTGTACGGAAAATTCCACAGAACCACCCGGATTTCCCGGCTTTAGATTCCTCATTTTCCAGAGTTCGCTCTCCTCACCAAGTGGCACTATCTGAGGCTCGGCGGGCAAATTACTCTCCCGAGCGGTTACGACAGAGCTTAAAAGTAACAGAGTGCACAAAAAGGTAATGATGTAAGCGAAGTGTCTTTCCTTCATCTCAACCTCCTCTTATGGCGGAGTCACTATTGAGCATTCTATCGCCCAGGGCCGTTATCACGGCCGAGCTGTATGCAGCGGTTTTGTAGCTGGTCGCGGCACAGGCCATCCTGAGAAGTTCGGTTTTCGTTTTATCAGATTCGATCAAGTAGCTCCCCCAGGCCAGGGCAGCGCCCTGCCTCAACTCTCTGGTCTTGCCGCTGGAAACGATTTCTTCCAGAGTTTCCGGACTTATTTTGCCCTCTGCTAGCTTTCCGTATGCACGTCCCGCGGCATGCCTGAGCCAGCTGTTTTTCGTTTTATCCGAGGCAATTTTGCGTAACTCCGCCAGCGACGGGCTCGGAGGCATCCGGCTCGCATATCGAACTGCCAGCGCTCCAGCCGCTCCCCGCTTTATCTCTTCGTGAGGAGATTGACTTATCATCTCCTTTAGCTCTTTTGCCGAATAGTGATTGGGGTAAATTGATTCCAGCGCTTTTGCCGCGGCCTCCCTTAAATCTTGTGGTTTACTGCTAGTTGCCATTTGCTCCAGGTCTTTCATCGAGTAGCCTTCGACGTCATTTAAATTAAATGCCAGGTAGTAAAGACCGAGAGCGTTACTGGCCGCTTTCCTGATACCGGCAGAAGTTCCTTTAATCACCCGTTCTTCGAGCTCCTTCGCTTTTTTTCGTGCCTCATTTAATGAGTCGGCTTTTTTGACGTCCTCAAACTTTTTTCTTAGCGCCTTTATCGCTGCACCGCGAAGTTCGTCCGTTCTGCCCTTCCGAATAACTGATTCCAGCTCGTCCGTTTGAAGTTCCAAGTTAACGTATTTTTTCGCCAGGGCCCGAGAAGCGGCGGCCCTGACTTCCGGGATGAAATCAGACCCGGCCAGTAGTTCCAGCTGTCGGAGGGTAGCTCCCAGTGCCGGTACCGCTGCTGACAGAAGCAAAGTCAGACATAAGAAAGTAACCGTTAATCTGTAACGAACCGCCATTTTTCCACCCCTTACAGTCAGTACTGATTTTGATAAGATACTGATCTAATTGGAAACAGGTTTTAGTTCTTTCTCTATCACCGCCCCCAGACGTTTTATCCCTTCTCTTATTTCTTCGGTGCTGAGCAGAGAATAAGAAAGTCGCATGGTATTTTTCCCCCTGTCGTCCACGTAAAAGTGGTGCCCGGGGACGAATGCGACGTTTTCTTCCAGCGCCTTCTGGAAAATGGATTCCGCGTCCATCTCTTCCGGTAGAGTGACCCAGATAAATAAACCGCCATTTGGCTCTGTCCATGTCAAGTCGTCTGATTGAGGAAAAGTTTTCTCCATTTCATCGAGCATTGCGTCCCTGTTTTCCCGGTAGTAATTGTGTAGATCATCGAGATGCTCGGATAGATCGTTGTTTGCCAGCCAATCCGCAGCTATCCATTGCGTCGTAGTTGAGGTACATAGATCGGTTGCCTGTTTCATGGTTACAAGTTCCTGAATCAGTTTCTCCGGTCCTACGGTAACGGCCAGTCTCATGCCCGATGAGAGAATCTTGGAGAGAGAAGTGAGGGTAATGACCCGACCCGACTGGTCGAACGTCGAAATTGGTTTCTTAAATTTCCCGGAAAACCTGACGCCGAAGTAGGGCGTGTCTTCTACTATAATCAGATCGTATTTTTCAGCTATTTCTACAATCCTCTCACGTTTTTCTTTGCTTAGGGTAACCCCCGTAGGATTCTGAAAATCGGGGATTATGTAAATAAATTTCCCCCTTTTCCCCGTTTCCTCTACTTCCTTTATTTTTTTCTCAAGTATTCCTAAATCCATCCCGTCTCTCCTCAAAGGTACACCGACATTGTCAGCCTGGAAAGCAGAAAATGCCTGGACCGCTCCGAGGTACGTTGGGAGTCCGCAGAAAATCACGTCTCCCGGGTCAATAAATGCTTTGCAGACTAAATCGATTGCCTGCTGGGATGAGTTGGTAGCAATGATATTTTCCAGTTCTATCTCCATACCAAATCCGGAAAGCCAGGAAATCATTTCTTTGCGAAACTTCTCTACCCCCTCGGTTGTCCCGTACTGCAGGGACTGCTGGTAGTTATCTCTTATCTGGTGCCTGGCGGATTCCGCCAGGCCCCGACTCGGGAAAGTTTCCGGTTTCGGCAATCCTCCGGCAAAAGAGATAACTTCTGATTGTTTGGTAAATTTTAGGACTTCCCTGATAGCCGACCTGCCTGTATTCTTTGCTCTTTTTGACAAGAACTTTTTCATTTTAAACCCCTCCACAAATTATTTTAACCGGTATCGTAAAAAAGGCAACTTTAATTAAGGCAAGTTGTTTGTCGGGCTAATCGGACTGTTTCTCATCGGAACGGGGAGCGTCCCTATTCACGGAATTTATAATCCGTTCTCCTACTTCCCTGAAAATATTACCGGCCGTTGCCCCGCCCCATACCGGTCTGGTTCCAACTTCGTCCAGTACGATCAGTATAAGGTAATGGGGGTTTTCTTTGGGAAAGAAACCGACGAAGGACGAAATGTATTTGTCCTGAGAGTACCCACCGGGTACCGCTTTTTGCGCCGTTCCAGTTTTACCGGAAACGCTGTACCCGGGTATTGCCGCGTCCTGGCCGGTGCCGTCTTTGACAACACTTCTTAACATATTTTTCATTTCGCTGACTGATTCGGGCGAAGCGAACAATCCTCCTATGCTGTCTTTTTTCTCCAGAGAGGAAACTGTTTCTCCTCCAGGTGTCCTGACCTTGCTGATGATAGTAGGTTTTACCATATTGCCCCCATTGGCAACTCCCGCCATCTTTGCTGCCAGCTGTAGAGCGGTTACCGATAAACCCTGCCCGATTGGAATAGAACCGATTGAGAGCCCCGACCACTCGCTATAATGCTTGAAAGCACCTGATTGCTCTCCGGGTAGCTCGATTCCGGTTTTTTTTCCGAAACCGACTTTATTGAGAAAATTGTAAAGTTTTCGTTCTCCCAGGTCCTGGGACACCCTGATAATCCCGGTATTTATGGAATGTTTTATTACCTCGGAAAACGGGACGACTCCGTAATCACGGTATTGAGCATTGTTTATAGGGTGGTTATAGAGGTAAATTGGTGAGTTTCCATTCACCATCGTATCCGGTTCGACAATTCCGTGGTCCAGGGCGGCCAGGCCGGAGAATACTTTGAGGACAGATCCGGGTTCGAAGCTGTTGCTTATCGGGATATTTTTCCTTTCTTCCCCCGTGTAATTATCGTACACATTTGGATTATATCCTTTGTTCTGAGCCATTCCAAGAACTGCTCCGCTGGCTGGATCAATAACCACTCCCCAGGCTTTTTCCGCTTTAAATTTTTCGACTCCTTGCTGTAGTTCGTTTTTCAAAATATACTGTATTTTTAGATCCAGAGTCAGGTAAACGTCGTAACCGGACCGGCCTTCTACCAGGGTTTTCCTTCGGAACGGGAAACGATTTGCCCCGTAAATTATTCTCTGGACTTTGGGTTTCCCGTCCAGAGCATCGTTCATAGAGTATTCGACCCCCGCAAGCCCTTCCCCATCAACTCCGGTAAAGCCGACTATAGATCCGGCCAGGGTTCCCTTAGGATAAACCCTTTTGTTGGAATCTATAAGGATTAACCCGTCGATATCAGCGTTTTCGACTCGCCGTTTGATTCTCTTGCCCGTTTCATAACTGACGGACCGATCGATCCAGGTAAAGTAGGATTCACGGTAGACGAGAGATTCGAGTTTTCTCCGCTGTATCCTCAATTCATTCACCAGGATATCTATCATAAGTTCCGGTTTGGTCATATTGTAAGAATCGACTGCCACCTGGTATGCTTCCCGATTGAAGGCCAGAAGTTGACCGTTTCTATCGTAGATTCTACCTCTTTCCGGCGGAATCTTGACTTTTTTCTCGTGAATTGCCTCCGCGCGCCTGTCCCAGCTTTCCCGCTGCAGAATCTGTATGGAAACGAGCCTCCATATTACCAGTCCTATGACGGCGAATAAAACGGAAGCTACGAAGAAAAGTCTCTTTCTATTTATCATATCGTCCTCAAGGTACGTAATTTTCCGCTATCGTAAGCCTGTTTTCCATGAAGCTATTTATCCTCGGAAACCCCGGGTTCGGCCATTCCGAGTCTCTCTTTGGCTATTCTCTCGATCCTTGCTAGAGAAAAATAACGGGCAATATCCAGCTGAAGCTCCTTTTTTCGCTCTTCAAGCGGAACTAATTCTTCTTCCAGTTGAGTTACGCGTCGCTGAAGGTATATAACCTGCCAGCCCTGCCAGAGGTAAAGAAATATAAGTGTCAGTATAATCAGAGTAGCCGCGAGCACTTTTAACCAGTTAGGATAGTTATTCATTTTAATTTGACACCTGGTTGCTGAATTTTTTTCTCCCGACTCTCAAACGGGCACTCCTGGCTCTGGGGTTACGATTTACCTCTTCTCTGGACGGCTTCTCCACCCCTTCTGTCAGGACTTCGACTTCCGATTCCTTGTCGCAGCGACAAACGGGTAGGTCGGGAGGACAGATGCAATCCTTTGCCCTGTAATTCAAAAACCGCTTGACCCTTCTGTCCTCCAGCGAATGGTAGGATAAAACTACAATTACTCCGCCTTCCGCCAGGAGGCTAAAAGCAGTTTCAAGTCCTTCTTCCAGGTTGTTTAGCTCGTCGTTAACGGCAATTCTCAGTGCCTGGAATGTTTTGGTTGCCGGGTGAGTCTTCCTTTTTCTTTTCTCCGGTTCTGGCAGTGCTGACTCAATTAAAGATACTAGTTCTCTCGTCGTGGTAATTCTCTCCTGCTCCCTCCGATTGACTATTTCTCTGGCTATCCCGTCGGCCCATCTTTCTTCGCCATAGCGAATTATCAGGTCCTTCAATTCTTCGAAGGGATATTCATTAACTAGATCTTCCGCCGTAGGTTCTCCCCCTGGATCCATCCTCATGTCGAGCGGGCCCTCCCTCTGAAAGGAAAAACCCCTTTCCGGATTCTCTATTTGGAAAGTAGAGAATCCGAGGTCGAACAGTATACCGTCCGCGCCGGTAACTCCGGCAGCTTCCATTGCAGCATCCATATCTACGAAATTTGCCTGGAATAGTTCGATCCTGGGTTGTAGATCTTTAAGTCTGTCACTTGCCACCTGCAGAGCTGATTTATCCAGATCAAGCCCAATAAAGGTGCCGGACGGACCCAGTTCGCCGGCGATTTCAGCTGCATGACCACCAGTGGAAGTAGTGGCGTCACAGTAAACCCCGGACCGATTTTCTTCCGGCTTGAGATAATCGGTCACTTCCTCTACCATAACCGGCTCGTGTACAGGAGGACCATCCTTCCCGGTGTCAGCTATCATTCTTTAATTCCCGATCAAGCCATTCCAGAGCTTCGTTTAGTTTCCTTGTCGCTCGCTCTTTCATTTTACGTCTGACCACGGTAGTGGTCTCCCGCAGCTCTCCCTTTTGCTTGTAAGTTGTTTCCAGGTCCGATAAGTATTCCGTCGCGTTAATCAGGTCTTCCGGGTGCCAGAGCGAGAAGTCACTTTCCGATTTGAGTTCATTTACGTCCTCAATCAAGTAATCCATCTTGGGGTCGTAACTAATTCCCTGTACAGGTGTTCCGCTGATAAAAGAAAAAATAAGGGTGTGTAATCTTCCGGCGATCACCAGATCCAGGCCGCGCATCATCTCAACTAATTGTACTGGAGATAAATGGTCTACGTCTATGATATTACAGTTGGCATCCGTCGCGGATTCGATATCATTATTCATCTCTCTATCGGAAGAAGAGTTTGAAGAAAACAGGACTATGCTGACTCCGAATTTCTCCTGCAGCATATCGAGTCCACTGGAAACGGCCCTTAATACGTCCGATCTACCCCTGATATCATTTCTTAAAGCCGCCGCGACGATATCTTTGTCCGGTGAGGGAAGAAAATCATCCGGATTTCTTTTCTTCCTGGGAAGAGAAAAAGCCAGATCGTCCCCGACAATGACCCTTTCTTCGTTAACCCCCAGAGATTTTAGTATCTCGAAACTCCTGTCGTCCCGGACCAAAAAACCCTTCACGTCTTTTAGAGTGTAGTTTAAAAGGGTCTCGTTATAGCTTTTATTGATGGGACCGATTCCCTGACCGAGGACGTAGATTGGAACGGAAAGAAGTCGAGCCAGATAAATTATTCCAAGGTAATACCAGAGGGAAAAAGTACTTGTGTTATCCTGTAGTAATCCCCCGCCGCCGCTTATGAGCACGTCGGACTTTCTTAAAGTCCGGATAAGAGCGAGGGGATGCCAGCGATCGACAGCGGACACGCCATGATATTCCTGTGTCTTTTCCGGGTTATTGCTGAGAATAACGATCTCCAGTTTCTCGGAAGAATAGCGATCCTGCAGGGAATTCAAGAGGGATTCCAGTATTGCTTCATCGCCGAGGTTGCCGTAACCGTAATAGCCGGAAATAGTTATCCTTTTTGGAGTTTCCAGAGGTATTCACCCCCGACTATAAGCAACAGTAAAATCGCTCCCAGAATTAATCCCCCGGCCAGACCATTTGCAGTTCTGATAAGAGATACTGTGACAGGGGTATGAATATGGGCAAAAGTGTTTATAATGGATATCTGACCGATAAATCCTACCAGGAAGAGGGCGAGCTTGCAAAGCTGAAACTTTTTTCGATACCTGCCAGCGATGTAAAGCCAGGCAATCAAACTGGGGTGGCCGAGTACGAATTCCTTAAACCTCGGCCTGACGAAGAGGACGTTTTCAAGCCAGCGTCGGATTGCCTCTTCCAGTTCGGTACTGCGGAGAAAGGTAAAATTGCCGCTCCGGAAAAGGAGAAAAAGGAATAAGCCCAGGAGTAAAGTTCCGAGGAGGGCCTTTTTGTAGTCAAATTTTATCTCAGACGGACGAAAACTTCCTCGGTAGAAAGCCGCTATCACCATAATTAGTAGGGGAAAGAAGAGAGAAACCTTGACGCCGCGAAATTGCTGGAGTTTTAGTAAAAATACTTCGTCCAGCATTACCGAAGAGATAATGAGCCCGACCAGAGTCGAAAAGAAACTCAAGAGGATCAGATCCAGAAACGGGTCAATGATACCGGGATCCTCTCGGAAAGACTTTCCGTACTGGAGGACCAGTTTATAGACGACCAGCGGTGCCGATACAGCCAGAATCAGAGCACCGGCCTGTACGGTTAAAATCGGCAAAACCAGTGATCCTATCATGAATCCGACAAATGACAGGACTGTTAAGACTATTAGCCGACCCGCGCTCAGATAGGTTTCTGGGATAAGTATCGCGAGAAACAGCCCCAAGCTTCCTGAGAGCAGGAGTGCAGCCACGAAAGCCCGAGTTCTCCCGTCACCGTTCGCCCCCCGAACGGTCTCCAATTCGCCTATTTCGTAACCGGTCGCGGAAAGATTTTCTTGAATCGAGCTTAAAATATCCAGTTGTTCTGCCAGGTCGGAGTTCGTGGTTATTCTGTATTCTATGATTCCGATATTCCTTTCCTGTACGGCTCTTTCGTATCTGGCTTTCTTCTCGACCGGGGTGAGCGTTCCGACTTCCTTGTCAAAAACCCTGTGGAGACGGACGACCTGGAGATCTTCCTCTTTTGCGAGCCGCCGGACGGTTTCCTGGTTGCGAAATTCTACCGCGCCGAGGACGAGGTCGTTTTCACCGAGCCAGTTCCCGATAAAATCAGGAATATTTGGGGAAGACAGACCGCGTAGGACGACGAACTCGGGTTCCAGCTTCTTCATATAGTCCAGTAGCTCTCGATAATCCTTTTCTTTCGCCAGCTGAAGATTAGTTACCTCCAGGCCTCTGGTCGCGTTCGTGTTTTTTAGCTCGGACACCAACTCCGGCGGCGCGAAGCCGCCCTCCGATCCAATATTTTCTCGGAAAAGGACGATCTCGGCCCCGGTTCGAACTAACTTCTCCGTGAGCCCGAGCTCCGTTTCCCCGAAGATCGGGCTCGCCCTTTCGATATCTTCGTATCTAACTGCGACTGAGTACTGTTTCGTCCCGAAATCCCATCTGAGTCTTTTCGTGACCTGATATGCGGTCAGAGCCAGCACAATCAGGGCAAGAAGCAGCGCAGTAACTTTTACAGACTTATTTTTATTCATGATTTGTTGGTTCGAATCAGGGGAAAGAATAACCAAAATTCTACGATTTTTACAGCGCAGATTAAAAAGTTGACTAACTAAAGGAATAATTTGATAAGTGAGAGTTAGTCCAGCACCCAGATGAGCTACGGAACCTGGCTCAAAATCTTTTACTCCATTACAGTATAGGCTGCCAGGCACGTTTAGTGATAAGTTATATTTCCAGTAACTTTTCTCATCTGGGTGCTGGTTGAAAGTTTCGAGAGAGCAAGTTGACCTGAACCTTTTAGAGGTCACCAACTGGGTGAAGCAATTAAATTTCTCAAAACAGTAGTTAGTTTATCTTGTATACTGATTTAGAAGTTGGTATCGAGTGAGAGAATTCCACAAATTAGGAAGGACTTTTTCCTGCCGCAGTTGCAAAATAAGAAACTCCCCATTGCAGTACAGGGCTCCATTCAATATATTTTTAAGTGATATGCCAAGAAGAAAGAAGATGCGACATTGTCGGAAGTTCAGGGGGTCGGAAGTGTTCAAGCCGGCCGGCACCCCAATGAATCAGTTACCAATGACCGAAGTGGAATTGGACGAGCTTGAAGCCATGCGCCTCTGTGACAAGGAAGGGATGGATCAAACGGAGGCAGCCGAAGAGATGAATATCTCGAGAGGTACCCTGCAGCGGTTGCTTTACTCCGGGAGAAAAAAGGTCGTCGACAGTTTTATCAATACGAAGGCAATAACTTTCCAGACCGGACCGCATATAGAAGAAA
>JAIPHN010000038.1 GCA_021735185.1 Candidatus Bipolaricaulota bacterium
AGGTAGCTCTGGCGTTCGCAAATCAGGTAGGGGTAGCGATAGAAAACGCCCAGCTATATCAGTCGAAGAAAGAGCGGCTGGCTGCCAGCGAAAGACGACGTCTTGTGGCCGAGGGACTAAGGGAAACCATGAGCGTGATTAATTCCAGCCATTCCCTGGCCCGGGTGCTTGAGACCGTGCTTGACCAGATCTATCGACTTTTGGACGCGGATAGCGCCGTGATATTTCGCCTGGACGAAGAAGCTTCCGGGGACGACGCGTTAATAGCTAAGTTAACCACGAAGGATCCGCCGAAGGAGTTCGAGGAAGTTGGTGATATTTCCTTATCTCCTTCCGATCTGGATTCTAAAATACAAGATGGAGAACCCCTTGTGGTCAAGGACCTTTCTCTGGAAGACGTCGAAAGTCACTACGTTTCACCTTCGATGCAAAACCTTGGTAGGGTGGTGCAGGAGAAATTTGGCGCATCGATCGCCACTCCGCTGGTCGTGGGGGGCGAATTGTACGGCGTAATTATCCTCTACTATGATGAGCCCAGGGAGTTTTCGGACGAAGCCGTTAGCCTGGCTACGTCCTTTGCCGATCAGGCCTCGCTGGCGATAGAGAACGCGCGGTTGAATAAAAAGGTGGAAGAGGCCGCGGTGATCGAGGAAAGAAATAGAATGGCGCGGGAGTTACACGACTCCGTTACCCAGTCTCTCTATAGCGTGACTTTATTTGCCGAAGCCGCAAAGCGAATGGCGGAACAGGACGAACCGGAACGGGTCACTTCTCATCTGGAGAACGTAGAAAGGATGTCCCAGCAGGCACTAAAAGAAATGCGGTTGTTGATTTACCAGACCAGGTCCGCAGGGAAGGAAAACTGCTGCTTCGAAGACAAGATAAAAAGCAGGCTGGAAACGGTGGAAAGGAGATCGGGAGTCGAAGCCTCCGTAGAAGTTAAAGGTAATCATGAACTGGGGGATGACATGGTGGAAGAGCTTTACCTGATTACCCAGGAGGCTCTCAATAATGCTCAAAAACATGCGGGGGCGACAGAAGTCGGAGTATTTCTGGACTCTCGAGGAGAAGAAATGGACTTAACGGTGACTGATGATGGGTGTGGTTTTGACCTTGGAGAGGCACGTGTTAGCGGTGGGATGGGGCTTAAGAACATGGGGGAAAGAGTAGCAAAAATTGGCGGAAAACTCTCAATTGAATCGAAGCCTGGTGAAGGGTCCACGATCTCAGTTAAAATACCCAAGTGATGCGAGCGAGTGATAATATGAGCAGTGATGGAGAAAATATTGAACTTTTCATAGTTGACGATCATAGAGTAGTCCGGTCCGGAATAAAAGCGCTTGTCGAAACTGAGCCTTCTCTGGAGGTAATCGGGGAAGCATCCGATGGGAGAGAGGCGGTGGCAAAGGCGAGCCAGAGAAGTCCGGACGTGATTTTGATGGATCTGGTCATGCCCGAGATGGACGGAGTGGAAGCAACGAAGAGGATTATTGAAGATAACCCGGAAGGGAAAATACTGATACTCACCAGTTTTTCCGAAGAGGAGAGAATAATTCAGGCGATAAAAGCGGGCGCTACCGGTTATTTGATCAAGGACGCGTCCCCCGATGAACTGGTTGGGGCGATCCGCGACGTTTACCAGGGCGAATCAACCCTCGACCCAAAGGTTGCCGGTACCGTGCTTCGTTCCATGCAAAACGAAGAAGAATCCTCGGAGGATTTGACCGAGAGGGAAACGGAAGTGCTGGAACTGGTTTCAGAGGGGCTACCAAACGACGATATAGCCGATAGACTGTATATTAGCGAAAGAACGGTTCGATCTCACGTAAGTAATATTCTGGGTAAGCTGGACCTCGCCAACCGAACTCAAGTCGCGCTGTACGCGGTACGAAAAGGTATAGCGGAGATCTAATCAAATAGAACCTGTTCCCGGGATTAATTTTCTTCTTTTTCCGGTTCAGGACTCTTCTCCCTGTACTTCTTTGCCTGAAAGATAAATGGCTCCAGGCGTGTTTTTATGTTCGTGGAGCGCTGAGCGTCAAAAGTCAGATTGAGCCAGGGTATATTGTCGTGATCCTTTTTGACGAGATCCGAGACGGAAATTATCATCGCGCCGGGCATGCAGCTGAAAGGGGTCACTGTAATGATGCCATCTGCACCTTGTCTCGCGTAATCGATAGCTTTTCCGATTTCGAGTACCGGTTCCCCCCGATAATCCTCCGGGATATAAGGATGACTGTTATCCGCTAGTTCCCCCACTGAAGGTTCCTCCAGGTCGAGTTCGTCCAGGTAATCGGCGAACTTACTCCTTACCCTGTTTTCCCCGTAGTGCTGGACGAGGTCCTTTGCCCAGCCCTTGAGATATTTCAGAAGTTTCCGGTCGCGAAAGCCGTCCTGTTTCTTCTTTCTGTTTGTATAATAGAACCATTCCGCCATCGGCCCGACTCTCGCTTCTCCCCCCAGGTCTTCAATCAGGCGGACGAGGTTGGAATTGCAGAGATCGTTTGCCCTGACGTATATTTCCCCAACTATCCCGACTAACGGTCGATTTCTTGGACCGGTTTCGATCGAATCGAACTTTTTCCCGACTCCCTTCAGAGCCGTTATTAGCCCGCGCGTTCCGTCTTCCGACATTCCGTCTTTTATATCCTCCAGACTTTCCTCGTAAATGGCATCGGTTTTTCCCGATTCTTTCTCGTACGGTCGATTCCGCCAGAGCAATTTCTGCAGGTAATCAACCGCTACTATACCCTGCCAGGCCAGGTTACGAAAATCCAGTCCCAGGTTTTCCGAAGTATAAGAGTTGTAAGCTTCGAGTGAGATTATCTCCACCGATTTACCCATGTGTTCCAGAATCAGCTTCTGGGCCGTATGATACTGCCCGAAGCGACAGGGACCAGAAGACGTTGGCATAAAAAAGGCGGAACTTTCCGGTTCGAAGTTCGGTTCTTCTTTGATTAGCTTGATTAATTGTCCCGTGGTTACGATGAACGGCAGGCACTCTCCGCCCTCGGAGTAACGACGCCCGTAATCGAGACAGTCGGAGCCGGGTTTTGAGAGCATTGTCGTGTTAAGTCCCTGATTTCGGAAAGCTCCGACAAGTGCATGGCCGTGATCGGACATGTAAGGAACGTAGATCTTTTTATCCTTCTCCAGGCTTCTATCTACATCGGAATGTACGTTAATTAGGTCCTGTTCACTCAAGTTAGTCACCGATTTTATAGTTTTAACGGTAAGTTCCGGGATAAGCTATAATACGCTACCCGTTTTCTCTTTGTCAACTTTGGTCGGTTCGTCCCCCTCCGGATCGTCGACTCGTTCTTTCCTCCGGTAGTTCCGACGTTGCTTTAACGAGTCGAGGAAAGCCTCACAGCGGGTTATCAATCCGGCGTCGGCGCTGTGTTCGTCCAGCTCCAGGTGGAGAAAGGGCTCATCCTCCAGTATTTCCCTGGCGTATCGGATTATAAACGAGTCGGGCCCGCAACGGAAGTGGGACAGATAAAGTCCGTAGAGGTTGCGCTGATTTTTGATGAAAGTCGCGGCGCTCAAAATTCTCTTACCCCAGTCCCACTGCATGTCTGGATGAAGTTTGTCCGGGTTAATCTCCTCCAGCGGCAGGCAATCTATCGGTATCGGGACGGCGCCCAGTTCCCGTAATTTCTCCGGAATTTTCATATTTAGCCCGGAATCACAACCGTTGTAAGATCTACTCATAACTACGAGGCCGATTTGCGAAGGACCGAGTTCTCCCACCACTTCTTTCCCCTTTTCCACGCAGTTGTTTTTTGCTCTATCTTCTGCGCCGCCGGCTTTTTCGTAAGCTTCCTCGATTTTCGATTGAGATTTTCCCAGGGTTCTTCCCAGATCCTTTAACTCCCCCATTAACCGTTCTTCGGAATAGAAATGGAAAGCCTGCGTGATTAACTTCACCGGGTAATCGGATCTTCCGAAGTCGAACTGACCGTTTGAAATATAGGGTAATCCCTGAACAAGGGGGCAGTTGTAATTCGTTCTGGTGTTCGTGTTCCCATGGTCGTTGCTGACCATCGCGGGGAGAAACAGGTAGTCCAGTCCCCCGCCTTCCTCGGCGCAGGAGAGGAGGTTGCTGATATGGCCGTAAGAGATTTTTGAGGGAAGGCAGGTCTCTGAAGTCGCGTTTTGAGAGGATTCCCTTATCAAAGATTTATCCGTTTTTTTCGATAGGACGACATCGTAGCCCAGGGTCCTGAAAAAAGTGGACCAGAAGGGAAACTTGCTCCAGAAGAGAAGAACTCTGGGAATCCCGATACTGCCTTCGGTCGTTTCCGTTAAGGACGAGTAAACTCTAGTTGACCGGTTATCCGGTTTGTGAAAATCCTCGCCCCAGAACTGGCTGTTGCGATAATCATATAAGTCGGGCAACTCCCCGATTGTATCTTTTCCCCTTTTTTTATTTTTATTGTCGCCTTCCCGGGTCGAGTCGTATTTGCCGCAGCGGCTTCCATAATATAGCGGCTCTTCTCCGGTAAGCTGAACCCGTTTTATCTCACAGTGATTTGAGCAATCTTCGCAGGTAAAGCTGGAAGTCTCGAATTCTCTATTCCCGAACTCAAATCCATAAAAGCTGCTTTCTTCCCTTCCCGTGTTTCCATGATGTTCTTTTGCCAGGACGGCAGCACCATAAGCTCCGGTAACTTCGTGGTGCTCCGGTACTACGATCTCCCTGTCCTCCAGCAGCTGGCGGAAGGCCGCTGCAACTGCCTCGTTTCCGGCCACGCCTCCCTGGAAGTAGACTTTTTCCCCGACTTCTTTTTTACCCACGACCCTGTTGAGATAATTAATGGCGATGGAGTAGGCAAGTCCGGCAATCAGCTCTCTTTTGGCTGCACCTCTCTGTTGATGGTGTATCAGGTCGGATTCCATGAATACAGTGCACCGTTCACCCAGATCGACCGGGGATGGCGATTCCAGGGCAATTTCTCCGAATTCCGATATATCAATATTCAGTCTCCCCGCCTGTTCTTCGAGAAAGGAACCGGTACCGGCTGCGCAGGCCTTGTTCATTGCAAAGTCAGTTACCGTTTTCTGCTTTAGTCTGATGTATTTTGAGTCCTGACCTCCGATTTCGAAGATGGTATCGACCTCGGAGTCCATCCGGGTTGCGGCGGTAGCCTGGGCGGTGATTTCGTTTTTCGTCAGGTCAGCCCCGATAAGGCTCCCGATCATCTCCCTGCCCGAGCCCGTCACGGCTATGCCTTTAACCTCCACCCCCTCTTCGATCCCATCTTTGAGCCTCCTCAGACCTTTCTGGGTGGCGGCTATTGGTTCTCCCGCTGTTTTCAAATAGACTCTCCCGAGCGGGTCCTCTTCTCCGTTTACCGCTACAAGGTTGGTGCTTATCGAGCCGACGTCGATGCCGAGGTAAATCCCTTCTTTCTCACCCCGGGTAATCATTTCTTCGTTGCTTTGAAAATCTAGTTCCGTATCATCCCCATCTACAGAGCATTTCTCTTGTTCCATCGGAACAAGAGGAGGACGATTGCCTATCTCTTCCCTGCTTTCCGCTTTTTTCTTCAATTTTGCTTTCTTCTCTCCCCAGTTAACTTCAGAGCCTTTGGTCCTATCTCCAGCTAGAAGCGCCGACCCGATTGCGCTCATCAGTACTTCTTGTCGGGGAATTATTAATTCGCCTTCTTCCAGTTCCAGTAGATCCTTGAAAGCCCGGACCATTCCCTGATTACGAGAGACTCCTCCCTGTAAAAGGACGGGTCCCCGTATCTTTTTTCCCTTGGCAACGTCACCGAGATAGTTACGCGCTACCGCGTAACAGAGTCCGTTTACTATATCAGCCTGGGAAGTTCCGACCTGCTGGAGGTGAATTATATCGGATTTGGCGAAGACCGAGCATCGTCCCGCTATCCGCGGTGGATTATCCGATTCCAGTGCGAGTTCCGAGAATTTTTCAATCGAAAGACCGAGTCTATCCGCCTGCTGATCGAGAAAGGAACCGGTCCCGGCAGAGCACTGACTGTTGAGGGCAAAATCAACGATTTCCTTTTTCTCCCCTGATTCTTCGAGGATCAACAGTTTGGAATCCTGGCCACCCATTTCAATTACAGTTCTGGTCCTGGGGTATCGTCGACTGACCGTCTCTGCCTGGGCGATTAGTTCGTTATAGTGTTCGCCGTCGAGAAGATCTGCAAAAAGCGATCCTCCCGAACCCGAAGTTCCAAGAGCCCGCACATTACCGGGATCGAATTTTTTAAACAGGTCATCGAGTATGTCGATAACGGTACTTATCGGTTCTCCCCGGGATCTGAGATAATAGTTTTCAAGCAATGTGGCACTTTCATCGAGAAGGACTACTTTGACGGTTATCGAGCCTATATCTATTCCTAGTAGCATATATTACTGATTAACCTCCGATAAAATGTCTTCATTTCGGACGAACAGGATGCTCTCCAACCTTCTTATTTAAACCCGTTTCCTGTTAATGCTTGTTCTGATTCCGGATAACCCATTTCCTGAGAACTTGAAGGGGATACGGGATAAACCCAGTATGAATTTCCCCTACTATTTAAAAAATCAATCCTGTTCAGCACTATTTCGCCAGTTGATAAGGTACCAGACAAGTATACCCGCTCAAGTATTCCAGAACACTAGTTACCAAAATTATTCTAGAGAACATTACTCAACTGGGCAAACTATCGGGCCGAACTTTCTCTTGCTCGATGTTAAGTAGATGGAGGGGTCCAATTCCATGGTCTTTTTGTCGGAGGTGAATTCAACATTTATCCGTTTAGCTGCCCCGGTTGATAGTGTAAATTACCAATACGTGCCCGGAAACCCGAGGATTGTAAATTATTAATGAAAACTACCCAGTAATTATTGTTGAAAATGATCCACCCCATCGGGTCCGTTAAAGTTAACCAACTAAGTGCTGGCTTGATACAAAACAAAGGCACCGGAAAAGGAGAAGTTTTTAAAGAAGGGGGGCATGGGCAAGTCCTTTATCTTTTTCTTATTTGTGGGAACCTACCTTACTCTATTCTATCCAATTTAATTGAATTGACACTATAGGTATATACATTTATACTTCTTCGGAATATCATGAAAAAACCATCTTTTATCCATAAACGAGAGGAGTATCTGGATAAGGTAAGCAAGTCCACTACGGACATCAGACTCCTTGCCCGCCACCATTCCCTGGAAGTAATGAAGCAGAAGATCGCTGAAGATACTACTTTTCACCTTTATGCCCCAGAAGACTGGGAAGGGTTTGAGTTTATTTACGTGATAAGGGGAGAGCTGGCTTATACTGAGGCATCACCCCCGTTAAAGCTGGAAACTGGCGATTATATATCCCGTCAAGGAATAGAGGGTGAATCTTGGTTCGAGACAAGGACCGACGTGGTCCTCCTTTATTTATCTTCTCAACCTGCCTTTCACTTCATGCGTCAGGAGATAGAGGACTACCTGGAACTCGCCGAGGAAATCGAGTCGACTGAGCAGATGGACGGTCACTCCAAGCGTCTGCTCAGGATGAGCCACGAGATCGGGAGGAGGCTCGGGTTGAATTCGGAAAAGTTGAGGAATCTAAAATACGCTGCCTTATTTCACGATCTGGGCAAAGCACGGGTGCCGGATCGTATTTTAGAAAAAGAAGGGAGTTTGACCGACGAAGAATGGGAAATAATGGAAAATCATACTGTCTGGGGGCGAGAGATGCTCGAAGGGGCCGAGAAAATGGATAGACCGGGTAAGATCGTGGAACAGACCCACGAGCGGGTCGACGGAGAGGGTTACCCCAGAGGCCTTTCCGGGGACGAGATACTGTTAGAAGCGAGAATTATTGCCGTTGTCGATTCATGGGACGCTATGCGGTCCAATCGACCTTACCGCGATGCCCTTTCGAAGGAGGAGGCCATAGCTGAGCTGAAAGACAACAAAGGAACTCAATTCGACTCTCAGGTGGTTGATGCTTTTCTCGAGGTTCTTCTTGAGAAAGGTAAGATGCACTTCGATACCGAAACGAAGAGCAAGTATAAGGACGACGTTACTAGTAGTCACCAGAGCGAAAGGCTTTTTCGATTCAGCAAAGAAATTCGCTCCGCTGATTCGATTGAACAGGTCGTGGAGAACACTCTGGATGTAGTAGTCGAGACCACCGTATTCCGGAGAGCAATAATTTCTATATTTGATCGGCCGATCGATCCGGGGGCTCCCGAACCTGCCCGTGTCAAACACTACGGACATCGTAGTTTGAGCGAAGAAGACGCGAAAACCCTGGAAAATAGCGACCTTGAAGGTATGAGCGTCGATCAACGCAAGTTCGATCCGGCTTACAAGCTGAGCAATTCTTACTACGTACCTCATGAGGAACGGGAAGAAAAATTTGATGCGGGGGTGAAGATAGAAAGTAAGCTGGGGGAAGAGGAAACGCTCAACTGGCATCCCGACGATTCGCTTTACGTACCGCTTTACAGAAAAGATAAAATCATCGGTCAAATTTCAGTTGACGATCCGGAGCACGGTCTGGTTCCTGACCCGGAAAGCCTGCAGCCGATAGAAAGTTTTGCTTCGATTTCTTCTATGGGTATAGATAATATTGGAGAATCTAAGGGGGAGCTCGACGACGGGAGCCGGCTGGATTCCCTTACTGATTTATGTAGTCGAGAATACTTCAATAAAACAATTCAAACGGAAATGGACGAAGGAAAATGATACGCCGAAGTCCCTGTCACCTTTCTAATGTTTGATCTCTCCGGCCTAAGGAAAGTAAATAGCCGTCACTCACACCTTACCGGGGACGAGGTTTTGCTCAAAGTCGTCGGCCTTTTAAAGGAAAGCTTCCAATCCGCCGACCTGATAGTGCGTTACGGGGGCGACGAATTCCTCCTCGTCTTCCCCGACCCCGAAGAACCGGTCGATGAATTGAAGAACCGGTTGGCGGATGTCGTGAATCGATGGAACCGAGAAACCGACTTAATCTCCGTCGAGGTAGGTATCAATGCCGCTGTATCCACATGGGAACATGGACAGGGGAAAGAGGTCAAAGGCCTCCTTCTGGAAGTTGAGAAAAGAATAAGCTCACGGAGTTAAAGCCTTGATTAAACCGGCAGTTAAAAGGGGTCCCGGGTGGTAATTTTTACTTAAGTATTTCCTTTTTCATTTCACCTTTCCTATTTGATTTCGTAACCGTAACCCCTGCTTATTTCTCTCTTATACAAACCAAAGGGGTTATTGACCTGGGAAAAATCCCGCCGGGGAAGGCTTTAACCACCGAAAGCGGTGAAAATTTTCCGAATTCCACCATTTGTAGGAGACACGAAAGGACTTTCCGCCGAGGGAATCCGGGTAGGAAACTTAGATAATAATACTGTCAAAAATGAGGGTGTGAATCAGTAGGGAGCTGAGATAAAGTGAGAGAAAACGAAAAGTGGTTTGTGGATGCGAACCTGAAGTCCACTTTTCCTGCTCTTGGGGTTTCGGTTTTTACACGGAAACTTCCGGTATTCGGAATGTTGTCTAATCTCGTTCTCAAAGGCTATGAAACGGGTACAGGAGGAAGATTATGATCCTCTGGATTACTCTCACCTCAGTACTTGCTTTATTGTTTTTCCTTTTAACCAGGTGGATAGGGCTCCAACTGCAGGGGGACGAAGACGGGTTGGTCCTTTCGGCCAGTTTTTCGAAGTGGGAATTCACCCTGTATCCCGGAGGTTCCGATGAGGAAATCAAAGAGGACGAGGAAGTCAAGGAGAAAGAGGAAACTAAAAATGAGGAAGGAGAAAAGGTAGAGCGGAAGACGAAAGATCGAATAAAGAATACGATTGGGTGGCTGCAGCTGGTATCGGATTTTTCAAATTTACTGAAGAACGGCCTTAATTTTCTGAGAACGCACGGCAGGATTGCAAAACTGGATTTGAAGGGCAGAATTGGCTCCGGAGATCCGTGCCTTACCGGAACCATATTCGGATTCATAGAAGAATTGAAAGGAATTCTCGTTCGTGACTTGCCGTCCGCCAGGATCGACGTGCGGCCCGAGTTCGAGGAAGAAAAACTGGATTTGTCGGGAACATTTGGCGTGGAAATTAGATTAATCCACGTAGTTTTACTGATTATTATTACCCTCTGGAACCTGCCAAAGCGAAAGGTCTGGAGGCTGGCGAGAAATAGTTGAGTTATCAGTTCAAAATCTTTTTACACGGAGGTTTTACAGATGAAAGTAGACGAAATGATCGAACAGCTGGCAGATGATCTAAAGAGTTATGCGAGCACGAGCTCAATATTTGGTGAACCGATGGAAATTCAGGGAGCTACCGTCATTCCAGTAAGCAAAATGAGTGTGGGTTACGGCGGCGGTGGAGGAGAAGGCGAGGAAGGTTCTTCCGGAGACAAAGGAGGAGGCGGCGGAGCCGGCGGAGGAGTTAAGATAGAACCCGCGGCCCTAATAATAGCTAAAGACGGAGAAGTTTCAGTAGCTTCAATAAAAGCCAAGGAATCAAAGTTCGATTCGCTAATCGAGATGATACCCGAGGCAGTTGAGAAATTTTCCGGGAAGCAATGTGAAAAAGAAGAGGAAGAAAACGAAACGACTGATGGGTTAACCCAGGAAGAGTAACGCTAGAACCTAGTTCAAGTCAAAACCTGAGTGCCATTTATGCCTCCCGGAAGGCTCCGGGAGGCTTTTTATTTCGGGATTTATCCTGATAGTTACTAAGTTTTGGGGTTCACCTCTCACCAAAGATCATAGATATCATTATTAGTCTCTTGAACCATTTCAACAGAAGCAGGGCGGGCTCCCACGCCCGCCCGAAAGCCTGCCTTTTGACCTATCGCTCGAGTATTGGCAGAAGCAGGGGGGTGGTGGTTTCAGTTCGGCGTGACGGGATTTAAGAAAGACCTTAAAGGGTGAAATAAATGTAGAACCTCCGGGCTTACCGGGCCGAGAAGTTTCCGACTCGCGTGCTCAAACCGGTGCCTTCATGGTAGTAGGTTTCACTTTAGTAACTATCACTCTAAAACAGTTGGACTTAGCTGGTTATGGAAATATCCCTCACTGGAAATTGATCCCTGGTTTTATCAAGCGGTTTCCAAAGCGAGTTTTTACAGGTAAAATGCTGCGCTATCGTGCCCACTTAGAAGTTTGTCTTAAAGGAGAGAATCTCACGTCTCAGGTACAATTAAATCAAGGAGAGCTGGCCACGATAGAATCCTTATGACATAATATGAAAGAGGTGGATGCAAATGGAGGAGAGTTTGATCACCGGGATTGAATCCGAATTACTGGAAATGGTAGACGAGGATTACAAAGAAGGAGTACAGAATTACTTCAACAACGAGATAGATAACTACGGCGTCAGGACAGGCGAGGTTCGAAGGCTCGCCCGGCGATATTACGGTGAGATCAAGAATCGATCAAAAAAGGATATCTTCGAGATCTGCGAGGAAATGCTTGAAACCGGAATTTCCGAGAACCTGACGATCGCGTTTCAGTGGGCTTATAGGTTAAAATCCGAATACGAACGTGATGATTTCGCCCGCTTCGAAAGCTGGGTTGAGAAATACGTGGATAACTGGGGAGCCTGCGACGACCTGTGTACACATGCTCTGGGGGAA